>NZ_JQNR01000005.1:1809618-2111221 GCF_000745345.1 Actinacidiphila yeochonensis CN732 | reverse complement strand
CCCTCCGCGGTCCTGCGTCTTCCCCGCGTCTCAGGAGCCGGCGCCTTCACCGCGGACCTGCTGATCCCCCCGGTGGCCCTTGCCGGCACCTCGACGGCCGCGCCCCCCGCACGCGAACTCCTCGTGTTCACCGACGGCACCGCCGCGACCGAATCGGCCGTCCGCTCACGCGTCCTGGCCGCCGATCCCGCCGCCGTCATCGACAGCACGTCCCTGCAACTCGCCCAGTCCGCCGCGAACATCGCCCCCTACCGGGCCGTGACCTGGACGGCGGCCGCAGCCGTGGCCCTCCTGCTGCTGACCACTCTGGCCATCACCGGATACGACGCCGCCGTCAGCCGCCGACGTGTGACGGCGTCGCTGGTGGTCGCGGGCGCGGAAACGTCGACGTTGCGACGAGCCCAACTCTGGTATCCCGCCATCCCCATGATCATGGTCGGCGCCCTCGCCGCTGTCACCGACGTCCTCCTCAACAGTGCCTTCGACCGGATCACCGCGGGTCATGTCGGAGCCCACCTGGGTGCGGTCGCCGTCATGGCCGCGGTCGCGCTGTGCGGCATCGCCGTAGCCACCCCGCCCGCCTGGGCCGTCACCGACCGCAGGCCCGATCCGACACTCCTCCGCACCGAGTGAGCGGCCGGGGCCCGGCACCCCCATGACCGCCTCGCCCTGGCACGGACCACGGCACTCCGCCGACGGTCGGCACGGTGCCCTCGGCCTTCGGCGACGTCCCGACCGCAGAGTCGATGACCTGCGGTTTCACTGCGACGCGCCGTCCCTCACTCACTTACGGAGCCGGCTAGGACCGCTTTCGCAGGACTGCTTTCGCAGGGCCGCTTTGCGGAAGTAGCTTCCGGTGATCCTGGCCGCGGACGCCCGCGCCGTGGGGAGGATAGAAGGTAGGATAGGTAGCATGAGTGAGCCTACCGGCAAGTACTCGATCACCATGCCGCGCGACATCGCCGAAGCCGCGAAGGCCCGCGGCGGCCCCTCGGGGCTGTCCGCCTACGTGACGTCCGCCGTCGCCCGCCAGATCGAACGAGACAACCTCAACGAACTCATCCAGGTCGCCGAGGCCGAGCATGGCCCTGTCACCGACGAGGAGATCCAGTCCCTGCGCGACCAACTGCTCCAGGCGCGTCGCGAGCAGAGGCCGGGCAAAGCGAACGCCGCATGATCCGCTCCCCCGCCACCCCTGGGGGCTCCATCGTTCTTGACAGCGAAGGGTTGGCCAAAGCCGTCCTACGCGACCGGGCGGTGACGGGCTGGCTTGCCTTGGCCCGCGCCGACGACCTGCGGGTGATCACCTCAGCGGCCACGCTGGTGGAGGTGATCCACCCTCGAATCAACCGTTCTGCCTTGGACTGGACGCTTTCCCGCCTGACAGTCGAACCGATCACCGAGACGGTCGCCCAGCACGCAGCCGGCCTTCTCTCAGCCGCTGGGCTGCACGGGCACAGGCACGCCATCGACGCCATGCTCGCCGCCACTGCTTTGGCCGCACCACAACCCGTTGCCGTCCTCACCTCGGACCCCGACGACATCTCCGCACTCTGCGGCGGACGCGTCACTGTCATCAAGGTCTGACTGGCCGGGGCCACGGCGATCAGCCGGCTGCCCCGCACCTCCACGAGACCGTCACGGAGAGAATGACTCGACGGCCTCCAACCCGGCGAACCATCGCGGTCAGAGCGCTAGGACTGCTTTCGCAGGGCCCCTTTGCGGAAGTAGCTTCCGGTGATCCTGGCCGCGGTCCGCGTGGGGAGCAGCCGGCTGAACACGAAGGTCTGGAACACGAAGGCGCGGCCGTCGACGACGGCGGGGCCGCGGCCGCGCAGGGCGGCCATGACGGTGTCGGCGACCTGTCCGGGGCGGCGTTTGCCGCGGGCGCTACCGGGGTTCATCGGGGTCTCGGTCGCGCCGGGGCTGACCGCCACCACCCGGACGCCCGTGTCGCGGGTCTCGTGCCAGAGCGCGTGGGTGAAGGAGAGGACGAACGCCTTCGACGCGGCGTACGCGGCGTTGTAGGGCGCGGGGGCGTACGCGGCGGTGCTCGCGATGTTCACGATGGCGCCGTTTCCACGGGCGAGCATGGCGGGCAGGAAGAGCGCGGTCGTCTCCGCGACCGCCGAGGCGTTCAGGTCGACCAGCCCGCGTATCCGCGCCGGATCGGCGCCGCCGACCGTTCCGACCAGGGCGGCGCCCGCGTTGTTGACCAGGACGCCGACCTCGACCCCCGCCTCCGCCAGCCGCTCGGCCAGCTCGGCGGGGGCGCCCTGCCGGGAGAGGTCCAGCGGCACCGTCAGCACGTCGACGCCGTGCTCGGCGCGCAGTTGTGCCGCCGCCGCCTCCAGTCGTGCGGAGTCGCGTGCCACCAGCACCAGGTCCGTACCCTGCGCGGCCAGTCTCTCGGTGATCGCGGCTCCGATACCCGTTCCGGCCCCGGTGACCAGCGCCGCGCCCTGGTCGACGGCCCGCTGCGCACTTCGTTCAGTCGCTGTCATGGCCGTCACGCTAGACTTTCACGTTGACGTCAAGGTCAAGTCGGCGGTGCGTCGGGCGGCCGACGGGCCGGGGTGGATGGAGGAGCCGGACGATGCGAATCGGGGAACTCGCCGAGGCGACCGGGACCAGCACCCGTGCGCTGCGGTACTACGAGGAGCAGGGGCTGCTGCGCGCCGAGCGCCGCGCCAACGGATACCGGGAGTACGACGAGCAGGCGGTGCTCCAGGTCGCCTTCGTCCAGGACCTGTACCGCGCGGGCCTGTCGTCCGAACTCATCCGGGAGATCATCCCGTGCGCGGGATCGAAGCGTCCCGACGGCGACTGCTCGGCGCTCCTCGGCCGCGTCCGGCAGGTCCGCGACCAACTCGCCGAGCAGGAGCGACAGTTCGCCGAGCGGCGCGACATGCTCGAACGCTACCTCTCCGGCGCCGCGCTCCCGGCCGGCATCGACTCCCACCTGCACGAGCAGGTAGCACCACCCGTCGCCGCCAACGGATCCTGAGTCCCGGGGAAGGACAGCCGGCACGAGTGAGCCCACCGGCAGATACTCGATCACCCTGCCGCGCGACATCGCCGAGGAGCGAAGGTCCGCAGCGGCCCCTCGGGGCTGTCCGCACGAACTCCTCCGTCCCGCCCGTCACCCGACCGGTGAGGCGGAGCGCGGCGGTCGACGGGGGACTCCGGGAGGCGGGACGGCGCGCCGGTCCAAACGCGCGTCGCACCAGGGTTCACACCTCTCGACGAGGGAGCAGACTCGGGTAGCCCCTGGTCTGAAGGGCTAGCGCCGACCGCATGGCCGCCACTGCCATGCCGTCGAAGTCGCCGTCGATCCTTTTCGCATGGACCCTATCTGCCAGGAACTCGCCCGTACATTCCGAAAAAAAGCAGGCGAAGTGCCTCTTTCTGGCCCATTTCACGTCCGGGAATCTTATGCTGTTCTGCTCCTGAAGGGCGTCGAACCAGTCGGAGCCAAACACTTCGACGACCACGTGGGGGCAGTCGCCGTAGATTTCACGCCCTCTGAGTGCCTCCTCGTTCGGATAGCCGAACTTCACCTGCGTGCATCCTTCAAATCGGATCAGGACAGGGTCGATCTTGTCGTCCACAGTGAGGATGCTGCATGAATACTCGTCCATGAGCAGCATGGCACAGCCCTGATCGTTGATCTCCAGTCCGAGATCAACCTCTTCCAGTCGAACGGAATCCACATCTTCCTCTGGTTGATTCTGTGATCGTGTCGCCCAGCGCCGCCACGTCCGGTGCAGGTCAGGCTCCGTTGTGCGTCGATGGCACATCCATGACGTCGTTCGCCTCCCTCGGCTTAAGCGCCTTTGTCCGTGGAAGCACGTCAATGGACCGCCGCGCCCGGGGGCCAGTCAACGCGCCCTGCGACCCGGCACCCGCAGCAATCTCAGTCAGCGGTGGGACCTCGGCGATCACTCGACCGAGCCTGATCGAGGAGGTGCGTCGCCTTGGCGTGTCCGGATTGCTCCGAGACGGCGGAATGGATGGTGGCTATCTCACCACCCGCTACCGGATCAGCCGCACCGTGCGCATCGATCCCGTCCGAGCCGATCCCGAATGAACAGGAGGTGATCTCACGAGACAGGGGAGACGGTCCACACCGTCACCAGCCTCGAAGCCCACCAGGCCGCTCCAGCCGAACTCGCCGCCGTCATCCGCAGTTGCTGGACCAATGGAGTCCCAGCACCGTGTGCGAGACATGGCCTACGCCGAGGACGCCGCCACCGTTCACACCGGCACCGCACCCCTCGCCCTGGCCACCTTCCACCACCTCGCCATCGGCCTACCGAAACCCTCGGAGCCGCCGACACAGCAAAGGCCATCCGGGCAATCCGCGACCAGCGCGGGCTGGCCCTCCCGCTCCTGGGCATCACCAACAAGCTTGGCACTCAGGACACTTGATCACGATCCGTACACCGAGCGGGTGTCCCCGTCATGGTCCAGGGGCTCGATCCGGTGCGCTATAGCGAAAGTCGGGGCGTCTCGGGCATCAGGCTCTTCGTGGGGGCGGACCACGAGGTTGCCCCTGCCGTTCTGGGAGCCGGGACAGACGGGGTCGGAGCCGGCCCCGGCGCGGATGACGGTTGGGGTGGGGGCTGCCGGGAGGGTCAGGTTGTCGGGAAGTCGCCGTTGGTGACGGCGGAGGTGAAGGCGGACCACGCCTCGGGGGAGAAGAGCAGGGCCGGGCCTTCCGGGTCCTTCGAATCGCGAACGGCCATACCGCCGTTGACGAGGTGGGCGCCCTCGACGCACGCGCCACCCCGGTTGTCGCTGAAGCTGGAGGTGAACCAGTCGCTCGCGAGCTGGGCCGCCTCAACGCAGTTGCCACCCTCAGCGTCGCTGTGCGAGGACGTGAACCACGTGACGCCGGTGAGGCGCGCGGCCTCTACGCAGTTGCCGCCGTGGTCGTTGCTGTGGCTGGACGTGAACCAGAGCGCTTCGGGCAGGGTGCTGGCCGAGATGATCGTCAAGGCTCCTCCTTGGTCGCTGCCTCGGGCCGAACCCCGGGTACGACGACGGCCCCGCCGACCATGGTGCGGGCGGCGGGGCCTGAGGTACAGGCGATGTCAGGCCGTCGGGAACTCGCCCTCACTCACGGCGGTGGTGAACGCGGCCCACGCCTCAGCGGCGAACAGCAGCGCGGGCCCATGCGGGTCCTTCGAGTCCCGAACGGCCATCCCACCCCCAGGCAGGCGGGCGCCCTCGACGCAGGCGCCACCGTGGTCGTTGCTGTAGGTCGACTTGAACCAGGAGGCTCCGGTCAGGGCGTCGGCCGTGATGGTCATCGGTATCAATGCTCCTTGATCGCTTGCTTGATCAGGCTCAGGGACTCCTTCGGTCCCGCAGCCAGGGCCCTCAGTTCGGAGAACGCGTCCGCGTACCGCTCAACGTCCGGCTCCGCACGCTTGACGATGGCGTCCGCCAGGTTCTCCAGGTAGACCATCGGCTTCAGCCCCAGCTTCTCCGGGAACTGGAAGACGAAGAACGCCCCGTTCATGCCCGGGTGATGTCCCGCACTGTACGGAACCACCTGCACATGGACGTTGGGCCGAGACTCCACCACCTCCACGATGTGGGAGAGCTGCTCGCGCATCACCCCGGAGTCCCCGACCCGCCGCCACAGCACCGCCTCGTTCATGATCGCTGTGAACTTTAGCGCCGGGTCCGTCCGGTCGAGGACTTCCTGACGCTTGGTGCGCATGGCGACGGACTTGTCGATGACGTCAGGCGGCAAGCCCTGGTAGGCCGCCTCGTGGATCACCCGAACGTATGCCTCGGTCTGGAGCAGGCCAGGTACGAACTCGGCCTCGTAGTTCTGGAGTGCCGTCGCCGTGGCCTCCAGGTCGAGGAAGGCCCGGAACCCCGGAGGGATCGCCTGCCGATGCTCGGGGGAAGCCCACCAGTCCTTGCGGGTCTTGGTGACGGTTGCGTAGTCGAGCAGCTCGCTCCGCAACTTCCCTTCCACGCCGTAGATCTCGCAGAGCGCCATGATGTCGGCCTTCTCGACGGTCGCGTTCTCGCCGGTCTCCAGGCGCGTGAGCTTGGACGGGCTCCAGATGAGCTTCTTGCACACCATCGAGCCCCTCACGTTCGCGGCGAGGCGGATCTCCCGTAACGCGCTGCCCAGCCGCAGCCGGCAGAGTGCCGGCGAGGCGGCCTCGATGTCGAAGTCCATGGCTACTCCTCTGCGTGAGGTCCAGTCTCCAGGCGGAAGTTCCGCTGGAGCAAGGAACTTTCTGCGCCACAGCAGAAAAGTCCGCTGGGGCGTGACGACACGTCACCCGGGCTCGGAAAAGCGCTCCGGAAGTTGACTCCCAGAATTCGCCCCCTTGGCTGCAACGCTAGCCGTTCAGGTGTCACTCTGAATGACAGTTGGCCACAAAGCGAGGCCGCATTGTTGCACCCTGTCACCGCCTGGGTATCGCAAACCCTCCCTAACTCCCCCAGAACGTAAGGCCTTTCGCGTCTCGTACGCACATATGGCGGGCCCGAAATATTTTTGTCGGGCCGATGGAAGGTACCACCATGAAACGGGCAACTCACCCCGCCTCCAGCTCCGTCCACGTCCCCCGTCCGTCGCAGACGCCCGCGCCCGGCTCCGGGTCCGGGTCCGAGAGCGAGTCCGACGCCGACTCCCACCCCGACCCCGTCTCCGACACGGACGCCGACACCACCTCCGTAACCGACACCGACCCCCACCTCGACGCCGCCTCCGGAACCGACACCGACACCGGACCTGACACCGAGGCCGGAACCGAGGCCGACGCGTACGTGGCATCCGCGTACGTCCTCGCGGAGGGCCCGTCCCCGACGGAAACCCCGCAGTGGGAGGAGCCGTTGGGCCCGGACGACCCCGAAGTGCTGGTGTCACAGGTGCCGTTGCGGTTGTGGCCCGCGACGGCCCGCAGCGTCAACCGGGCGCGGCACGACCTGGTGGCGACCCTGGATCGCTGGGAGTGCGGCGAGTTGGCCGATACCGCCTCGCTCGTCCTCTCGGAGCTGATGACCAACGCCGTGCGGCACGGCCGGGTGCAGGGGCGCAAGGTCGGCACCCAGGTGGTGCGCATCCCAGACGGCGTGCGGATCGAGGTCCACGACGCCCACGACAAGCGCCCCCGGGTGCGCGCGGCCCACCAGGACGACGAGCACGGCCGGGGCCTGGCCCTCGTCGACATCCTCACCGGCCACCGCTGGGGCGTCCTGGACCGCGAGGGGCCCGGCAAGCTCGTCTGGGCCGAGTGCACCCTCACCTCCCCGGCGATGGACCTCCCCGCGGCGTACTGAGCATGTCCGAGGTGGTGCCGCTGCCGGAGTCGCCCCGACCATGGGTACGCATGCTGACAGGTACTCGGTAGCCGGTGCCGCGCGCGCCCGGCCGTTGCAGAAGGAGCCCTTCCATGAGCACCGGAGTCCGGCAGATCGCCTCCATCACCAACGCCACTGCCCGCAGGCTCGTCGACGCCGCGATCGAGGCCGCGGAGGCCGCCGGCCAGCGCTCCGCGATCGCGGTGGTCGACGCCACCGGACAGCTGAGTGCCTTCGCCCGCATGGACGGCGCAGCGCTCCAGGCCGTCCAGATCTCCCAGGACAAGGCGTACAGCGCCGCCAGCTTCGGCATGCCGACCGGCCAGTGGCCCGAGGTCATGAAGGACGACACCCCGCTGACCGCCGGCATCTCGGCCATAGACCGCCTGGTCCCGTTCGGCGGCGGGCTCCCCATCGTCATCGACGGCGACGTCGTCGGCGGGATCGGCGTCGCCGGCGGGCACTGGAGCGACGACGCCAAGGTCGCCGAGACCGCCCTGGCCGCCCTGGACGCCACCGCGTAACGGCGCCGCCGGGACGGCACCGCGTCATGCCGTCTCGGCACGGCACCTCGGAACGCCCCGCGTCACGACCTCGGAACGCCCCGCGTCACGCCACCGCACGTCGCGTCGCGGGCCACCTCATCCACCGGCCTGGAACCGCCCTTGGAACAGCTGTGCGCCGACGGGCACGAGGTGCGCGAGGAGGATGTCGCGCGGCTGCCGCCCTCAGCGGGGCGCCACACGAACGTGCCGGGCCGCTGCTCCTTCGCCCTGCCGGAGAAGCCCGGAGGGCTGCGGCCCCCGGGCGACCCGGACACCGGCGCGTAAGTGCCAGTTGCCTCCGGCCCGAAGGCCGGAGGCAACTGGTCACGGAGGCGGGGGCGGGGTACCGCCCGCGGGTCAGTCCTTCGGGACGATGGCGTTCAGGATCGCCGATGTGACCTCGTCGGCGGCGTTGCGGTGGCCCTTGGCGTTGGGGTGGACGAGGGCCGGCCGGTTGTCGGTGTCGAGGACGCCTTCGACCCACTTGTCGGCATCACAGACGCTGTGGTTTTCGGAGGAGTCGTAGAGGTTGACGAAGGTGGCGGCGTCCTGGGTGGCGGTCGACTTCTCGATGGCCGTGTTGAGGGGCTCCAGGACGTCGGTGCGCAGCCAGTCCAGGTCACCGGGGGTGATCGAGAGGAACTGGTGAGGGTGGCCGTACTGGCACTTGGAGGTGTCCTTGGGGATGATCGTGGGGTAGCCGACGGTCAGGATCTTGGCGTTCGGGCCCTTCTCGTGGAGCTTGGCGAGCATCTGGTCGTAGTCGGTGCTGACCTTGGTCAGCCTGGCCGGGATGCCGGTGGCCAGGGCGTCCTTGCAGGGCGTGCCCTTCCCCTCAGTGCCCTGGCCCAGTTCCAGGCACTTGAAGAGGATGTCGGCGAACCCGAGGGTGTTGCCGCCCACGCCGACGGTGATCACGTCGGTGCCGGCATTGACCGCCTCGGACTGGGGCGGCACCGGGTCGAAGGGGGCCTCCGGGTCGGGGACGCCCGGCACGCTGCGGCCGACCGGCACCTGGGCGTGAGAGGTGACGTCCTCGATCGTGGCGGCGCCGCAACTGACGTTGGTCAGCTCGAAGAACGAGCCGAGGTCGCGTTCGATGACCTGGGGGTAGGACTGGTCGGTGCGCTCGCAGCCGTCGCGCGGAATTTCGAAGACGTCGCCGGCGGCCTGGACGACACCGGCGGTGTAGGAGTCGCCCAGAGCGACCCAGCTGTAGTCCGCTGCGGCTGCGGCCGGGGCTGCGGCGGTGAGCTGTGCGGGAACGACGGCGCCGGCGGTGAGCGCCACGGCCGAGCCCAGCAGGGCCAGGCGCGTGCGGATACTTGCCACGAATCCTCCAGGAACACGGTGTTGGCAATGCTTTGCCACCAGAAGGATAGTCACCAAGCGCACAAGATCCACTACATACAGTCGCGTTCGTGGTGTCCGGTGTGCGCACCGCTCGCGGCGGACGCGCCCCGGAACCAGTCGAGGCCACCCTCGGCGCCGACCGCCGCCGGGGACCGGCAGGCTGATCCGCCGCACCCGGGCCGGCCCCGCCGGCACCCCCGAGCGGCGCCGCCGTCCCGCGTCCGGCCGGGCGCCTGACGGAGTGGTCCGCCGGGACACGCGGCCGTGGGCCCTGGCGCCGGACCGGATGCGGTGGAAGGCTCGGCGGCATGTCGATCACGGTTCGGTCCGCCGAGCGCGCGGACGTCCCCGCGCTGGTCCGCCTGCGTCTCGCCAACGCCGAGGCACACGTACGGCTCGCACCCGACCTCTACCGGATTCCCGAGGCCGACACCGTGCGGCGGCACTTCGAGGGCCTCCTCGCGGACGGGCCCTCCGTACTGATCACCGTCGCGGAACTGGCGGGCGAGGTGGTGGGCATGTCCGAGGTGGTGCTGCTGCCCGAGCCGCCCGACCACCAGATCCTCCAGCCCCGGCGCGGAGCCGACCTGCACACCGTGGTCCTCGAAACCCACCGCGGCCAGGGTGTCGGGAGAGCGCTGGTCGCGGCGGCGGAACGCATCGCCTCGGCCCATGGCGCCGCCTTCCTGCACGCCGGGATCTTCACCCCGAACGCGGACGCCCTCGCCTTCTACTCGGCCTCCGGCTTCGGCCCGCGCGGCACCCTGCTGACCAAGGAGCGCGCGACGCCCTGACCTTGGGCGGGCCGGCCTCGGATGGTCAGAGACGGGGCAGCGTCGCGGAAGGCCCCGGGTAGTGCCCTTCCTCAAGGCGGAACACGTACCTGCGAAGGTCCCCGGCCAACCCGTCCGCGATGTACGCGGCGTAGTCCCGCAGCCCTTCGGCGGCCTCCTCCTCTTCGGCGTTGCCGCCGGCGGACCACGCGGACAGCAGCGAGGCCAGATCATCCGTGACCCGTCCGCGCTCCCGCCACCAGTCCCGGACGGACCCGGGGGTCCACCACCTGTCGCCGTCGCAGGCGTAGCCGCCGTACGGATCGCTCCGGGCCGCGTCCAGCAGGCCGAGGACATCGGCGGGGGTCGTCGGCTGGCGGTAGACGTACTCGCTCACGTACTCACCGCCGTAGAGCACATGGCGAGGCGCGTGCAGGCGGCCGGTCCAGCAGTTGTCAGCCGCTCCGGTGTAGAAGGGGCCCGGGACGTTCTGCCAGAGGCGGTCTTCCCAACGTCCGCCGAAGGACTTCTCCGGCTCGCCCTCAGGAAGAGCCGTCAGCGGGTCCCAGCCCACCGTCTGATCGATCACCCGCGCAGCGTATCTCCGGACGGGGGGGCGATCTGCTCGGGGCACGGGAAGCGATCTCCACCCGTGCTGCTGCCGCGCACACGGCGGCGGCCGGTCAGCCACGTACGGCAGCACGAGGCCGAACCCGTCAGATGTGGGCTCTGACCTGTTTCACGGGGTGTCCGAGCAGGGAGCCGAGCAGGGCGAGTTCCTCGTCGCCGAACCAGGTCCGTTCGGGGTTCCAGACTGCCGCCTCGAAGCGGGCGAATCCACAGGGCCAGTCGTACAGCAGTGCGTCCAGTGAGGTCGCGCCGCCACAACACGGGGCGTCGACCGCGAGGGTCGCGAAGCCGTCGTCGGCGTGGGATTCGAGGAGGTCCTCCCACCACCCGGCGTCGATCGAGTCCCCGCACAGCGGGCAGCCGATCCGCTCCAGGTTCGCGCCGCAGTCGACGGCGGTGACCACGTCGTGCCAGGTGATGTCGATCTCGACGTCCGCCTCGCTCGGCAGCCCGAAGGCCAGCTCCGCCAGGACAGCGGCGAGCCGCTCGCCTGCGGACCTCTCGGGCTGCCACAGCGGGTCGGTCGGGATCACCGAAAGGACGTCCTCGCTCATGATGCTCTCGATTCGCCGGTGCGGACACGCTTCTGGGCAGAGCGATGCTATCGATCACCCGTTCGATCTGCTCGGCTCCCCCGACTGACGTCCCGGCCGATCCCATGCCCCCCATCCGCCCCATACACCACGGCGCACCCCTCGCGCAGCAAAAGCGGCTTTGACTGAGCTTTCGTGCGGCCCGATGGAAGGCTGACGCTAGCTCGCCGACTTGGTCTAGACCTTCGGGGATCTCTGTTCCGATCCCCGTTCCGATCCCTGTTCTGGTCGCTGATCCGGTCGCTGATCCGGTCGCTGATCCGGTCGCTGATCGGGTCGCAGTTCCGGTCACTGATCCGGCGAGCCCGCACGGTCCCGGTCGGACCGGCACCCCCTCCGTCACACAGGAGCACACCATGCGCAAGAAGATCGCCGGCAGCGTCATCGGCCTCGGCGCCCTCTCCGCCGTCGTGCTGAGCACCGGCAGCGCCAGCAGCCACGGCTACGTCAGCACGCCGCCCAGCCGGGCCGCCCTGTGCGCGGCCGGGACCGTCACCAACTGCGGCGACATCCAGTACGAGCCGCAGAGCGTCGAGGGCCCCAAGGGCTTCCCGACCGCCGGGCCCGCCGACGGCAGCATCTGCAGCGGCGGCATCGCCCGCTTCGCGCAGCTCGACGACCCGCGCAACGGCGCCTGGCCCGCCACCAAGGTCACCGGCGGCCAGAAGTACACCTTCACCTGGAAGCTGACCGCCCAGCACTCCACCACCGACTTCTCGTACTACATCACCAACAACACCTACAACCCGAACAAGCCGCTCACCCGCTCCGAGATCAACCCCACGCCGTTCCTCAAGGTCGCGTACAACGGCGCTCAGCCGCCCACCACGGTGACCCAGCAGGGCACGATCCCCACCGGCCACACCGGCAAGCAGCTCATCGTCGGGGTGTGGACCATCGCCGACACCGGCAACGCCTTCTACTCCTGCGCCGACGTGCAGTTCTGACGCCACCCCAGTCCGCTCCTGCGACTGAGCGGCCTGGCTGACCGCCGGCCCACCTGGCCGAGGCGCGTCCGGACCCCACTCCGGACGCGCCTCAGCCGTTCCTCGCCGCGCGCTCTGCCCGCCCCCGGAAGCTCACCGGAGGCCCACCGGAGACCCAGCGGAACCGCCGCTCAGGGTGCGCGGGTTCCCCCGGTCGGCGGTGCGCGGCCGGGTGTCGGAGCCGGGCGCGCCGTGTCGGAGCCGGGCCGGGGAGGCGGGCTGGCAGGGTGGCGAACGGGCACCCGGGGGGCCGGCAGGGCAACGGAAGGGCTGAGGTCGTGGCGGAGGATGCGCGGGTGGACGTCCTGGTCGTCGGAGCCGGGCTCGCGGGCCTGGCCTGCGCCCGCGACCTGGTGGCCGCCGGCCGCACCGTACGGGTGCTGGAGGCCGGGGACGGGGTCGGCGGGCGGATGCGGACCGACCTGCGCGACGGCTTCCGGCTGGACCGCGGCTTCCAGGTGCTCAACACCTCCTACCCGCAGGTGGAACGGCGGCTGGCGCTGCGCCCGCTGCGGCTGCGGCCGTTCACGCCGGGCGTGCTGGTGGACACGCCGAAGGGGCAGCGCCGTTTCGCCGACCCCAGCCGCGCCCCGCGGATGGCCGGCGACCTGCTGCCCGGCCGGCTCGCCTCGGTCCGCGACCTGGCCGCGCTGACCGTGCTCAGCGCCCGCGCCCTGCTGCTGCCGCCCCGGACGCTGGTGCGCGGCACCGACCGTACGACCCGCACCGCGCTGGCCGCCGCCGGGTTCTCCGAGGAGATCGTGGAGACGTTCCTGCGGCCGTTCCTCTCCGGGGTGTTCCTGGAGGACGAGCTGGAGACGTCCAGCCGCTTCTTCCACCTGGTGTGGCGGTCGATGCTGCGCGGCACGCAGGTCCTGCCGGCCGACGGGATCGGCGCGGTCCCGGCGCAACTGGCCGGCGACCTGCCGCCGCGCGCCGTCGTCCTGGAGGCGCCGGTACGGGAGCTGTCCGACACCGGCGTCGTCACCGCGGACGGGCGCGAGCACGCCGCCCGCGCCGTCGTCGTCGCCACCGGGCCGGGCGCCGCGTCACGGCTGCTGCCGGACCTGCGGGTG
Organism: Actinacidiphila yeochonensis CN732; assembly: GCF_000745345.1. Taxonomy (NCBI): domain Bacteria; kingdom Bacillati; phylum Actinomycetota; class Actinomycetes; order Kitasatosporales; family Streptomycetaceae; genus Actinacidiphila; species Actinacidiphila yeochonensis. The sequence goes on along the minus strand of NZ_JQNR01000005.1, from coordinate 2,097,930 downwards.
CCGCCCACCCGCTCGGTCACCACGTACTACCACGCCGCCGGGTCCGCGCCGCTGGCCGAGCCGACGCTGCTGGTGGACAGCGCCCGGCGGGTGCTCAACACGGTGGTGCTCAGCGAGGTCGCCCCCACGTACGCGCCGCGCGGCGAGAACCTGGTGGCCACGTCCGTGCTCGGCACCGACGACTCGCCGGGCGCCGAGGCCCGGGTCCGCGCGGTGCTGGCCGAGCTGTACGGGGCCGACACCAGCCGGTGGAGCCTGGTCGCCGCCCGCCCGATCCTGGAGGCGCTGCCCGCGATGCCCCCGCCCTGGCCCTTCACCCGCCCCACCCGCCGGGGCCCGGGCCGCTACGTGTGCGGCGACTACCGGGCGACCGGCTCCCAGCAGGGCGCGATGGCCTCGGGCGCGCGGGCTGCCCGCGAGATCCTGGAGGACTGGGCGGGCCTGGCGGGCTGAACGCCAACGGCGCCCAGGCCCCTGCGGGGTTCGCGCCGACCGTGTCCCGGGCTGTGACCGGGGCCGTGACCGGGGCCGTTACCGGAGCCTGGAGCCGGGCCTGCCACCGGGGCAGGATCGCGGCTGAAACCCGGCCGCGCACTCTTTGCCATCTCTTTACAGCAGCCACCCGTACCGCGTCGTCTCTCCGTCTGATTCCGCACCGGAAGCCGCCGGGCGCCCCCGAAGGGGCCGTCGGACGGCCGATCGACAGGAGACTCCCCATGCGTACACGGTCCTTCCTCGCCGCCCTCGGCTGCGCGGCGGTGCTGTCCGTGGCGGGCGCCGGAACGGCTCTCGCCGACGCCGGCTCCTCCGCCACCCCGGCTCCCACCCCGACCCCGTCGGTCGGCGCGGTGTCGGGCGGCACCGGCTCGGGCGCCACCGCGACACCGTCGAGCACCGCCGCCGCGGTCCCGTCGGCCGTCCCGAGCACCGGCAGCTCCGGCACCGGCACCGGCTCGTCCAGCGGCGGCCAGGTCGTCGCGGTGCCCTCGGGTGCCCCCGACACCGGGGTGCCGACGCCTGCGGCCGGCACGTCGCACACCGCCGAGGAGGCGGCCGGCGCCGGGGTGCTGGTGCTCGGCGCGGGCGCGCTGGTGATGCGCCGCCGGCTCCAGGGCCGGGGCTGACCTTGCGGACCTCCCGGTCGGCCGCGCCGCCCGCGGTCCTCACCGCGATCTGCCTGACGGCCCTGCTGGCCGCCGGGTGCGGCGCCCCCGTGGCGCCCGACCCGGCGGCGGGGCCGACCGGGAGCACGGCCCCCGCACCCCCCTCGGCCACCGCACCCCCTTCGGTCACCGCCACCGCGACGGCGGCGCCGATCGCGCGGTCGGTGCCGGTGCGCCTGAGCATCCCCGCCATCGGGGTGGACACCCCGCTCATGCGGCTCGGCCTGGCCTCCGACGGGACCGTCGAGGTGCCGCCGGTCCGGGCGCACGCCCCGGCCGGCTGGTACAGCGGCTCGCCCACCCCCGGCCGGACGGGGCCGTCGGTGATCCTCGGCCACGTGACCGTGGGCCGGTACGGGGACGGGGTGTTCCTGCGGCTGTCCCGCCTGCGGCCGGGGGCACGCGTCGTCGTCCGGCTCAAGGACGGGCTGTCGGTGGCGTTCACGGTGGACGCGGTGCGCACCGTCGCCAAGGACCGGTTCCCCACCCAGGAGGTCTACGGCGACACCGACGACCCGGAACTGCGCCTGATAACGTGCGGCGGCCCGCGGACCGGCGACGGCTACCTCGACAACGTGGTCGTCTTCGCGTCGGCGGCCCCCTCGGCGCCCACGGCGTAGCCCCGGCCTCCCCCTCACCGCCCCATCACCTGGAGAGAGTTGAGCCGGTCCAAGGACAGGGCAGCCGCCGAGCTGTTCGCCGACCTCTACCCCGGTCTCGCCGGCTGGTGCCGCCGCCTGACGGACGACGACGGCATCGCCCACGAGATGGCGTCCGAGGCGTTCGCCCGCCTGTGGACGCACTGGACCGCCGTCGAGGAGCCCCGCGGGTTCCTCTACGTGACCGCGGCCAACCTGGTACGCGACCACTGGCGCAAGCTGGACCGCGAACGCCGGGCGGTGCGGCGCGCCCGCACCGAGGCCGCGCTGGCCCGGCAGCAGCCCGGCGCGGAGACCTCCGTCCCGGTGCGGCTGCTGGTCCAGTCGATGCCCGAACGGCTGCGCACCGCCGTCCTGCTGTACTACTACGCCGACCTGCCGGTCCGGGAGATCGCCCTGCTGACGAAGCGAAAAGAAGGAACCGTCAGGGCCGATCTGCACGCCGCCCGGGAGTTCCTCCGCGCCGGACTGGGAGAACACCTTGATCACGCCCGTTGAGCCCGTTGAGCCCTGGGACGACCCCCGCGACCAGGAGCTGGCCGTGCTGCTGCGCCAGGACCCCGGTCCGGCGGAGCTGGCACCGCCGCCCGGAGCGTTCCGGCGGGTCCGGCGGCGCGCGGCCCGGCGCCGGACGCTGCGCGCGGCGGCCGCGGGCGGCGCGACGGTCGCGGTGGTCGCCGTCCTGGCCGTGCTGTGGCCCACCACCACGGGCCCGCGTCAGACCCCCATGGCCCCGCTCACCCCGCCGGCCGCCACCGCCACCCCCACCGCCCGACCGCCACCGCGTCCGCCACGCCCACCGGCACAGCGACGGCGGGCGTCGAGACGACAGGGCCGCAGCCCACCCCGTCCCGCCTCCCGTCCTCCCCCGCGACCGTGTCAGGCGGCACAGGCAGCACCGGAACCGGCAACGGCGGTGGTAAGGGCAGCGGCGGGACGGGCGGCGGCAGGACGGGCGGCGCTCCCTGACCGCCCGCGCCCCGCGATCCCGTCAGCCGGTGCGGGAGATCCAGTCCTCGGTGTCCCGACGACGGTTCAGGCCCACGGCGGTGAACGTCCTCCCCGGTGCCCGCGACCGCGCCCAGCCGCCGAAGCGCCCGGAAGAGGGGGCTGCCGTCGGCGGAACCCGGCTCAGCGGAACTCGTGCACGACCTCGATCGGGCCGACGATGTGCGCGTTGAACTCGTCCAACTCCTCGGCCGGCACCCACAGCTCCAGGATCGTCCGGCCGCCCGCCTGCTGGACCGGGTACCTGCTCAGGAACTCCGACTCGACCTCGAAGCGCGTCACGAACCCGGCGCCGTCGTGCCTGACGTTCCAGTCCCGCGCGATCCGGACGGCGTAGTCCTCGTTCAGCACCGGGTAGAAGATCGGCTGCTCGGGCAGCCGCGGCGGCCACGCGCGCCACTCGGACCGGCGCACCAGCTCCAACTCCGCCGGCCCGGTGGGCCGCCACAGAGTCGTCGTCCCGCCGTGCCCGTCCATGGCGACCCCTTCCTCGCCGGCGGCCACCCTGCCGGACCACCCCGCCGCTCCGCACACTAACGCCGCCGGAACCCCCGTGACCAGGGGTTTTCCTCAGCGGTGCGGGCCGAGGAGGCGGGAGTAGAGGTCGAGCAGCGGCGCGGACTCGGTCTGCCAGGACCACTCGCGCAGCAGATCCGGGCGTTCGTACGCCTTGCGGTAGCGGCGCGGGTTGGTGAGCACCGCGCCGACCGCGCGGACGAAGTCCGCGGTGTCCCGGGCCCGGAAGACCTCGCCGTTGCCGGTGCCCAGGGTGGCCGCGGCCATCGCGCGCACGTCGGAGACCACCACCGGCAGCCGGGCGTGCGCGTATTCGTAGTAGCGGGTGGCCAGCACCATCTGGTGGTGCGAGAGCTGGTGGACGGGCAGCACGCCGATGTCCGCCGACGCGAGGAACCCGGAGACCTGGTCCACCGGCACGTAGGGCAGCACGTGCAGCCGCCCGTGCACACCCAACTGGGCTGCCCGGTCGCGCAGTTCGGCCATGTTCGGATCGTCCTCCGGGTCGGGGACGACGAACGCCGCGTGCAGGTCGTAGAGCTTCGGCAGGGCCTCGACGACGGTGTCGGCGCCCCGGTCCGGGGTGACCGGGCCGACGTGCACGAGCAGCGGCGTCTCCGCGCCCAGCCCGCAGCGGGCGCGCACACCGGTCTCACGGGCGGTACGGGCGGCGGCCTTGCGCGAGGTGATCCTGGAGCCGGACCCGAGAACGAGACCGGTACCGACCCCCGAGACGGTGCCGGAGCGGAGGACGGCGGCGGAGCCGACGGCGGAACCGACAGCGGTGGCGGAAGCGGAAGCGACGGCGGCAGCGGGCGCCGAGACGGGGACGGAGCCCGGACCGGGAAGGGAGCCCGGACCGGGAATGACCCGCACGTCGCCCCGGCGGACGGGCCTGGCCGGGGCCTCCGCGACGGAGAACGAGGCGCCCGACCCGCCCGGCCCGGCGGGGGCAGTGGACGCGGCGGAGGCGGGGCGGCCGGGAAGCGGCGGGGCGTTGCGGGCCACCACGGGCAGAGCCGGCAGCCCGTACTCCGCGCGGAGTTGGGCCGCGAGGCGGTTCCCCACCGTGACCACGCCGTCCGCCTCGCGGGCGAACATCCGCAGCAGCGCGTCGGCGGCGACCTGCCCGCGCCGGGTCTCGGCGGGGATGCGCGGGGGCGCGTCCCAGACGACCTCGACGCGGTGGCCGGAGCCCTCCGCCCGCAGCGCGGCCCGGATGCCCAGCGCGAGGGCGCGGGGGCCGAGCGCGTGCACGAGATGGGGGCGGACGGTGTCCAGGACCGGCCCGAACGCCGTCTCCTCGTCGAGCAGCCCCGGGTCGAGCCGCCGCCAGGCGCGGCGGCCGAGGAGCAGGCGGGCCGTCTCGGCGGCGAGGTCGTCCAGCCGGGCGCTGGGGCGGCGCCGGCTGCGTACCGCCGCCAGGTGCTGCGCGGCCCGCAGCCGGGTCCAGCCGGCCCGTACGGCGCACCGCGCGCCGGCGAACACGTGGGCGCAGCGGGCCAGGGCGCGCAGCGGTACGGCCCGGTGGACGACGTCGAGCTCGGCCGCCCGGGTGGCCAGCAAGGCGCGCCGGGCGGCGATGCCGGCGGTGCGGTGGGCGTGGGCCTCAGCGCTGCGGTAGGCCAGCGGCCAGCGCAGGCCGGGGTGCGGGCGGCGCTCCCGGTGGGTGCGGAGGGTGTCGGGCACGTCGACGTACCGGACCGCGACGCCGTCGGGCACGACGGCCGTGGGGCCGCACCCGATGAGTGTGACCCGGTAACCCGCCTCGTGCGCCGCGACCGCGACCCGCCACGCGCGCGAGTCCCCTGCGAGGGGGCCTGTCGTCAGCACCGCCACACGCCGGTGCTCTTTGGAGACCTCCGCCATTCCCGCATCTCACCCGACCCGGATGGCCGCGCTGTGACTCCCGCCCCAACGAGGGGCAAAACATATGTAGTTGATCTGCGTTCGAGCCGTTCTTCCAGCCCGTCGCGCGCCGCGCCCGGAGCCTACCCGGGCGGACCGGCCCGGCGAGGGGACTCAGGTCAGGTCGTGCAGGGTGCGGGCGGTGTGGGTGATGTCGGTCAGGAACGAGTGCGCGCGGGGCGAGGCCGCGGCCGTCAGCCACTCCTGCTCGATGTCGCAGACCACGATGGCCACCCCCGTGCCGGCCAGCGCCAGCGGCAGCGTGTGGACCACGGTGGACGGGAAGGACAGCACGGACTTGCCGATCGGTCCGCACCGGGCGACGAGTTCGAGCGGCAGGTCGGGCCGGACGATCTCCAGTCCGGTCTCCGCCGCCAGCCGGTGCAGCTTCTCCGTGGCCTCCCGCCGGTGCGCGAAGTACCGCCGGATGCCGTGCCGTTCGGCCAGCGAGCGGACCACGGCGAGGTAGCGGTCGGCGTCGATCACGCCGGTCTCCACCAGCGAGGTGCCCACCAGGTCGGTACCGGCCAGGATGCGCGGCGGCCCGAACCGGCCCCGCGTCCAGGCGAACCGGTTGGCGCGCACCTCCATCCCGTCGGGTACCGACGCGGGCATCGCGCTGAAGAGCTCGACGCGGCTACCCCGGCCGGGCGTCAGGCGCCGCCGGGCGGCGCCGGCGAAGATCCCGAACGCGGCGTCCGCCGGGGAGCGGCGGCGTCCGCTGCGGTGCCAGCGCACCAGCCGCCCGCCGCGGGCGAGGATCTCGGTGAACTCCATCGTGGCCGTACCGTCGTCGACGACCACCAGGTCGTCGGCCTGGCGGCACAGCGGCAGCAGCACCTGCACCAGCCGGGAGAACGGGTCGCCGACCACCAGCCGCCGCACCCGCAGCAGCGTCGGGGCCAGCCTGAACGCGGTGCGCAGCAGTCCGCCGCGGCCACCGCGGGCCTCGAACCAGCGCACCTCCGCGCCCTCGTCACGGGCCAGTTCGGCCATCCGGCGCAGCTGGCCGCGGCTGGTGGGGTCGGACGGGGAGAGCACCACGACCGTCAGCGGCTCGTCCTCCGCCCCGGACCCGGCGGCCGGGCGGGCGTGCGCCCACTCCAGCACGTTGAGCAGTTGGACGGGCGACTCGACGAGCGCGACGGCACCCGGTGGAGGGGAAGGATCAGCCATGGTCCATCGGGTCCCTTCGGGAACCTGCAAGGGCGTACGGGCAACGGCGTACGAGCACGAACGTACGGGCAACGGCCTACGGGCAACGGCGAACGAACAAGAACGTACGGGCAACGGCGTACGAGCAGAGGCGTACGGACGGCGTCGGCGCCGGGGTGCGTGCGGTGCGGGCCCGGTGCCGCCGGACGGGGTGGCACCGGGCCCGCGTCAGGCCCCGTCCGGACGGCCCGGAGGCCGCCGCGGACAGGACCCGGGAGGAGCGTCAGACCGCGGCGGTCTCCGACTCGGCCGCGGCCTCGGCCTCGGCGACGACGCCCGCCACGCGGCGCAGCTTCTTCATCGGGCCGAGCTCGCCCTCGTAGACCTTCTTGACGCCGTCGCCGAGCGAGGTCTCGATGATGCGGATGTCGCGCACCAGCCGCTCCAGGCCGGTGCCCTCGACGGACGCGGCCTGGTCGGAGCCCCACATGGCGCGGTCCAGGGTGATGTGCCGCTCGACGAAGACGGCGCCGAGCGCGACCGCCGCCAGCGTGGTCTGCAGGCCGACCTCGTGGCCGGAGTAGCCGACCGGCACGTTCGGGTACTCCGTCTGGAGCGTGTTGATCATCCGCAGGTTGAGCTCCTCGTGCTTCGCCGGGTACGTCGAGGTGGCGTGGCAGAGGACGATGTTGTCGCTGCCGAGCACCTCCACCGCGTGCCGGATCTGGCGCGGGGTGGACATGCCGGTGGACAGGATGACGGTGCGGCCGGTGGCGCGCAGCGCGCGCAGCAGCTCGTCGTCGGTGAGGCAGGCGGAGGCGACCTTGTGCACCGGCACGTCGAACTTCTCCAGGAACTCCACCGAGGGGACGTCCCACGGGGAGGCGAACCAGTCGATGCCGCGCTTGCGGCAGTACTCGTCGATGGCCCGGTAGCCGTCCTCGTCGAACTCCACGCGGTGGCGGTAGTCGATGTACGTCATCCGGCCCCAGGGGGTGTCGCGCTCGATCTCCCACTGGTCGCGCGGGGTGCAGATCTCCGGGGTGCGCTTCTGGAACTTCACCGCGTCGCAGCCGGCCGCCACGGCGGCGTCGATGAGCGCGAACGCGTTCTCCAGGTCGCCGTTGTGGTTGATACCGATCTCACCGGTGACGTACACGGGCTGGCCGTTGCCGATGTGGCGCGAGCCGACGGCGCGGAGGTTGGCGGGAAGGGTCGTGGTCACGACGTTGATTCCTTAGCTGTGAGGATGTGGGGCCGGTGTCGGGCCCCTTGGGGAAGTGGTTCGGAGTGCCCTCGCCGGGCGGCTCGGCGTCAGCCGGCGAGGGTGGGGCCCAGCAGCCAGGCGGCGATCTCGCGGACCGCGCCGCGGCCGCCGTCGGCGGTGGTGACCGCGCGGGCCGCGGCCCGCACCACGTCGTGCGCGTCGGCGACGGCGACAGGCCAGCCGACCAGGCCGAAGCACGGCAGGTCGTTGACGTCGTTGCCCGCGTACAGCACGCGCTCGGGGGCGATGCCCTGTTCGGCACACCACTGCTTGAGGGCGACGTCCTTGCGGTCGACGCCGTGCAGCACCGGCACCTGGAGCTTGCGGGCCCTGGCGGCGACGACCGGGTTGGTCTCGGTGGACAGGATCAGCACCGGCACGCCGGCCCTGCGCAGCGCCGCCACGCCGAGGCCGTCGCCGCGGTGGACGCTGACGGTCTCGTGGCCGTCGGCGTCGATCAGCACCCGGTCGTCGGTCTGGGTGCCGTCGAAGTCGAGGACGACCGCGTCGACGTCGTCCCGCCGGGGGGTGGCCGCGTGCGGGTCGAGGAGCGGGGCCAGGGCGCGGGCGCGGGCGAGGTCGGCGGGCTCGTCGATCTCCAGCACCCGGGCCGGGTCGGTGTGCACCAGCGCGGTGCGGCCGAAGAAGCGGTGCCCGGCGGCGCGGAAGCCGGCCGCCCGCATCGCGTAGGCGGCGCCGGTCTCCAGCAGGTCCTGCGGGCGGTCCTGGCGGCGGGGGCGGCCGGCCTTGTCGTGGTTGACGCCGTTGCCGCCGCCGTCGGCGGCGTCCTCGCGCCACACGAAGCCGTGGAAGGCGGCGACGGTGTGCGCGGTGTCGGCGCCGCCGTCGACCACGGCGGCGACCACGCCGTCGATGTCCTCGCTGGTGATGAAGGGGCTGGTGCACTGCACCAGCAGCACCACGTCGAGCGCGCCGCCGGCCGCCTCGTGCGCGTCCATGGCGTGCAGCACGGCCGCCTCGCTGGAGGCGGTGTCCCCGGCTATGTCGGCCGGGCGCAGCACCACGTCGGCGCCGGCGGTGCGGGCGACCTCGGCGATGGCCGGGTCGTCGGTGGAGACCAGCACCCGGCTCACCCGGCGGGCGCCGGCGCAGGCCCGGACGGCGCGGGAGACCAGCGGCACGCCGCCGACGGTGGCGAGGTTCTTGCCCGGGACGCCCTTGGAGCCGCCGCGGGCGGGGATCACCGCGAGCACGGCGCGGCTCCCCGCCGGGCTGTCGAGCTCCCCCGGGCGGGGGTCGGTCGTGGTCATCAGGTGGCTCCTGTCGTCGACTGGCGGGGAGGCCGGGGCGGGGGTCGCGGACCCGGGCGCCGGAGGTGTGCGGGGTATCGGGGCCGCCGGGGGCGGGGTCACAGCTGCCCCCAGCGGCGGATCGCCGGCGCCACCCGCTGCACGCCCTGCCGGTACGCCGTCCGCGCGGAGTTGCGCAGCAGGTCGCGGGCGGCCCGGCGGACGGGGCCGGGGTCGCGCGGCGCCAGCCGGGCGGCGGGCAACCCCTCGGGGTCCAGGCCGTGCCGGGCGAGCACCCCGGGCAGGTACCCGGGAGCGGTGCGCAGCGTGTAGTAGGGCGCGAGCCGCGGCAGCTTGGGAGCCATCAGCAACTCCCGCACCCGGGCGCGCAGTTCGCCGTAGGGGTCGACGGTGCCGACGCCCTGGGCGGCGGTCCAGTCCGGGTCGGCCTTGGGCAGGTGGCCGTCGTCCAGCTCGTCCCAGGAGGCGAGGCAGCCCGAGCCGAGGAAGTGGTGGTTGCCCAGCGCCTCGCGGATGCCGAAGTCGGTGAGGATCGCGGTGGGCACGCCGCGGTGCAGCGCCTCCAGGGCGGCGGTCGAACTCACCGTCACCAGAAGGTCGGTGCGGTCCAGCACCTCGCCCATCGCACCGTAGACGAGGGAGAGGTTGTCCGGCGGGTCGAGCGAGGAGACCAGCTTCTGGTACGGGTTCTCCTCGATGTGCGTGGTGTGCTCTCCGGGCTTGCTGCGCAGCTTGACCAGCACCTCGCGGTCCGGGTGCAGGCGGGCGTGCCCGACCAGCCGGCGCAGCAGGTGCAGCCGTTCGGCCCGCCCCTCGGGAACGGAGGGCTGGACGGCGAAGGTGACGGTGAACGGGCGCCCGTCGTCCGGCCGGTAGCGCTCGCCGTCCAGGAACGGCAGCGCCGTCTCCACGATGGAGCCGGTGGGGTGGCCGACGCCGGAGTAGACCGACCGGAAGCGCGCCGCGTCGTGGGCGCTGTTGGCGAGGACGAGGTCCGCGCCGGCCCGCAGCAGCAGGCCGTCGGCGAGCTTCTCGTAGACCACGCCGACGTAGCCGGTCACCACCACCGGGCGCCGCGCGTGCTCGCGCCACGCGCGGTCGAAGCCGTGCAGCAGTGCCTGTACGGTGCCACCCACGCAGGACACCACGAGCACGTCGCAGGTGTCCGCGGAGACCTCGGCCAGCAGCTCGGGCGCGGTCAGCTCGGTCATCGACTCGGCGGGGATGCCGAGTTCGGCCAGCTGGCGTGCGGTCGGCGTGGCCCGTCCGCGCAACAGGCGGGCGTCCAGCCGGGCTTCGGGGTCGATCCGGCGCGCGGTCAACGCGCCCCACTTCCACCGGGTGTCCGAGTCTGCGACCACCGTGACCCGCAGCGGGCCTGACGTACGTTCTGGCACACATCGACAGTAGGAAGAGCGCCAGGGCATCGGGCTAATCGAAAGCCAACGGAAGGTAAACAGCATGCCGATACTTCGCGTGCCGGACGGATTACAGCCTCCGGACACCGTGCGTCCATTCTCCGTTTACCTGGAAGTACGCGCGCGGCAAAGTACCGGGACCCGAAGCCCCCTAAGGTGAAAGGGTGGTCAAGCTCTCCGTCATCGTTCCCTTTTTCAACGTGCAGGCCTTCGTCCCCGACGCGCTGCGCAGCCTGCGCGCCAACGCGCGCTCGGACTTCGAGTTCCTGCTGATGGACGACGGGTCGACAGACCGGACACCCCAGTTGCTGGAGGAGGGGGTGCGGACGCTGCCCGGCGCCCGGATCATCCGCCGCGACCACACCGGGGTGGCGGCGCTGCGCAACGCCGGCATCGACGCCGCCAAGGGCCGGTACCTCACCTTCATGGACGGCGACGACTGGATGGCCCCCGGCTACCTGCCCAAACTCGTCCAGGCGATGGACGAGTTGGACGTCGACTTCCTGCGCACCGACCACGTGCAGTGCACCGGCAGCGCCCGCAGCGTGATCCGCGCCCCGCACGGCCGCCGCAACGCCCGGATCGACCCGCGCTCGGCGATCCTGCCCGCGGACCGCCCCTCGCTGGTGGACTACCCGTACTCGTGGGCCGGCGCCTACCACCGCAGGATCGTGGAACGGGGCCTGGTGCACATGCCGGTCCACCTGCGCACCGCCGAGGACCGGCCGTGGATCTGGCGGCTGCACCGGGAGGCCGAGTCCTGCGCGGTGGTGGGCCTGATGGGCATCTACTACCGGCGCGGCGTGACCAGCTCCCTCACCCAGATCGGTGACGAGCGGCAGCTCGACTTCGTCCGCTCCTTCGACCAGGTGATCGCCGAACTCGCCGGCGACCCGGACGAGAAGCGCTTCCTGCCGAAGGCGGTGCGCACCTACTGCGCGATCATCGCCCACCACCTGGACAACATCGACCGGTTCGAGCCCGCGCTCGCCCGCCAGCTCAAGGCCCGCAGCGCCGCCGCGCTGGGCCGGCTGCCGGCCGACGTGCTCGCCGAGGCGCTGGACGCCATGGACCTCGAACGCAGCACGAAGGTACGGCGGTTGCGCTGGCGCCTGGCACGCTCAGGTGGTGGCGACGGCTCCGACGCGGGCAGCCCCCCGCCGGACGGCCCCGGCCCGGACTCCGGCCACGGTGCCGGCCCCGACTCCACGCCCGACACCGCCGGCGGCCACCCGTCCGCCCCGGCCGACGGAACGGTGACCGCCTGATGGCCCGCACCCAGCTCTTCCTCGCCTCCACCCTGTACGGCATCGCCACCCTGGCCGCCGCCCTCGACGCGGGCAGCCTGCCCGCCGCCGACCGGCGCCTGCTGGTCGTCAGCAACAACGCCGGCGTCCCAGAGACGCACCAGCCGGTCTCCGAGGCACCCGGGTTCGCCCCGCTGCGCGGCCGGTTCGACCGGGTCCTGTCGTGGAACGACGCGATCAGCCCGATGCACCCCTCCGGCTGGTCGCCGCGCCCGGACGACATCCCCCTGTGGGAGCGGTACTTCCGGCAGCTGTGGGACCTCGGCGACGACGACCTGGAACTGGTCGTGGAGTCCATCCAGGTCGCCCCCGCCCTCTCCTTCGCGCAGGTCTTCGTCGGCGCCCCCATCACCGTCTACGCCGACGGCCTGATGTCCTACGGGCCCACCCGCAACAAGATCGGCCTGCTGGTGGACACCCGCATCGACCGGCTGCTCCACCTCGACCTGGTGCCCGGACTGACGCCGCTGCTGCTGTCCGAGCACGGGGTGCCCTCGAAGGTCGTGCCCAGCGAGCAGTTCACCAAGGTGCTCGCCGAGGTGGCCGAGGCGGCGGGTGACGCCGGCGGCGACGACCTCGCCTCGCTGCCGGAGGACGCCGCGCTGCTGCTGGGCCAGTACCTGTCGGCGCTGGGCATCCTGACCGCCGAGGAGGAAGAGGAGCTGCACCTGTCGATGGTGCGCGGCGCCGCCGCCCTGGGCCACCGCCGGATCGTCTTCAAGCCGCACCCGACAGCGCCCGCCGAGTGGACCGAGCCGCTGCGGGCCGAGGCCGAGCGGCTGGGTGCCGAACTCACCGTGCTGCACACCCCCGTCCTCGCCGAGGCCGTCTACCAGCGGGCCCGCCCGGCCCTGGTGGTGGGCTGCTTCTCCACCGCGCTGCTGACCGCCTCGGTCCTCTACGGCATCCCCGTCGCCCGCACCGGCACCCGGCTGCTGCTGGACCGGCTCGCGCCCTACCAGAACAGCAACCGGATCCCGGTCACGCTGGTGCACGCGCTGCTGCCCGACGTCGCCGACGCCGCCGCGGTCCGCGCCTGGACGTCGCCCACACCCGAGGAGGTCGCCCGCGACCTCGCGCCGCTGGTGCGCGCGGTCGGCTTCTGCATGCAGGCCCGCGCCTACCCGGGGCTGCGCGACGAGGCCGCGGCGTGGCTCGACGCCCACCTCGACGCCTCCACCCTCCCCTACTTCAAGCGCCGCCGCCTGACCTCACTCGGTCTGCCAGGCGGGGTGCCCACCCGGCTCGCGTTCGTCCCCCGCAACCCGACCGTCCGCCGTGTCGCCCGTCGCGCACGCGCCCTCAAGAATGCTCTGGGATGACCCTTCACCTACCCGCATCCGCAGACGACTCCGCCGGGCCCAGCGGCCCGGCACTCCCCGGTACCGCGCCCTCGGCCGGCACACCGGACGCCCTCCCGCCGGCGGTGCCGGCGCCCGCACCCGCACCGCCCCGCGAGCGCGCCGGCAACCGGCTGCGCGCCCTGGACGGGCTGCGCATGGTCGCCGCCCTGATGGTGTGCGCCTACCACTACGGCGGGCGCGGCGGTGACATCTCCACCGCCTGGGGCCGCGACCCCAACCACGTCTTCCCGCACCTGGCCGGGGCGTTCTCCTACGGCCCGCTCGGCGTCCAGATATTCTTCGTGATCAGCGGATTCGTCATATCGATGAGCGGCTGGGGCCGCACCGTCAAGGAATTCGCGATCTCCCGCATCACCCGGCTCTACCCCGCGTACTGGACGGCCCTGGTCATCATCACCGTGGCGTTCGCCATCGTGGGCCTCAAGCGCGTGCCGCCCACCGACCTGCTGGTGAACTTCACCATGTTCCAGATGCCGGCCGGCGCCCAGCGGGTGCTCGGCGTGTGCTGGACGCTCTGGGCCGAGATGCGCTTCTACCTCCTCTTCGCGCTGTGCGTGATCTGGCCGGGCGCGTCGCGCCGCCGGGTGCTGGTCTTCTGCACCGTGTGGTCGGTGGCCGCGCTGTACGCCGAGTCCTCCGGTGAGAGCTTCCTCAAGCTCGCGCTGATGCCCGAGTACGCCCCGTTCTTCGTGGCCGGCATGGGCCTCTACCTGATCCGCCGCTTCGGCCACGACGCGCTCTCCTGGGGCGTCGTCCTCGGCGCGTTCCTGCTCGGGCAGCGCGAGGAGGTCAAGGCCCTGGTGGCGCCGAAGAACCTGACGGTCTTCCACCACCGCTCGGTGCTGATGGTCCTGGTGGTGCTCACCCTGGGCATGCTCGCGGTGATCGCGGTGACCCTGGTGCCGCCGATCGCCAACCTGCGGTGGCGCTGGCTGTCCGTCGCGGGCGCGCTCACCTACCCGTTCTACCTGGTGCACGAGCACCTGGGCTGGGTGGTGATCGGCAAGCTGAACGAGCACACCAGCCTGCCGCCGACCGCGGTCTTCGCGACCACGGTGGTGCTGATGCTGCTGCTCGCCTACGCCATCCACCGGCTGATCGAGAAGCCGTTCGGGCCCCGGCTGAAGCGGCTGCTGAACAAGGCGCCCGTTCCGGTGAGGCGTTGAGTCCACAGCGCAGGGCAGGCGCGGGCAGGCCGAGCGGCCGGCCCGCGCTGTCCTACGATGGACCCGTGAGCGAAATCACCCGGGGACGTGTGCGGGAGTCGACGCGCGCGGAGGAGATCCTCGCCGTCGGTCTGCGTGACGAGAAGCGGCGGCGCACCCGCCGGCACATCGCCGAGGTCGCCACCCGGCTCTTCCTCGAACGCGGTTTCGCCCAGGTGACGATCGCCGAAGTCGCCCGTACCGCCGAGGTGTCGGTCAACAGCGTCTACACGTACTTCCCCTCCAAGGAGGACCTCGTCTTCTACCCGGAGGAGGTCTCGGCGGAGCGGATGGTGCAGATGGTGCGGGACCGCCCGGCCGGGCAGTCCGCCACCGACGCCGTACTCGACACCCTCCGGCGGGAGTTGCGCGACGGGGACCGGATGGTCGGGCTGACCCGGGGCTTCGGCAGGTTCCTGGAGATGGTCCGGGCCGAACCGACGCTGGCCGCGCGGCTGGACGCGATCGAACGGTCGATGGTCGACGCACTCGCCGCCACGCTGGCCGCCGAGACGGGCGCGCCGCCGCACGACCCGACGGCGCGTCTGGTCGCCTCCCAACTGGGCTGGGTGCAGGAGCAGCTCTTCCGGGAGATCGGCGAGCTCAGCCGCGCCGACCTCCCCCCGGCGGCGGTCGCCGAGTCCGCCCTCGCCCTGCTGGACCGCGTCGAGTCGCTGCTCGGCCCGCGCGTCCTCGCCTTCGCCACCCGCTGAGGGAGCCGGCGGCCGGACGCGCGGGTCAGAAGGCGTCGGCCGGCACGTAGGTGCCCCACACCTCGCGCAGGGCGTCGCAGACCTCGCCGACGGTCGCCAGCGCCCGCAGCGCGTCCTTCATCGGGTAGAGGACGTTGTCGCTGCCCGCGGCGGCCTTCCGCAGGGCGGCCAGCGCGGCGTCGACCGCGTCCTGGTCACGGCCGGCGCGCAGCCGGGCCAGCCGCTCGGCCTGCTGGGCCTCGATCGCGGGGTCGACGCGCAGCGGCTCGTAGGGCTCCTCCTCGTCGAGCTTGAACCGGTTGACGCCGACGACGGTCCGCTCGCCCGCGTCGGTCTCCAGCGCGATGCGGTAGGCGTTCTGCTCGATCTCGGACTTCTGGAAGCCCTTCTCGATCGCGCTGACCGCGCCGCCCAACCCCTCGACCTTCTCCATCAGTTCGACCGTCGCGGCCTCGATCTCGTCGGTCATCCGCTCCACCACGTAGGAGCCGGCGAACGGGTCGACGGTGGCGGTGACGTCCGTCTCGTACGCCAGCACCTGCTGGGTGCGCAGCGCCAGCCGGGCGGACTTGTCGGTGGGCAGCGCGATGGCCTCGTCGAAGGAGTTGGTGTGCAGCGACTGGGTGCCGCCCAGCACCGCCGCCAGGCCCTGCACCGCCACCCGTACCAGGTTCACCTCGGGCTGCTGCGCGGTGAGCTGCACCCCTGCGGTCTGCGTGTGGAAGCGCAGCATCTGCGACTTGGGCTTCTTCGCCCCGAACTCGTCCCGCATCACCCGGGCCCAGATGCGGCGGGCGGCACGGAACTTGGCGACCTCCTCCAGCAGCGTGGTGCGGGAGACGAAGAAGAACGACAGCCTCGGCGCGAAGTCGTCCACGTCCATGCCCGCGGCGATGGCGGTACGCACGTACTCGATGCCGTCGGCCAGGGTGAACGCGATCTCCTGCACGGGCGAGGCGCCGGCCTCCGCCATGTGGTAGCCGGAGATGGAGATGGTGTTCCACCGGGGGATCTCGGTTCGGCAGTACGCGAAGATGTCGGAGATCAGCCGCAGCGACGGCTTGGGCGGGAAGATGTACGTGCCGCGGGCGATGTACTCCTTCAGCACGTCGTTCTGGATCGTGCCGGTGAGCTGGTCGGCGGTCACGCCCTGCTCCTCACCGACCAGTTGGTAGAGCAGGAGCAGCAGCGCGGCGGGGGCGTTGATCGTCATCGAGGTGGACACCCGGTCCAGCGGGATGTCGCGCAGCAGCACCCGCATGTCCTCCAGCGAGTCGACGGCCACGCCGACCTTTCCCACCTCGCCGTGCGCGATGGCCGCGTCCGAGTCGTGGCCCATCTGGGTGGGCAGGTCGAAGGCGACCGACAGGCCCGTGGTGCCGTTGGCGATCAGCTGCTGGTAGCGGGCGTTGGACTCCGTCGCCGTGCCGAACCCGGCGTACTGCCGCATGGTCCAGGGCCGGCCGGTGTACATCGACGCGTACACGCCGCGGGTGAAGGGGTACTCTCCCGGTTCGCCGAGCCGCTCGGCCGGTTCCCAGCCGTCCAGCGCCCCGGGCCCGTAGACCGGATCGATCGGCAGGCCGGACTCCGATTCACGCGTCATCGCGCACGCCTCCATTCGGTTGCTGCTCGATTGCTCTGACGCCGCCGCTCACGGCAGCGCCACGGAACCGCCACGAACTGTAGTGGCGGGCGGCGGCGCGCGGGTCGCGGCAGGGGTTGGGACGTTCCTCACAGCGCCCGGACGGTGCCCGGTGGGCGGTGATCGCGGAGCGGTGACCGGAGAGCCCGGTACGCGGGTCGGCCGCTCGGCGCGGCGGGCGGCGAGCGCGGCCGGGCAGGGGGAAAAGCACCCGGCCGCGCTCTGTGCCGCGGACGCCGATACGGGGAGAACCGGCGTCCACCGGGCCGATGACCAGTCGGCCTACTCCTTACAGCGCGCCGAGCCGTGGAAGTGTCACCCCGTCCCGGAATCCGGCTGCCAACCGCGCCCCGCCGAAGCGGACTTCACGGCTGTGGCGGCGTTGTACGGAGGCCGGGCCAGGACACCGCGCGAGGGAGCAGACGCGGCGGGTAGGGCGGCTACGTCGAACGGGGGACACCGCGGATGCGGCTGCTACGCCGGACGAGGGATGCCGGGACGGCCGCACCGACCGAGACGTCGAGGCCGCCGGGCCGCCGGGGCCACCGGGCCCGCCCAGGGCCACCGGAGCCGCCTGGGCCGACCGGAGCACGGGTGTTCCGCACGGGCGTGGCGGGGCCCGACGCCTGGGCTGCGAACACCGCCGGGAGCCTGGCGGTTCGTCGACCGCCCGGCTCGCCGCCCGCCGCCCGCCGCCCGCCGCTCCGCCTTCGGCGGAGCGTACGAGCCGTCTGGTGCCGCTGTCACGCCCGCATACGGGGGAGTTGACGTCCTGTCCGGAGTTCGGGACCGCTCCGGTCTTTTCGGGTCGGAATCAGTCAAGATCGGTCAGGGACGACCGGATCTGGTCAGCGCGTCCTGGTGGAACCGAGGGAGGCCGGTGAGGACGGTGTCGAGGCTCCGGCCGTGCCCCGGCCGGTACGCGCCGCGTCGGCGCCTTCCGGGCAGCCACTCCGGTTGCCCGTGAAGCCGCCGCCCTTGGTGCTTGCCGTGCCGTGCCCGCGGCCGCCGCGCCCGCCGTCCTGTCTGCCGCTGTCCGGCCTGCCACGGTCCTGCCCACCACGGTCCTGCCCACCACGGTCCGGGCCGCCCTTCGCGCCGCCGTCGCGGCGGTCCCGCCCGGACCCGGTCCTGCCGTCCGATCCGCCGCCGACCAGCATGGACCCGCTCCGTACCCCGCCGACGTCGTCCGCCCCGTCCTTCCCGTCCTCGCCGCCGCTCTGCGGGGCGCCCGACGAGATGCCGCCGCTCGGCCCGCGCCCCGGCACGCCGTCGCCGTAGGTCCTGGTGTCCCAGCCGTCGTGGTGCCGCGAACCGTCGCCGGTCCGGTCCCGGCCGTCCGACCGGTGGTCGCAGGACCTGGCGGACGCGCAGCAGCCGGCCGGTGCGCGGGTCGCGGAGCGGCCTTCCGGGGGCGGAGCACACGCGGTCCGGCCCCCGTCCGCGAGGGAGGCGGTCGGGGACAAGGCCGCGGACGGGGTCGGGTAGCCGCCGGGGTTCGACTCCCTGGACCGCGTCGGGGGAACGGCCGGGGTGGCCGGTCCGCCGCTCACCCCGGCTGACGCCGCGGTGGTGGCGTGCACCCCGGGGCGGCCGCTGTCGGCGGGCACCATGCCGCCGCCGGGACCGGGCAGCCCGGCCCGTCCGGTGGCGGCGGCGACCGCCACGGCGATGCCGCTGAGGGCGACCACCGAGGCCATCGCGGCGAACGAGGGCCGCGGGCCGCGCCGCCCGGCCCCCTGGCCGGGACCAAACTCGGCCCCGGCTTCGGATTCGGCGCCGCGAGCGTCCAGGCCACGGGCGTCCAGGCCACGGGCGCGCGGGGCGCGGACGGCGACCCCGGACTCCGTCCGGTTCCGGTCGGTTCGGAGCCAGCCCAGGGCCCACGGGCCGCCGCGCCCGGCCCGGGCCGTCCGGCCCGCACGCCTGGCCGGCGCCGGGGACGCGGCCGCGCGCGCGGCGCGGAACGCCGCCAGCGCCGCCTCCTCCCGGACCGGGTCCACGGCGGGCACAGCCGCGCCGTATCCGCCGTGTCCGCCCTGTCCGCCACGTCCGCCGTCGGTCGAGCCCTCCACCGGTTGCCAGGCGCCGGGGGTGGGCCGGCGGCCGCCGGCCGCGGCGAGCAGCCACGCCAGGCGCACGGCCGTGTCGGCGGCGGCGGCGTCCGCCAGCCGGACCTGTTCGCCCGTCACCAGGCGTTCGGCGGTCCGGGCGGTGAGCCAGCGGGCACGGGGCGCCCGGCCCGGCAGGCGCCCTCCGGGCAGGCCCGGCGGCGGCCCGAACGGTCCGGGCCGCGTTCCGTCGCGTCGTCCCTTGTCACTCATGTCACTTCCTCACAGCGCCTCGGACCCGGAAAGCGTCACCTCGGACGCCGAAAGCGTCACCTCGGACGCCGAAAGCGCCACTTCGGTCGCGGAAAGCGCCACCTCGCCGCCCCGCACGGCCTCTTCCTCGCCTTCGCCCCGCTCCGCCCCCTGCCGCGCCGACCGGCGACCCCGGCACCCGCCCGGACCGCCTTTCCGCCGCCGCGCCGGG
This sequence comes from Actinacidiphila yeochonensis CN732, assembly GCF_000745345.1. Lineage (NCBI taxonomy): Bacteria > Bacillati > Actinomycetota > Actinomycetes > Kitasatosporales > Streptomycetaceae > Actinacidiphila > Actinacidiphila yeochonensis. The sequence continues at coordinate 2,078,796 of NZ_JQNR01000005.1, read as the reverse complement.
CGGCCGGCACCACCGCCGACGCCGCCACCACCGACGCGGCGGGCGCCGTCGGCGGCGCCCCGGGCGCCGTCTCCGAGGACGGCCACTGCGCCAACTGCTCGGCCAGCCGCCGCAGGCCCCGGTGGGTGGCCATACGCACCGAGCCGGGCCGCTTGCCCAGCACCCGGGCCGCGCTCGTGGAGTCCAGGCCCATCACCACCCGGAGCAGCACCGCCTCCGCCTGCTCGCGCGGCAGGGCGGCTATGGCCGCCAGCGCCCGGTCGGTCGCCACGGCGTCGAGCGCCTCGTCGGCGGTGTCCGCCCGGTCGGGCAGGCCGAGCAGCTCGTCGACGCCCCCGCCGGGGAGCGGCCGCCGGCTGCGGGCCCGTATGTGGTCGAGCGCTCGGTTGCGGGCTATCCGGGCGGCCCAGCCGCGGACCGCGTCCCCGTCCCCCCGAAAGTTCGGCAGGTCCCGGGCTATCTGGAGCCACGCCTCCGAGGCGACGTCCTCCGCGTCACCGGGTCCCACCAGGCTCCGCACGTACTGGAGCAGTTGCGGCTGCACGGACCGGTAGACGACCCGGAAGGCGTCCTCGTCCCCGTCCTGCGCCGCCCTGACCGCGGTCTCCAGGTCCACCTCTGGCGCCACCCCCTCGCTTCCCCTGCCACCGCGACCCCGCGACTCGGGTCGTCGGCCCCGCGCGGCCCGGCCCTCCGTAAGGCCGCGCCGCCTCCCGCTCACGCCTCCCCCGGCGTCGCGTCCCATCCTGCCCCATGACCGCCGGTGACACTTTCGGACCGCGGAACGCTGTACAAGTCGGCGGCCGGGGACGCTCCTGTGGGGGGAGGCGGCCCCCGGCCGCCGCCTTCCGCCCTGCCCGGCACCGAACAGACAGGGTTCCAGGTCGAACTGACAAAGAGTCGGTCTCACCTCCCACGCCCGGCCGCGTCCCTACGGGTGTCGACGTCCACCGATCGTCCGCGGGTGCGTGCCCACCGCTGCGGGCGCCCGCCGACAACCGGCCGAGGGCCAACCGCCGTCCCGCCGACGCCACATCGAACCCCCGTCACCGTTCCGGCGTCGAACCCTTCACCCCGAACGGGTGAATTCCGCCCCTCTGCACGCGAGTCGGCCCATGCCGCGCCTTACAGTGGCTGCGCGCACCCCCGGGGCCATCCGCCGGCCCGGGAGCGACCCGAGGCGCCCCGCGCCGAACCGTGTCGCCCCACTCCGCTCGGCCCCGCAGCCCCGCCCGACGGCGCCCGGCACCGGCGCGACCCACTCCGCGCCCGCCGCACCCGTACGGCCGAGCCCGCCGCGGCCCGGCCACAGCGACACGCCCGCACGCACCGCCACACCCACGCAGCCACACGCACTCAGCCACACGCACCGCCCCGGGCGGACAGCTCACCGCCGGCCGGCGGCCGGCGTCCGGCCTCCACGTATCGTCCATCCCCGCTCACCGTCCCCCGAACCCGCTGATCCAGGAGTCCCACTGACCAGCGACACGCCGCCCGAGGGCCCGACCCCGCTCGAAAGGCTCAACAGCGCCGCCACCGCGGACGCCGTAGCCGCCCTGCTGGAGTGCTGCGGCTCGCGGCGCTGGGCCCGCCGGGTGGCCGCCCACCGCCCCTACCCCACCATCGACGCACTGCTCGCGGCGGCCGAGGAGGCGGCCTACGACCTGGCGCCCGACGACCTCGCCGAGGCGCTCGCCGGGGAGATCGCCGCCGCCTTCCCGGACCCGGGCAACCTGGCCGTGCACACCGCCCTGCGCGCCGCGCACGCCGCCTACGAGGCGAGGTTCGGCCACGCCTTCGTCATCTCCCTGGACGAGACCGACCCCACGGCCGTCCTGGACCAGACCCTGACCAGCCTGCGGGCCCGGCTCGGCCACGACCAGGACACCGAGTCGATGGTGGCGGCCGAGCAGTTGCGCGGCCTGTGCCGGGGCCGGCTGCTGCGGCTGGCCGGGCGTCCAGGTTCACCCGACCGTGCGGGATCGAACACGACAGGGCTACCCCGCCGTACTGCGCCGATCCCGCGTCGCTACGATAGCCGGGGCCGGTGGACCGTACCCGGCCGGGCGTGACCGACACGAAGCCGGCAGCCCTCGTCCCGCTCCCGGAGGGTTTGTTTCCGTGCCGGCTGGAACGCTGTACCGCGGCCGGGAAGGCATGTGGTCCTGGGTGGCTCACCGAGTCACCGGGGTCCTCATCTTCTTCTTCCTGTTCGTCCACGTCCTCGACACCGCCCTCGTGCGGGTCTCCCCCGAGGACTACGACAAGGTCGTGTCCACCTACAAGACGCCGATCGTCAGCCTGCTGGAGTACGGCCTGGTGGCCGCGATCCTCTTCCACGCGCTGAACGGCCTGCGCATCATCGCCGTCGACTACTGGACCCAGGGCCCGCGCTACCAGAAGCAGATGTTCTGGGGCGTCATGGGGCTGTGGATCGTGCTCATGCTGGGCGCGATCTACCCCGTCCTGGGCCACGCCGCACGAGTGCTGTTCGGGAGCTGACGACACATGGCAACAGAGGTCACCCCCCAGGACGCCGTCGAGCTGACCGGCTCCAGCGTCTCCTACAGCCCCGACAACCCGGCGCCGGTGATCGAGCCCCCGCGGGCCCGCACCCAGCGCACCCCCCGCGCCACCCGCACCAACTTCGAGCTGTGGGGCTGGCTGTTCATGCGGCTCTCCGGCGTGGTGCTGGTGGTGCTCGTCATCGGCCACCTGATCATCCAGCTGGTGCTCGACGGCGGCGTCACCAAGGTCGGCTTCGCGTTCGTCGCGGGCCGCTGGGCCTCGCCGTTCTGGCAGTTCTGGGACCTGGCGATGCTCTGGCTGGCGATGCTGCACGGCGGCAACGGCCTGCGGACGGTCATCAACGACTACGCCCAGCAGCCCGCCACCCGTGTCTGGCTCAAGACGATTCTGTTTACCGCCGTGGCGTTCACCGTGGTGCTCGGCTCGCTGGTGATCTTCACCTTCGACCCGAACATCCGCTAGGCCAGGGCCGGACAGGGAAGCGACCACCCCCATGCAGATCCACACGTACGACACCGTCATCGTCGGCGCGGGCGGCGCCGGTATGCGCGCCGCCATCGAGGCCACCAAGCGCAGCCGCACCGCCGTCCTGACCAAGCTCTACCCCACCCGCTCCCACACCGGCGCGGCGCAGGGCGGCATGGCCGCCGCCCTCGCCAACGTCGAGGAGGACAACTGGGAGTGGCACACCTTCGACACGATCAAGGGCGGCGACTACCTGGTCGACCAGGACGCCGCCGAGATCCTGGCGAAGGAGGCCATCGACGCCGTCCTCGACCTGGAGAAGATGGGCCTGCCGTTCAACCGGACGCCCGAGGGCCGCATCGACCAGCGCCGTTTCGGCGGCCACACCCGCAACCACGGCGAGGCGGCCGTGCGCCGCTCCTGCTACGCGGCGGACCGCACCGGCCACATGATCCTCCAGACGCTGTACCAGAACTGCGTCAAGGAGGGCGTGGAGTTCTTCAACGAGTTCTACGTCCTGGACCAGCTGCTCGTCGAGGTCGACGGCGTCAAGCGCTCGGCCGGCGTGGTGGCGTACGAGCTGGCCACCGGCGAGATCCACGTCTTCCGGGCCAAGGCGGTCATCTACGCCTCCGGCGGCACCGGCAAGTTCTTCAAGGTGACCTCGAACGCGCACACCCTCACGGGTGACGGCCAGGCGGCGGTCTACCGGCGCGGGCTGCCGCTGGAGGACATGGAGTTCTTCCAGTTCCACCCGACGGGCATCTGGCGGATGGGCATCCTACTCACCGAGGGCGCCCGCGGCGAGGGCGGCATCCTCCGCAACAAGGACGGTGAGCGCTTCATGGAGAAGTACGCGCCCGTCATGAAGGACCTCGCCTCCCGCGACGTCGTCTCCCGCGCGATCTACACCGAGATCCGCGAGGGCCGCGGCTGCGGCCCCGCCGGCGACCACGTGTACCTGGACCTCACCCACCTGCCGCCGGAGCAGCTGGACGCGAAGCTCCCGGACATCACCGAGTTCGCCCGCACCTACCTGGGTATCGAGCCGTACACCGACCCGATCCCGATCCAGCCGACCGCGCACTACGCCATGGGGGGCATCCCCACCAACGTGCAGGGCGAGGTGCTCAGCGACAACACCACCGTGGTGCCGGGCCTGTACGCGGCCGGCGAGGTGGCCTGCGTGTCGGTGCACGGCGCCAACCGGCTGGGCACGAACTCGCTGCTGGACATCAACGTCTTCGGCCGCCGCTCCGGCATCGCCGCCGCGGAGTTCGCGCACGCCAACGAGCTGGCGCCGCTCCCGGAGAACCCGGCCGCGCTGGTCGAGGAGCAGGTGGAGCGGCTGCGCAACTCCACCGGCACCGAGAAGGTGGCGGAGCTGCGCAACGAGCTCCAGGAGTGCATGGACGCGAACGTGATGGTCTTCCGCACCGAGCAGACCATCAAGGCCGCGGTGGAGAAGATCGGCGAGCTGCGCGAGCGGTACCGCAACCTCTCCGTCCAGGACAAGGGCCGCCGCTTCAACACGGACCTGCTGGAGGCCGTCGAGCTGGGCAACCTGCTCGACCTGGCCGAGGTGATGGCCGTGTCGGCGCTGGCCCGCAAGGAGTCGCGCGGCGGCCACTACCGCGAGGACTTCCCGACCCGCGACGACGTCAACTTCATGCGGCACACCATGGCCTACCGGGAGGTCGACGCGAGCGGCGCCGAGTCGATCCGCCTGGACTACAAGCCGGTGGTGCAGACCCGCTACCAGCCGATGGAGCGTAAGTACTGATGAGCACCTCGACGCTCGACAACCACTCGGACGCCCTGTCGGCGGCCGAGAACAACGCCTCGCACCTGGTGGCGGTCACCCTGCGGGTGCGCCGGTTCAACCCCGAGGTCTCGGCGGAGGCCGAGTGGGTCGACTACCAGATCCAGGCGGACCCCAAGGAGCGGGTGCTCGACGCCCTGCACAAGGTCAAGTGGGAGATCGACGGGTCGCTGACCTTCCGCCGCTCCTGCGCGCACGGCGTGTGCGGCTCCGACGCGATGCGGATCAACGGCAAGAACCGGCTGGCCTGCAAGACGCTGATCAAGGACGTCAACCCCGACAAGCCGATCACGGTGGAGCCCATCAAGGGCCTGACCGTGCTCAAGGACCTCGTGGTCGACATGGAGCCGTTCTTCCAGGCGTACCGGGACGTCATGCCGTTCCTGGTCACCAAGGGCAACGAGCCGACCCGTGAGCGGCTGCAGTCCGCCGCCGACCGGGAGCGGTTCGACGACACCACCAAGTGCATCCTGTGCGCGGCGTGCACGTCGTCCTGCCCGGTCTTCTGGAACGACGGGCAGTACTTCGGCCCGGCGGCGATCGTCAACGCCCACCGCTTCATCTTCGACTCGCGCGACGAGGCCGGCGAGCAGCGGCTGGAGATCCTCAACGAGAAGGACGGCGTGTGGCGCTGCCGCACGACGTTCAACTGCACGGACGCCTGCCCGCGCGGCATCGAGGTCACCAAGGCGATCCAGGAGGTCAAGCGCGCGCTGATCACGCGTCGCTTCTGACCTCTTGGCCTTCCGGCCATCTGACCTTCCGTCCTTTCGGTCTTTCGTCCTTTCGGACGTAAGGTCCCCGCCACCAGGCGACTGACGCCCGCTCAGGGCGCCGCACAGAGCCCGCTCCCGCACCAGCCGGGGGCGGGCTTCCGTGTTTTCCGGGGCCGTGGGCGGCATGCGCGGCCAGCCTCTTGAACGTGTTCAAAAACGGCGCTAGAGTCCTGTCGTCAGAGCGTTTTGAACACGTTCAACAAGCGTGACAAGGGGTGGGACGCGCTATGGACCTCACCGTCCTCGCGTACGTCGTCTACCTGGTGGTCAGCGTGACGCTGACCGTCTGGGTGGCGCGGACTCTCAGCAGCAACGGCAGGATCTTCCTGGCCGACGTGCTGCACGGCGACGAACGGCTCGCCGACGCCGTCAACCACCTGCTGGTGGTCGGCTTCTACCTGGTCAACTTCGGCTTCGTCGCCCTCTACCTGAAGACCGGCAGCGCCGTGGACGACGCCCGGGAGGTCTTCGAGGCACTCTCGGTGAAGCTCGGGGTGGTGCTCCTGGTGCTCGGCGCGATGCACCTGGGCAACGTGTACGTCCTCAACCGCATCCGCCGCCGCGGCCTGGCGGAACGCGAGCAGTACCCGCCGGTCCGGCCCGACGGGACCACCCTGACGGACCCCGCGCTGTGGGCCGGCGGCCCGAACGCCGCGGGGGCGTGAGGTGACGGGCCCGGCGGGGGACGGGGGCGCGGGGCCGGCGAGCGGTTCAGCCCGGACCGGGACCGCAGGACCGGCCGGGGGGCCGGCGGGCGGTCCGGCCGGGGACACGAGCGCTCCCGCACCGGCCGGCGGAGGGGGCCGGCCGGTGCGGGAGCTGGCAGTGCGGGAGCCGGCAGTGCGGGAGCTGACGGTGCTGTACGACCCCGACTGCCGCCTCTGCGCCTTCGCCTCCCGCTGGCTGGCACGGCAGCGGCAACTGGTCCGGCTGCACCTGGTGCCGGTCGGCTCGGCGGAGGCCCGGCGGCGCTTCCCGACGCTGGACCACGCGGCGGCCGAGGGGGAGGTGACCGTCGTGGGGGACGGCGGGCAGCTCTACCGGGGAGACAGCGCGTGGATCGTCTGCCTGTGGGCGCTGGCCGACCACCGGGAGTTCTCGCACACGCTGACCGGCCCGGCCGGGCGGCGGCTGGCGAGGGCCGCGGTGCTCAGCGCGGCGAAGTACCGGGGCTCACAGCGCCACCACGTCCGCACCGCCGCACCGGACAGCCACCACGTCCGCACCGCCGCACCGGACAGCCGGGTGTGCTCGGTGCCGCCGGGATGGACGTACGACCCGGTGTCCGGCTGGTCCCAGGCCCCCGGCGACGCCGAGGCCCCGGCCTGCGTGGACGGATGCGACACCGACCCCGGCGGCCCCGGATAGGCTCACCCGGGTGGAGGACAAGACCGACCGAACCGCCCCCGCCGCCCCCGCAGCCGGGGAGCTGCCGGGGGGCCGGGCCCGCCCGAAGACCGGCAAGAGCGAGCAGACCCGGACCCTGATCCTGGACACCGCCATGCGGCTGTTCCGGGAGCGCGGATACGACAAGACGACCATGCGGGCCATCGCCCAGGAGGCCGGGGTCTCGGTCGGCAACGCCTACTACTACTTCGAGTCGAAGGAATTCCTGATCCAGGGGTTCTACGACCAGATGACCCACGCCCACGCGGCGGACGCGGCGTCCCGTATGGAGGGGGAACGGGACTTCGCCCAGAGGCTGGAGACCGCCCTGGTCTCGTGGCTGGACTGCGCGGCGGACTACCACGGGTTCGCCGCGCAGTTCTTCCGCACGGCCGCCGACCCGGACAGCTCGCTGAGCCCGTTCTCCAACGAGTCCCACCCGGCCCGCGAGACCGCCGTCGCCCTCTTCCACGACGTCCTGGCCGGCTCCGACCTGGCCCCCAAGCTCGACGCCGAACTCGCCCGCCTGCTGCCGGACCTGCTCTGGCTGCACCTCATGGTCGTCGTCCTGTACTGGGTCTTCGACCGCACCGAGGACACCGCCCGCACCCGCGAGTTCGTCCGCCGCTCGACCCCGTTCGTGGCCCGGCTCATCACCCTCTCCCGCTACCGGCCCTTCCGCCCCATGGTCCGCGAGGCCAAGTCCCTCATCCAGGACTTCGTCCTCCCCACCATCGGCAGCACCAAGCTCCCGTCCCACCCGGCACCGGGAACGGCACCGGAGGCAGAAGCGGGGGCGGAGGAAGAGGAGAAGGCCGCGAAGAAACGCAGCCGGCGAAGCTGAAGCCCGCGTATCCGCGAAGGCCCTCCTCTCACCCGCGAAGCCTGACCCGCGCGCTCCACGAGCCAGGGGGCAGGTCCGCCGTGGCGTCGTCAAGGACGCGAGCCGCCTGGGGGTGCGCCCCCGCTACCCGGCAGTCCCAGCCGATGACGGAGCGCCCGCCGTCGGACCGTTCCGCTCGGACCAGCTCTCGACTCCCCTTCCAGCGATGTCGGCGCGGTCAGAGCAGGCCGTTCCGCTTGGACCAGGTGAGGAACCGCCCGGGCGGGAACGGGTAGCGCATCCCGGACAGGATGAGGGCGTCGACGAACGTACTCGCGACGTACTCGGTGGTCCTGCCGTCGGCCACGGACTCCGCGACGACTCGAAGGGACCCCCAGACCTCGGCACCATGCCGCCGGACGGTGGCGGATCGGGCTCGCGCCGTGCCGCACCCGAGCCCGTACGGCCGCTCCGCGCGTCCGGGCACCCCGCGTCGGGCCGGAACGGGTCCACCAGTCCGGTCCCTTCGGCGAAACCCTCGGCGGGACCTTCCACAGGACCGACGACCGGACCGATGACCGGAGCAACGACCGGACGGGCAGCCGGACCGGTGGCCGGACCGACGACCGGACCGGCCGCCGACCTGCTCGCGCGCCTGCGGCTGGCCGATCCCCGCCTGCTGCTGCCCGGACGCGACATCGCGGTACTCGTCCCCGCAGTGACCACGTGGCTGGAGCGCGGAGCGACCCCGGAGCAGGTCACCCGCCACCCTGACTGCGGGCCTCCCGGCCACCCCGATCCACCACCCGGGCCGCCTCCTGGCCCACCGCCTCGCCGTCCTCCTCCCACCCCCGCTGCCTCCCGCTCCCCCGTCCCCGGAGCGACCCGCGCCCCTCCACACCTGCGACAGCTGCGACCGCGCTTTCCGCACCCACGACCCCACAGCCCGCTGCTCCGACTGCCGCCGGGCGACCGGCCCCGACCCGCTGCAAGCCGCCTGAATGACGGCCTGGGGTAGCTTGGGCGATGTGACTGCCCAGGGCATCGAAGAGCTGCGGCTGACCGCGTTCAAGAGCTTCCGCGACCAGGTACTCCCCCTCGCTCCGTTGACCACCCTCATCGGGCGCAACAGCAGTGGGAAGTCCAACGCGCTCGACGGCCTGGAAGTGCTGTCCCGGCTCGCCCGGGGTGAGGACATCGCCGAGGCGCTGGAAAGCCGGCGGGGCCCCGAAGGCGCTGTGCGCGGCGGCCTGGCGGGATGCGTCCCGCACGGCTCCGACCGCTTCTCGCTGGGGTGCAGTGTGCGGACGAAGCGGGGGCCGATCAGCCTGGACCTGACCGTCCAGGTCGAGCCAGAGGTGCAGATCATCGAGGAACGGCTCACCGGACCGACGCGTAAAGGGCTTCAACACGACGTCCTCGTCAGCGGAGAGGCCAACACCCACGTCGGTGACCTGTGGGCGACGTGGCACAACGGGAAGAAGGGCCGGGACCCGAACGTACGGTTTCGCGGGTCCCGTCTCCTCACTTCCCAGCTGCCCCTACGGGTGACGCCGGAGACCGAGGGCGGCAAGGACAGTGTCTGGTGCGCCGAGACGATGATCGCCACGCTGGAAGGTGTCTTCCACCTCGACCCCGTCCCCCACCTCATGCGCCAGTACGTTCCCTCACGGGACAGCAACCTGCGCCGCACCGCCGAGAACCTTTCCGCCGCGGTGGGAAACATCGAACGCACGAACGATCCGCTCTTCCGGCGCCTGGTGGAGTTGCTGCGCGGCCTCGCCGACCACGAGATCGAGACGCTGGCGGTCACCCGGTCCGAGTTGGGTGACGTCATGATCGCGCTCAACGAGGGTCCACTCGGCCTCACCCCGGCACGGGAGATGAGTGACGGGATGCTCCGCTTCCTGGCCATCACCACCTCGCTGCTCACCGGCGGCCGGGGCCTCGATCTCGGACCCACCAACGCCGAGCAGGACGAACGGTCACTGATGCTGGTGGTCGAGGAGCTGGAGAACGGGCTTCATCCCTCGCAGGCGTCCGAAGTGCTCGGGCTGGTCCGCCAGGCCGCGGCGGAGAACAGCACCCAGGTGCTCATCACCACCCACAGCCCGGCGCTGCTCTCCGCCCTCGATGCCGCGGACCACGACGGCGTCGTGGTCTGCTGGCGGGATTCCGACACGGGCACGAGCCGGCTCGCCCGGCTCACCGAACTCGACGGCTACCCGGCGGCCATGGCGGCCGGGTCGCTCGGCGAAGTCGTCACGCAGGGGCGTCTCGACACCCGGCCGCGTCCCGAGCGCGACTACTCCGAGTTCGACCGGCTTCTGGGAATCGGGTGACGCGTGGCTCGTAGGGTCGAGTTCGTCGACACGTCCATTCTCTGCAATCTGCTCGGGATTCCGGGCAAGTGCCAGGACCGCGATCAGGTGGTCAAGGAGTACCAGGCAAAGACGCGGGCCCGTGACTGCGACCTGCTTCTCCCGGTGACCGCGATCATCGAGACCGGCAACCACATCGCCCAGCTCGCCGACGGCCGGCAGCGGAAGGACTGCGCCGAGCTCTTCGCCGCGATGCTGCGCGCGGTCGTACAGGGTGACGCTCCCTGGGCACTCAACGAGGTGGAGTGGGACGGCGCGCACCTGCAAGCACTGCTCGCCGGGGGACGAACCGGAAGCACGCTGGTCGAGCACGCCTGCAACAGGCTCGGGTGCGGAGACCTGAACATCCTGATCGAACGAGACCGCTATCTGGCTCGCACTTCCGGCGTGGCGGCGACGGTCTGGACGCTTGACGGACTGCTGTCCTCGTACGCCTGACTCCCTGAGGCCAAGCGGGCGCGCGCTACACGCCCGCAGCCGCTCAGCGCACCGCCGCGTTGTCCTCGGCCGGCTGCTCCGCCGCGGGGCGGTCTCCCGTCGTCGTCCCGCGGCGCAGGGCGAGGAGGCCGCGGATGCCGAGGACGCCGATGGCCGTGCCGAGGATCGTGGAGACGATCGCGAGGGTGAGGTGGATCCAGAAGTACGCGGTCGGGTGGGAGTGGTCGCCGTTGGTGAAGGCGAGACCGCTCGCGTCCTTCCACAGGTTCTTCACGAAGGTGGTCCAGACGATCCACGACCACACCCCGAAGGCGACCAGGAACCACGACACCCGCCGGCTGAGCTTCATACGTACCAGTATGGGCGGACCCGCGGCGGGCTCCGGCGGCGGGGCGAGCCCGGGCGGGCCCCGAGGCGGGCTCGGAAGGGGCGTGCGGGCCCAGGGAGGGGTGTGGGACGTGCGCAGGGTCACGCCGGGGCGCGCGGCTCCGGGGGCGCGGCGGGCGGTCGCGGCCCGATACGGTCGCCGGGTGTCCAAGACCGCGACTTCAGCCCCGACCGCCCGGGGCCGCCGGCTCCTCCCGACCACCGCCGCCGCTCTGGCCTCCGCGCTGCTGCTCGGCGCCACCGCCATGGCCGGCAGCGCGCAGGCCGCGCCCGCCGAGCCCGCAGCCAGCAAGAAGCCCGTGCCGCCCGCCAGCATGTCCACTGTGGGCGGTGACCGGCTGGGCCTGCCCGGCACCCAGGTGGACACCGCCGCCGGGATACCCGCGCTGCCCAAGGACCTGACCGCCCGTTCCTGGATCGTCACGGACGCCGAGACGGGCGAGGTGCTGGCCTCGCACAACGCGCACTGGAAGCTCGCTCCCGCCAGCACCCTCAAGATGCTGCTGGCCGACACGGTGATGCCGAAGCTGCCCTCGTCCACCGTGCACAAGGTCGCGGCCTCGGACCTGGCGGGCATGGGCGAGGGCAGCAGCCTGGTCGGGATCGAGACGGGTCTCACCTACACCGTCCACGACCTGTGGCTCGGCGTCTTCCTGCGCTCCGGCAACGACGCGGTGCACGTGCTGTCCGCCATGAACGGCGGCGTGCCGGCCACGGTGGCCGGCATGAACGCCGAGGCGCACGAGCTCCAAGCCGACGACACGCACGTCGTCTCACCCGACGGCTACGACGAGCCCGGCCAGGCCAGCAGCGCCTACGACCTCACCCTCTTCGCCCGCCAGGGCCTGCAGAACGCGGACTTCCGCGCGTACTGCTCGACGGTCACCGCGCAGTTCCCCGGCGACTACAAGAAGGGGAAGGACGGCAAGCCGACCAAGGCCCGCGCGTCGTTCCAGATCCAGAACACCGACCGCCTGCTGTCCGGCGACTACGACCTGAAGCGCTACTCGGGCATCGCCGGCGTCAAGAACGGCGACACGACGAACGCGGGCGCCACCTACACGGGCGTCGCCCAGCGCGGCGACCGCACCCTGCTGGTGACGGTCATGCACCCGGACCCCGGGCACAACCGGGTCTACCGCGAAGCGGCCTCGCTGCTGGACTGGGGGTTCAAGGCCGCGCCGACGGTTCAGCCCGTGGGCACCCTCGTCCCGCCGCTGAGCAAGATCGCCAAGAGCCCGGCTCCCTCGGCGTCCGCGTCCTCTTCGGCCGCGGCCTCGGCCTCGGCCTCGGCCTCTCCGAGCGCTGTGCCGGTCGCGGCACAGCCGAGCGGTTCGGCCGCGCGCGGACGGTGGACGGCGGCGGGGATCGCCGCCGGCACGCTGCTGGTCCTGGCGGCGGTGGTCATCGTCGTACGGCGTCGCCGTCCGCTTCCGCAGGCGGTGGCCGCCAGCGGTGCGCGCCGGCCGGTCCCCGCGGCGGGTCCTCGGGAGGGTCGGGAGGCCCCGGCCGGTCCTGACGGTCCGACCGACGGTCCTTCGGCTGGTCCGACGGCTGGTCCGACGGACGGTCCTTCGGCTGGTCCGACGGGCCAGGTTCCCGCTCAGGCCGGCCCCCGGCGCTCCCGTCGTGCTCCCCGGCTGTCCCGCTCGGAGCGCTCGAAGCAGCGGAATCAGGCGACCCAGGTGAAGCAGACGAAGCAGACGAAGCGGGTGGAGCGGACGGAGCAGGACTCGGAGCGTCCTTAGCCTGCGAGTCCTCAGCCTGCGTGTCCTCAGCCCGCGCGCCCTCAGCCTGCTGACCGTCCGGGGGCTGCCGTCCGGCCGGGTCGGCGACCTGCTCCGGGCCGTGCTGCGTCGCCGTCCAGGCGGCGCAGTACAGCAGCAGCTTGGCCATGAAGTTGAACCACAGCAGCAGGGCGATGGGCGTACCGAAAGCTCCGTAGATGTTCTTGCCGGCCACGCCCCGCAGGTAGCCGCTGAGGGCGATCTTCAACGCCTCGAAGCCGACCGCGCCGATCAGCGAGGCCACCACCACGGCCCGGCGCGGCGGATGCACCCCGGGCAGCAGGGTGAGCAGGTAGAGCAGGATGAGGAAGTCGGCCAGCACGGCCAGGGCGTAGCCGACGACTTCGAGGAGCACCCGCCCGTAGCCGTGGTTGTCCAGCCCGGCCCGGTCGGCGGTCCAGTTGACGGCGGCGGTGGCGAAGGCGGAGGAGCCGAGCGAGACCAGGACGGCGGCGCCGAGGCCGAGCAGCACCTCGCCGTCGAGGAGCTTGGCGAGGATCGGGTTGCGCTCCTCGTCGTCCTTGCGCCAGACCGCGCGCAGGCAGTCGCGCAGCGAGCCCACCCAGCTGATGCCGGTGAAGAGCAGCGCGAAGGTGGCGATGACGCCGATCGTGCCGGCGTTGGCCACCAGGCCGTTGATGTCGATCTGGTCGGCGACGCCGGGGATCTGCTCGGTGATCTTGTGCTCCAGCCGGTCCAGCTGGCTGTCGGAGAGCGTGGCGGCACCGACCGCCGCGACCACCGCGAGCAGCGGGAAGAGCGCCACGAAGCTGGTGAACGTCATGGCCGCGGCCAGCCGCGTCCAGTGCACGTCCTGGAGGTGTGCGAAGGCCCGCCAGGCGTGCGTGCGCAGGACCCGCGCGACGAGCGGGCCGATCAGCGGCAGCCGGGTCAGCCAGTCCATGTGGGGCGGCTACCCTCCCCCGTTCCGCGCACGCCGGGCCCGTGGCGGCCGCCGTCTCCCGGGCGGTCTGCGGTCCCGTCCGGCCGGGGCCCGCTGCCCGCCTCCGGTATGCCGTCCACCGCCGTACCGTCCACCACCATGGCATCCACCGCCGTACCGTCCACCACCACGCAGTCCGCCGCCCGGAACACCAGCGTGCGCGTCCCCCAGAACCGCAGCACCGTGGCCAGCACCATGCCGACGCCGGCCCACGAGACGACGTCGTCCCGTGGCGTGGTCAGCCCCAGCAGGTAGTGGGAGAAGCCGAGGCACGCCAACTGCACCAGTGCGCCCGCGAGGTTGACCGCGAAGAAGGCCCCGTACCGGCGGGCCCGCCCGCTCCCGCGAGTCCGGCCCCGGTAGGTGCCCAGCGCGTTGCCGGCGTACGCGACGGCGCACCCGGCCAGGAAGGAGAGCGCCTTCGCGGTCATCGGGCCGAGCCCGGCGCCGCCGCGCAGCCAGATGAAGACGGCGAGGTCGGCCGCATAGGCGGCGGCACCGGCCAGCGCGAACCCGACCGCCTCCCGGACCGTCCCGCCGCGCACGAGCCGGGGCACGAGCAGGGGCAGCCAGCCGGTCCTCGCGAGCAGACGCGTCCGGCCGGACCCCACGACCCGGCCCAAGTGGCCCCGGTGCGACCCTCCGAGCCCCGCGACCCGCCCCGGGCGCAGGCCGGCGGGCCCCGCGGGTCGGCCGGCGCGGACCCGCCCGGGCCTCACGAATCGGCCACGGCGAGGACGTACAGCAGGCCCCAGACCACGGCGATCACCAGCAGCGGCCGGTCCCGCAGCACCACGTCCTCGGGCTCACCGGCGGTGCCGGCGTCGGCGAAGACGGCGTACCGCAGTATCGACAGGGTGAACGGCACCATCGACAACTGCCGCCACGGCAGCGTCCCGTGCGCCGCGCCGCTGCTCTCCAGCGCCCACAGGCAGTAGCCGAGGATGGCCACGCCCGCGGCGAGCTGCCACACGAAACGCAGGTAGCCGACGGTGTAGGAGCCCAGCAGGGCACGGGAGGCGCCGACCTCGCCGTCCCGCTCGCTCATCAGCACCAGCTCCGAGTAGCGCTTGGCGGCCACCATGAAGAGCGCCCCGAAGCCGGAGGTGATCAGGAACCAGCGCGAGAGGGTGATGTCCAGCGCGAGCCCGCCGGCCATCGCCCGCATCAGGAAGCCGGTGGTGACGATCACCAGGTCGACGACGAGCATGTGCTTGAGCCGCACGCAGTAGGCCAGTTGCATGACGACGTAGGCGGTCAGCAGGGCGGCGGTGTCGCCGTTGCAGACCAGGGCCGCGATGGTGGGGGCGGCCAGGGCGAGGACGGTCCCGGCGGCGTAGGCCGCGCCGAGGGGCACCTGCCCGCTGGCGACGGGGCGGTGGCACTTGACGGGGTGCGCGCGGTCGGCCTCGGCGTCGCGGGCGTCGTTCACCAGGTAGACGGCGGCCGAGCAGGCGGTGAAGAGCAGCAGCACGGCGGCCAGGCGTATCGCCTGGTGGACGTCGAGCGGGCGGGCGGCGGCGAAGGGCGCGGCGAGCACCAGCCCGTTCTTGACCCACTGGCGCGGCCGGGCGGTCCGGACCAGCCCGGCGGCCATCGCCCACCCGGAGCCGCGGACGCGCAGCGGAGCGGGGACGGCCTTGCCGGCGCGGTCGGCGCGGTCGGCGCGGTCGGCGCGGTCGGCGCGGTCCGCACCGTCCGCGCTGTGGATGACGGCGGGTTCGCTCATCACGCACCCCCGGCAACAACGGCCCCGTCGGCACCGACGGCACTGGCGCCAACGACGACCGCTCCAGCACCGGAGCCGACACCCGGCGCGCCCGGCGCGCCCAGCGCCCAGGCCCGGCCCAGCCGGACGGTGGCCGCGCCGAGCAGCGCACCGGCCGCCACGTCCGACGGGTAGTGGACGCCGGCGACCAGTCGGGAGGCGCACACGGCGACGGCCACGGGCCGCAGCGGCACGCGCGGCGCGAGGGCCCCGTAGGCGAGGGCCGCGGCGGCCGAGGAGCAGGCGTGCGCGCTGGGGAAGCTGTGCCGGCCCGCGGTGCGGACCAGGGGCGGCGTGCCGGGCGGGAGGTGGGGACGCGGTCGGCGCACCACCCGTTTGGCCGCCATGCCGGCCAGGTGGGCGGCGGCCACCAGCGCGGTGGCGCGCAGCCACGCCGCGCGGCGGGCGGGGTCGGCGGCGGCGCCGGCCAGGCCCGCGGCCAGCCACACGGCGCCGTGCTCGCCGGCCAGGGACAGCACCCGCGCGGCGGGCGCGGCGCAGGGGACGGCGGCGCAGCCGCGCAGGACGGTGAGCAGCTGGTGGTCCGGGGAGCGCACCTGCCGCACCTCCTCCAGTCGGGGTCGTGACGGGCCCGCACACGTCAGTCGGCGGGCCGCCCACGCGTCGGCCGTCCGTATCAGTCATACGAATCGGCCATCGGACTGCGGATGCTTACCGTGCGGCCCCTCTCCTCACGCCTTCCGATCCACCATCACGGTGAGAAACGCCGAATTTCCTCGAATGTGGCATGAAAGCGGGCATTCCATCCCTCTTCGTGGCGATACGGTCCGGGTATGCCCGTACCGCTCGCGCCGGCCGCCACCCCCGTCACCGGCTGGGGCCGCACCGCCCCGACCGCCGCCCGGCTGCTGCGCCCGGGTTCGTACGAGGAGGCCGTCGCGGCGGTACGCGGCAGCGACGGGCGGGGCACCATCGCCCGCGGCCTGGGCCGGGCCTACGGGGACGCGGCGCAGAACGCGGGCGGCGCCGTCCTGGACATGACGGGCCTGGACCGCGTCCACGAGATCGACGCGGTGAACGGCGTCGTCACCTGCGACGCCGGCGTGTCGCTGCACCGGCTGATGCAGGTGCTGCTGCCGCTGGGCTGGTTCGTGCCGGTCACCCCCGGCACCCGGTACGTGACGGTCGGCGGGGCCATCGGCGCCGACATCCACGGCAAGAACCACCACGTCTCGGGGTCGTTCAGCCGCCACGTGCGCGCCTTCGAGCTGCTGACCGGCGACGGCGAGTGCCACGTGGTCACCCAGGAGGACGAACCGGAGCTCTTCTGGGCGACGGCCGGCGGCATGGGCCTGACCGGGGTGGTACTGGCTGCCACGATCCAACTGCTCCCGGTCGAGACGTCCCTGATGACGGTGGACACCGAACGCGCCACCGACCTGGACGACCTGATGGCCCGGCTGACGGCCACCGACCACCGCTACCGCTACTCCGTGGCCTGGATCGACCTGCTCGCCCGCGGCGCCCGCACCGGTCGGGCCGTCCTCACCCGCGGCGACCACGCCCCCCTGGACGCGCTGCCGCCGCGCGCCCGGCACGAACCGCTGGCCTTCCGTCCGCGCCGACTGCCCGCGGTGCCGCCGCTGGTCCCGGACGGGCTGCTGGGCCGGGCGAGCGTCGGCGCGTTCAACGAGCTGTGGTACCGCAAGGCCCCCCGCGAGCAGCGCGGCCGGCTCCAGCGGCTGGCCTCGTTCTTCCACCCGCTGGACGGCGTCCCGGAGTGGAACCGCGTCTACGGGCGGGCCGGCTTCGTGCAGTACCAGTTCGTGGTGGGCCAGGGCCAGGAGGACACGCTGCGCTCGGTGGTGCGGCGGCTCGCCAGACGAGGCTGCCCGTCCTTCCTCGCCGTGCTCAAGCGGTTCGGCGCCGGCGACCCGGGCTGGCTGTCCTTCCCGATGCCCGGCTGGACGCTGGCGCTGGACATCCCGACCGGCCTGCCCGGCCTGGGCGCGCTGCTGGACGAGCTGGACGAGGAGGTGGCCGCCGCCGGCGGCCGCGTCTACCTGGCCAAGGACGCGCGGCTGCGGCCGGACCTGGTGGAGCTGATGTACCCGCGGCTGGACGACTTCCGCGCGCTGCGGGCCCGGATCGACCCGCGCGGCGCGATCACCTCCGACCTGGCGCGGCGGCTGGCGCTGTGACGCCGTCCGCCCCCACCCGGCCGGCGGGAAACGGCGGAAGGCCGGCGGGAAACGGCGGAAGGACAGCTGACGGGCGGTGCGACCCGCACGAGCCGTGCGCGTCGCGCGAGCAGTGACGACGACGGTGGCAGGACCTGGCGACGACGTGGGGAGTTGGCTGATGAAGGACGCTTTCGGGGCGCCGCAGTCACTGCTGGTGCTCGGCGGTGCCTCCGAGATCGGACTGGCCACCGCGCGGCGGCTGGTCGCCCGCCGCACCCGCCGGGTGCACCTCGCCGGGCGGCCCTCGCCCGCGCTGGAGCAGGCCGCGCGGGAGCTGCGCGGCCTCGGCGCGGAGGTGCACACGCACACGTTCGACGCGCTCGACCCGGACACGCACGAGGAGGTGCTCGGCAAGGTCTTCGCCGAGGGCGACATCGACATGGTGCTGCTGGCCTTCGGCGTCCTCGGCGACCAGGCGCGCGACGAGCAGGACCCGATGGCGGCGGTGCGGGTGGCGTCGGTGAACTACACCGGGGCGGTGTCGGCCTCCCTGGTGTGCGGGGCGGCGCTGCAGAACCAGGGGCACGGCTCGCTGGTGGTGCTCTCCTCGGTGGCCGCGGAACGGGCCCGGCGGGAGAACTTCGTCTACGGCAGCAGCAAGGCGGGCCTGGACACCTTCGCGCAGGGGCTCGGCGACGCGCTGCACTCCTGCGGGGTGCACGTCATGGTCGTACGGCCGGGCTTCGTCCACACCCGGATGACCGAGGGCCGCCGGCCCGCCCCCTTCGCCACGACGGCGGACGCCGTGGCCTCGGCGATCGAGGCGGGGCTGCGCCGGCGTGCGGAGGTGGTGTGGGTGCCGGGGGTGCTGCGTGCGGTGATGGCCGGTCTGCGGCACCTGCCGCGGGGGGTCTTCCGGCTGGTCACGGCGCCCCGTTAGGCGTCAGGCGGCAGTCGTCAGGCGTCGGCCGGCAGGCGTCAGGCATCGGTCGTCAGGCATCGGTCGTCAAGCGGCAGTCGTCAGGCATCGGTCGTCAGGCATCGGTCGTCGGGCGTCGGGCGCGATCCGGGCCGTTCCCCCCGCACCCCTGGTCGGGGCGCGCGGGGGAACGGCGGCGGCGTCAGGTGAGGGCGTCGCGGAGGCGGGTGAGGGACCAGTCCAGGTCGGCCTTGGAGATGGTCAGGGGCGGGGCCAGGCGGATCGTGGAGCCGTGGGTGTCCTTCGCGAGGACGCCGCGTTCGAGCAGGGCCTCGGTGAGCTCGCGGCCGGTGAAGCGCGCCGGATCGACGTCGACGCCGGCCCACAGCCCGCGCCCGCGCACCCGCACGAGGAGGCCGTCGGTGGCCATCGCGGCCAGTTCCTCGTGGAGGTGGGCGCCCAGTTCGGCGGCGCGCCGCTGGTACTCGCCGGTGCTGAGCATCGCCACCACCTCAAGGCCGACCGCGCAGGCCAGCGGGTTGCCGCCGAAGGTGGAGCCGTGCTCACCGGGACGGAAGACACCGAGCACGTCCCGCGAGCCGACCACCGCCGAGACCGGTACGACGCCGCCGCCCAGGGCCTTGCCGAGGACGTACAGGTCGGGCACCACGTCCTCGTGGTCGCAGGCGAACGTGCGGCCGGTGCGGCCGAGGCCGGACTGGATCTCGTCGGCCATCATCAGCACGCCCCGCTCGGCGGTCAGCCGCCGCACGCCCGCGAGGTACCCGGGCGGCGGCACCAGCACGCCCGCCTCGCCCTGGATCGGCTCCACGAGCACCGCCGCGGTGTCGTCGCCGAAGGCGGCTTCCAGAGCCGCCAGGTCGCCGTAGGGCACGATGTCGAAGCCGGGCGTGTACGGGCCGAAGCCGTCGCGGGCCTCGGGGTCGGTGGAGAAGCTCACGATCGTGGTGGTGCGCCCGTGGAAGTTGCCGGCCGCCACGACGATCCTGGCCTGCCCGTCGGGGATGCCCTTGACCTGGTAGCCCCACTTGCGGGCGGTCTTGACCGCGGTCTCCACCGCCTCGGCGCCGGTGTTCATCGGCAGCACCATGTCCTTGCCGCACAGCTCCGCCAGCGCCCGGCAGAAGGCGCCGAACCGGTCGTGGTGGAAGGCCCGGGAGGTGAGGGTGACCCGTTCCAGCTGGGCCTTGGCCGCGGCGATCAGCCGGGGGTTGTTGTGGCCGAAGTTCAGCGCGGAGTATCCGGCCAGCAGGTCGACGTAACGGCGCCCCTCGACGTCCGTCACCCAGGCGCCCTCCGCCGAGGCGACCACGACCGGCAGGGGGTGGTAGTTGTGGGCGCTGTACTCCTCGGCCGCCGCGATCTCCCGTTCGGTCGCGGTGGCGGCCGTCCCGGTGCCGCGGGCGTCGGTGGCCGCGTCAGGGGTGGTGGTCACGTGCTCCTCCGTTTCGTCGTACCTCGGCAGGGGCCCGGGACGGGATATGGGTGGCACGAGCCGGGCACCGGCCGCTGTTCCTATCGTCACTCCTCGGCCGCCGCGTGAAACCCTGCGGCGCGAAGCCGTTGGCCGGACGAATCCGCCACCACCCGGGCGGGGGAGCCGACCGGCCCGTGGAGAGGCGGCCCGACCGGCCCGGGGAGGGCCTGACGACCGAGTGCGGGCAGGGTGGACGACCGGCTCCGGAAAGGGTCCGCGAGGTTTTCCACAGGCAGCGTCCGGGGGTGTGGGCGAGCGGGCCCGACCTGAGAGAATGCGGTTATGGCCAACCAGCGACCTCGTGCCCTGTCCGGCATCCAGCCCACCGCCGGCTCGTTCCACCTCGGCAACTACCTGGGCGCCGTCCGCCAGTACGTCGCGCTCCAGGAGGGGCACGACGCCTTCTACATGGTGGTGGACCTGCACGCGATCACCGTGCCGCAGGACCCGGCCGAGCTGCGCCGGAACACGCGGCTGGCCGCCGCCCAGCTGCTGGCGGCGGGCCTGGACCCGGAGCGCTGCACGCTCTTCGTCCAGAGCCACGTGCCCGAGCACGCCCAGCTCGGCTGGGTCATGAACTGCATCACCGGCTTCGGCGAGGCGTCCCGGATGACGCAGTTCAAGGACAAGGCGGCCAAGCAGGGCGCCGACCGGGCGAGCGTCGGCCTGTTCACCTACCCCGTCCTCCAGGTCGCCGACATCCTGCTGTACCAGGCGAACGCGGTGCCGGTCGGCGAGGACCAGCGCCAGCACATCGAGCTCACCCGCGATCTGGCCGAGCGGTTCAACGGCCGCTTCGGGGAGACCTTCGTGCTGCCTGAGGCGTACATCGTGCGCGAGACGGCGAAGATCTACGACCTCCAGAGCCCGGAGGCGAAGATGTCGAAGTCGGCGCCGTCCCCCAAGGGCCTGATCAACCTGCTGGACGACCCGAAGGCGTCGGCGAAGAAGTTCCGCAGCGCCGTCACCGACACCGGCACCGAGATCCGCTTCGCCCCGGAGGAGAAGCCGGGCGTCAGCAACCTGCTGACCATCCACTCCGCGCTCAGCGGCACGCCCGTCGCCGAGCTGGAGGAGGCCTACGCCGGCAAGGGCTACGGCGCGCTCAAGACGGACGTCGCCGACATCTTCGTGGCCTGGGTCGAGCCCTTCCAGGAGCGGACCCGCGGCTACCTGGAGGACCCGGAGTCGCTGGACGCCGTCCTGGCCGAGGGCGCGGAGAAGGCGCGCGCCGTCGCGGCCGAGACGCTGGCGCTGGCCTACGACCGGATCGGTTTCCTCGCCGCCAAGCACTGAGCGGGTCAGATGCGGGCGGGTCTGCTGCGGGCGGGTCCGCCGCGGTCGGCCGACCCGTACGGCCCGCCCGACCCGTACGCGCCGGTGGCACTGCCGAGTGCGCCGGCGCGGTCCGGGCATACCGGTGGAAGTGCCGGTGACGGTACCTCGCCGGACCGGGTGGCGGTGCGCGCCAACCGTTCCCGGACGCCTACCGGGCCGGGTACGTTAGCCCGCGCCGGAGTGGGCGGAGGACACCGGCGCGGGGGCTCGGGCAAGCGGGACACCGGGGAGCCCGGCACGGCCACGGTGGACGCGGGGGAAGCGGGGGAAGCGGGGGAAGCGGGGAGAGGCAGGGACGGGAAGGGCGAACGGGCCGGGGTGGGCGGGTCCGCGACGCGCTGTGACGCACGTCGCGACCGGGTGCCGTCCAGTTCGTCCCTCCACGAGCGACACTGATCAGGGGCGCCGGCGGCCGGCTGACCGCGCGACGCAGGGCGAGCAGGCAACGAGCACGACCGCTGAGCCGGCCGGCGAGAGGGGTGTACGCACGTGGGCAACACCACCACGATCGGAGTGTCCCTCCCGGTCCCGGAACCCCACGGGCCGCTCCTCCAGGACGTACGGGCCGCCTTCGGCGACCCCGCCGCGCAGGCCATCCCCACCCACATCACGCTGCTGCCGCCGACCGAGCTGCCCCGCAGCGAACTCCCCGACCTGGGGCGCCACCTGGCCCGGGTGGCCGCCGGCGGACGGCCCTTCCCCGTACGGCTCGAAGGCACCGACACCTTCCGCCCGCTGACGCCGGTGGTCTACGTCAGGGTCGCGGAGGGCGGCGACGCGTGCGCCCGCCTCCAGGAGCAGGTCCGCTCCGGCCCCGTCCAGCGCGAGCTCCAGTTCCCCTACCACCCGCACGTCACCGTGGCGCACGGCACCCCGGACGAGGCGATGGACCGGGTGCAGCGCGAGCTGGCAGGCTTCGCGGCAGGTTGGACCGCCTCCGGCTTCGCCCTCTACGAGCAGGGCGCCGACGGGGTCTGGCAGCACCTGCGCACCTTCCCCTTCGCCGCCGCGCTCCGCCCCCTCCCCCAGCAGCCCGCCTGCCGCCCCGCCCCGTCCCGCCTGTAGCTGCCGGCTCCAGAGCACGCGTCCGGCGACCGGTCCAGCGCCGTCCCGGAACGAGGCCGGTCTCACCCCGAGCCCGTTCGAGGTCCCGGTCGAACATCTCCGGGGGCTTGACTGCCGTCGTCTTCGCTCCCGCCGCTCCCCATGGCGTGAACAGGTGGACGTGTAATAGGTCGACTTGTACACGTGTGGCCGATACCTACGCGCCTGGGCGGCGTTTCTCCCCCGGCCTCGGACGCCGGAGCGCCGGAGCGTCGGAGGAACGCGGCAGGGCCGCACCCGCGGTGGTTCGCGGATGCGGCCCTGCCGCGTCGGGGGTCCGGCTCAGATCAGGCCGAGGGCGCGCACCGCGTCGCGCTCCTCGGTCAGCTCCTGCACGGACGCGTCGATGCGGGTGCGGGAGAACTCGTTGATCTCCAGGCCCTGGACGATCTCGTAGACGCCGTCCTTGGTGGTGACCGGGAAGGACGAGATGATGCCCTCGGGCACGCCGTAGGAGCCGTCGGACGGGATGGCCATGGAGGTCCAGTCGCCGTCGGCGGTGCCGTTCACCCAGGTGTGCACGTGGTCCAGGGCGGCGGACGCGGCCGAGGCGGCCGAGGAGGCGCCACGGGCCTCGATGATGGCCGCGCCGCGCTTGGCGACGGTCGGGATGAAGGTGTCGGCCAGCCACGCCTCGTCGTTCACGACCTCGGCCGCGTTCTTGCCGGCGATCTCCGCGTGGAAGATGTCCGGGTACTGGGTGGCGGAGTGGTTGCCCCAGATGGTGAGGCGCTTGATGTCGGAGACCTGCGAGCCGGTCTTCTTCGCGAGCTGGGCGATGGCGCGGTTGTGGTCCAGGCGGGTCATCGCGGTGAAGCGCTCGGCCGGGACGTCCGGGGCGGCGGAACGGGCGATCAGCGCGTTGGTGTTCGCCGGGTTGCCGACCACCAGCACCTTGATGTCGTCGGCGGCGTGGTCGTTGATGGCCTTGCCCTGGGGCTTGAAGATGCCGCCGTTGGCCTCCAGCAGGTCACCGCGCTCCATGCCCTTGGTGCGGGGGCGGGCGCCGACCAGCAGGGCGACGTTGGTGCCGTCGAAGGCGACGTTCGGGTCGTCGGAGATCTCGATGCCGCGCAGCAGCGGGAAGGCCGCGTCGTCGAGCTCCATCGCGGTGCCCTCGGCCGCCTTGAGCGCCGGAGTGATCTCCAGCAGGCGGAGGTTCACCGGGACGTCCGCGCCGAGCAGGTGACCCGCGGCGATGCGGAAGAGGAGCGCGTAGCCGATCTGGCCGGCCGCTCCGGTGACGGTGACGTTGACGGGAGTGCGAGTCATTGCCTTCTCCTGGCCTTTGCTGCGGGTGTCCTACGCGGGTTGTGGTCGCCCCGGCGGTGGCCCGAGCGGCCCGATGGCGGATCTCTCGGCGTCAAGAGAGCCGTCCGCCAGGCTATCGCGCGCTGGACCCGCCGTTACCGCGAGCCCCTGTGTCCCAGGTCACCGCGCGGGTCCACGCAGGGGTCCGCAGCGGGGTCCGCGGCAGGTCCACGGCAGGTCCACGGCGTGCGTTCACCGGGCTGGTGGAACGGGTGGACGGCCGACGGACCTGTCGATCACACGGACGGGGTCGGCGGCCACTCGCGTCAGCCGAGGCAGACACCCAGCAGGATCAGGCCGAGGCACCGCCGTGTGGGTGACGGAGACGCGCTCGCACCGCTCGTCGGCGGACTACTCGTGCCCGCGCCCGCGCTCGCGCCCGTGCCCGCGCCGGGCAACGGCGCGGAGGAGCGGGAGGGTTGCGGGGTCGCCGCTCCCGACCCGTTGGAAGCGGCGGGGACGCCGGTGGTCGGGGTGCCCGCCGGTGCGCCCGGCGAGGCCCCCGGCGGCGCCGACGCGGCACCGGAACCGTCGGAAGCCGGCGTCGAGCCGTCGCCTGCGGCCTCCTGCGGCCCGGCCACGCTCGGGGAGCCGATGCCGCCGGCGGCATCGGCCGTTCCGGACATCGGCTCGTCGGCGTCGGCGGGCCCCGGGTCAGCCGGGCCGGTCGCCCGCGCGGCCCCCTTCCCGGCCTCCCCGGACGAGCCGCCCTCGGCCCCGGCCGCCGGAGCGGACACGCTCGACCCGGACACGGTGGCGCCGACCGGCGCCCGGCCGCTGGTCTGCCCCGCCGTGAGCAGCACCCCGACGAGCGCGGCGGCGGCGAGCACCGCGACACCGACGAGCAGCGCCACTCCACGGCGGCCGGCCGGAAGGCCCTCCTCGGAGGCCAGCGGGTCGAGCGGGTCCGGCTCCGGCAGGGGGCGGCCACGGCCGCGGTCGCCCTTGCCCGAGGCGGCGCGGGCGGCGAGCTGCCACAGAGCACGGACCCGGTCGTAGTCGGCGCCGCTGGCCTGCGCGAGCACCTCCACGGCGGCCAGCGGGGGCAGGTCCCGGCCGGCGAAGGCACGCCACCAGTCCTCCTCGGGCCGGGCGGTGCGGGCCGCGAGCGCCGGAACCGTCAGGCCACTGCGGTCCTTCATCCGGCGCAGTTGGACGGCCAGCCGCCGCTGGTCCACGGGGATGCGGTCCGCCAAGGGCTCCCAGTGCGCCATCTCGTCGCCGTCCTCGCGTCCTCGCCACGTCCTCCGCCGGCACCGGCTCCACGCGTCCTCTGCCCAACGCGCCGCCTGGTCCTGCCCGGCTCTGCCCGCGGGACGCCGCGTGTCCTCATCCGCGCCCGGTTACGGGCCTGCTCACGAGGCCGGCTCACGGGCCTGCTTACGGGCCCGCTGCCGCGCGCGTCCGGCCGCCACTGGCGCGACGGCTCGTCCCACTTCGCGCCAACGTAGCCGTACGCCCCCTTTGCGTGGGCTTTTTCGGTCTTGCCCACACATGAAGGGGGCGGCCATGCTAAAGCGCTCCGCTGGGTACGTCAGGGGCGCGAGTGCCCTTGCCCAGAGCGCGGGCTTGCGGCACCCCGCCACGAGGGGGTCGGCAGACTGCCGGGCGCCCGTACGTCGTGGCCGAGCGCGCGGTTCCCCGCGCCCCTCGCTCCGCAGATACCGAGCACGCGGTCACCGCACC
The DNA here is from genome assembly GCF_000745345.1 of Actinacidiphila yeochonensis CN732. Classification (NCBI taxonomy): domain Bacteria; kingdom Bacillati; phylum Actinomycetota; class Actinomycetes; order Kitasatosporales; family Streptomycetaceae; genus Actinacidiphila; species Actinacidiphila yeochonensis. The sequence continues at coordinate 2,053,291 of NZ_JQNR01000005.1, read as the reverse complement.
CCTGAGGGGGGCTCACTGGCCGGGTACCCGCGCCCCCGAGGGGGCGGGGGTCCAGGCGGGGGCGCGGGCCCCGGTCAGCGGACGGAGAAGTGGATGATGTCCTCTAGGAAGGGGATGCGGATCACCGGGTCCGGCTGGGTCATGAGGGCGAGCAGGATGATGCCCGTGCCCAGGATTCCGTAGGTGATCACGTCGGTGAACCTGCTGCGGACCGCGAGCATGCCGACGTTCGTCATCGCCCACCGCAGCACCGCGCCCAACAGCAGGGACGCCGCCACGATGATCGTGCCGGACCGGAGGTGATCGGTCGCGGTGACGACGAGGCCGGCCACCGCGCCCGCGAGGACCAGCAGGATCGGCCACTGGCGGGCCGGGGCCGGGGCGTCGCCGCCGGCCGCCCGGCCGCCGCCCTCGGGCCGGGCGGTGGTGCGGGCGACCCCGTCCCGGGCCCCCTCGCCCCGGGGGCCGCCATCGCGGCTCCCCGGGTCGCGCGCGACGCCGAAGGCCGCGCCCTCGGCCGGGCCGATCGACGCCCCGGCCGGCGTCTCAGCCGACATGGTCCGCCGCCCGCTCGGCCGTCTCCACGACGTTCTGCAGGAGCAGCGCGCGCGTCATCGGGCCGACACCGCCCGGGTTGGGCGACAGCCAGCCGGCCACCTCGGCCACGCCGGGGTGGACGTCGCCGACGATCTTGCCCTGCTCGTCGCGGCTGACGCCGACGTCGAGCACGGCCGCGCCCTCCTTGACGTCCTCGGGCTTGACGATGTGCGGCACCCCGGCGGCGGCCACGACGATGTCGGCCTGGCGCAGCAGCGCGGGCAGGTCGCGGGTGCCGGTGTGGCAGAGGGTCACCGTCGCGTTCTCGGACTTGCGGGTGAACAGCAGCCCGATCGAGCGGCCCACGGTGATGCCGCGGCCGACCACGACCACGTGCGCGCCGTCGATCCGCACGTCGTGGCGGCGCAGCAGTTCGACGATGCCGTTGGGGGTGCACGGCAGCGGGGCCGGCACGCCCAGGACCAGGCGGCCCAGGTTGGTCGGGTGCAGGCCGTCCGCGTCCTTGGCCGGGTCCATCAGCTCCAGCACCCGGTTGGTGTCGATCCCCTTGGGCAGCGGCAGCTGGACGATGTAGCCGGTGCAGTCGGGGTTGCCGTTCAGCTCTTCGACGACCGCCTCGATCTCCTCCTGGGTGGCGGTCGCGGGAAGCTCGCGCTGGATGGAGCCGATGCCCACCTGCGCGCAGTCGCGGTGCTTGCCGGCGACGTACCACTTGCTGCCGGGGTCGTCGCCGACCAGCAGGGTCCCCAGGCCCGGGTTGACACCGCGGGCCTTCAGCGCCTGAACGCGCTCGGTCAGTTCGGCCTTGATCGCTGCGGAGGTGGCCTTGCCATCGAGAATCTGGGCGGTCATGACCCCATCCTCGCGGATCGGGGCCGTCCGCCACCAATCCGGCCCCGGCCTGTTCCGTGCGGTGTCCGGCGGGCGGGCCGGGCGGCGCGGGAGGGGCTTCCCAACAGCCTCCGGGATGGGGGGTTCTGTCCCTTGCGCCCGCGGCGCGCCGGACCGCACGATGTGGGCCGTCCCACATAGCCGTCCCCGCTTGAAGGAACCACGTGAGCCAGCCTCCGGGTCCGTACGACGGACCGCCGCAGCAGCCGCCCCACGGCAACCAGCCGCCTCCCCCGTACGGATACCCGCAACAGCCGGGCCAGCCGCAGCCCGGCTACGGCCAGCCCCCCTACGGACAACCCGGCTACGGCCAGCCCCCCTATGGCCAGCCCGGCTACGGCCAGCCCGGCTACGGGCAGGGATATCCCCCGGGGTACGGCGCTCCGGGCGGCTACCCGGCCTTCCCGCAGCAGGCGGGCGGCCCCGGCGGCTACCCCCGCCCGGCGGTCCACTGCCGGGCATGCCCCCGCTGGCCAGCTGGGGCGCGCGGGTGGGTGCCACACTGCTCGACAGCCTGATCCTCTTCCTGGTGCCCGGCGGCCTGTACATGGCCGGGTACCTCCGGCTGGTGATCCACCTGGGGAACCGCTACCAGGACTGCTCGGACCAGGGAATCAGCCACGCCGCCTGCCCGGTCCCGCAGGCGCAGGGCAGCTCCATCGCGTTGATCCTGATCGGCGGCCTGCTCTCCCTCGTGGCCACCTTCTACGTGTGCTACCGCGAGGGCAAGACCGGCCAGTCCCCGGGCAAGCGCATCGTCGGCATCCGGCTGCTGCGCGAGTACGACGGCAGGACGCTGGGCTTCGGCCTCGCCTTCGGGCGGCGGCTGCTGCACTTCCTGGACGGCGCGGCCTGCTATCTCGGCTATCTGTGGCCGCTGTGGGACTCCCGGAACCAGACCTTCGCCGACAAGATCGTCCACACCGTGGTCATCAAGGACCCCCAGTAGGACGTACGGAACGTACGAGGGCGGGGCGGGAAGGGGCTGCCCCTTCCCGCCCCGCCCTCGTGAGCCGGCCGACCGGTGATCAGTGGAAGCGACCGGTGATCAGTGGAAGAAGTGGCGGGTGCCGGTGAAGTACATCGTCACGCCGGCCTTCAGCGCGGCCTCGACCACGGCCTCGTCCCGGATCGAGCCGCCCGGCTGGGCCACCGCCTTCACGCCCGCCGCGGCCAGCACCTCGAAGCCGTCCGGGAAGGGGAAGAACGCGTCGGAGGCGGCGTAGGAGCCCGCGGCGCGCTCGGCACCGGCCCGCTCCACGGCCAGCTTCGCGGAGTCGACCCGGTTGACCTGGCCCATGCCGACGCCGACGGTCGCGCCGCCCTTGGCCAGCAGGATCGCGTTGGACTTCACCGCGCGACAGGCCCGCCAGGCGAACGCCAGCTCGGCGAGCTCCTCGGCCGGCAGCGCCTCGCCGGCGGCCAGCGTCCACGTGGCGGGGGCGTCGCCCTCGGCCTGGAGCAGGTCGCGGGTCTGCACCAGCAGGCCGCCCTCGATCGGACGGGTCTCCGTGGCGACCGCCGGCGCGTCCGCGCAGCGCAGCACCCGGATGTTCTTCTTGCGGGCCAGCACCTCGACGGCGCCGTCCTCGTACGCCGGGGCGACGATCACCTCGGTGAAGATCTCCGCGACCTGCTCGGCCATCGCCACCGACACCGGGCGGTTGACGGCGATGACGCCGCCGAACGCGGACAGCGGGTCGCACGCGTGGGCCTTGCGGTGGGCCTCGGCGACGTCGGCGCCGACCGCGATCCCGCAGGGGTTGGCGTGCTTGATGATGGCGACGCAGACGCCCTCGTGGTCGTAGGCGGCGCGGCGGGCGGCCTCGGTGTCCACGTAGTTGTTGTAGGACATCTCCTTGCCGTGCAGCTGCTCGGCGCCGGCCAGGCCGGTGCCGCTGCCGTCGGTGTAGAGCGCGGCGCCCTGGTGCGGGTTCTCGCCGTAGCGCAGGGTGTTCTGCCGGGTGTAGGTGGCGCCGGTGAAGGACGGGAAGGCGTCCCCACCGTCGGCCGCGGCACCCTCGGGGTCGACGAACCAGGACGCGACGGTCACGTCGTACGCGGCGGTGTGCTGGAACGCCTCGGCGGCCAGCCGCTTGCGGGCGGCCAGGTCGAAGCCGCCCTCGCGGACGGCGGCGAGCACGTCGCCGTAGCGGACCGGGCTGGTGACGATCGCCACCGAGGGGTGGTTCTTGGCGGCGGCGCGCACCATGGAGGGCCCGCCGATGTCGATCTGCTCCACGCACTCGTCCTCGCCCGCGCCCGAGGCGACGGTCTCGCGGAACGGGTAGAGGTTGCAGACGACCAGCTCGAAGGGCTCGACGCCCAGCTCGGCGAGCTGGTTGCGGTGCTCCTCCAGGCGCAGGTCGGCGAGGATGCCGGCGTGCACCTTGGGGTGGAGGGTCTTGACCCGGCCGTCCAGGCACTCGGGGAAGCCGGTCAGCTCCTCCACCTTGGTGACGGGGACCCCGGCCGCGGCGATCCGCCCGGCGGTGGAGCCGGTGGACACCAGCTCGACGCCGGCCTCGTGCAGGCCGCGGGCCAGCTCCTCCAGGCCGGTCTTGTCGTAGACGCTGACCAGCGCGCGGCGGATGGGCCGGCGCGTCTCGCCGTCCTGGGGGGTGGTCTGCTGGGGAGTGGCACTCATGCCGGGATCGTCACCTTTCGTCCCTCGATGCGGTAGCCGTCGCGGGACAGGCGTCCCACCACGTCGACGAGCAGCCGCCGTTCTACGTCCTTGATGCGCTCGTGGAGGGCGTCCTCCGTGTCGTCCGGCCGGACCTCCACGACGCCCTGCGCGATGACGGGGCCGGTGTCGACGCCGTCGTCGACGAAGTGGACGGTGCAGCCGGTCACCTTCGCGCCGTACGCGAGCGCGTCCCGCACGCCGTGGGCCCCCGGGAAGCTCGGCAGCAGCGCCGGGTGGGTGTTGACCAGCCGCCCGCCGAACCGGGCGAGGAACTCCGGGCCGACGATCTTCATGAAGCCGGCGGAGACCACCAGGTCCGGCGCGTACGCGGCGGTCGCCTCGGCGAGCGCCCGGTCCCAGGCGGCCCGGTCGGCGTGGTCGCGCACCCGCACCACGAAGGTGGGCAGGCCCGCGGCGTGCGCCCGGTCCAGGCCCGCGATGCCCTCGCGGTCGGCACCGACGGCGACGATGCGGGCGCCGTAGTCGGGGTCGGCGGCGATGGCGTCGAGCAGGGCCTGGAGGTTCGTCCCCGAACCGGAGACCAACACGACGAGGCGGGCGGGGGAACGGGGGCCACGACGACGGCCTCTCTCGGGGCGGAGCGGGATGCTTGTCAGCTTTTTCGGATGTTCCTACAAGGTGGGCGATGCTGGGATTCAGGGGAACCCTACGAGCCCGCCGACCGTCAGCAACGATACCGGCACCGCGCACGGCCCCCACGGGACGGGGGAGCTCGCGGGCGGTAGCGTCTGCATAGCGTCTGCACCAGAACAACACGTACGCGACAGGAGCCGAGCCCAAGGGGATGGCGCATCACACTATGAGCAGCGTCCGTATCGATCTCGCGCTGCGCGCGCCCGAGGGCGATCAGCGGGACAACCCGTTCGCGCCCCCGCCCGAGGGAGCACCCGACCGGCCGTGGCAGCCGCGACAGCAGCCGCACCGCGGCTCCTCCGGATCGGGCTCCGGTTCCGGCGGCGGCTCCGGTCCCGGCCAGGGCTCGGGCGGCGGTTCCGGTTCCGGCGACGGCGGTGGTTCCGGCGGCGGCGACGGTGACGGCTCGGGCCCGGGCTGGGGCTCCGGTCAGGGCAACGGCGGACAGCAGCCCCCGCCGCCGGTGTGGGGCAGCCAGTGGAGCAGCCGCCAGCCGCAGGCGGGCCGACCCGATCCGTTCGCCCGGCAGTCCGGCCAGCAGGGGCCGACCGGCCCGCAGGGACAGGGCCCGCGCTTCGACCCGACCGACCCGGCGCAGCGCAGGTCGCGCTACGCGCTGATGTGCGGCGTGTGGGGGCTCTTCTCCGGGATCGTCGGCTGGACGCCGCTGGCGCTGCTGCTCGGCGCGCTGTCGCTGTACTGGGGCATCAGCGCGCTGCGGATGTCTCCGGAGGAGCGGGCCAAGGCCCGCGCGCAGGCCGCCTCGGCGCTCGCCGGCGCCTCCCAGGCCCAGGGCCAGACGCAGACCCCGCGCCCGGCTCCGCCCGCACCCGGCCCCGAGGCGCAGCGCTCCTTCACGACGGCGGCGTGGACGGGCATCGTGACCAGCGTGATCGCCCTGGCGATGGTGGGGACGACGTACGGCTTCCAGCTGGCCTACCGCGACTACTACGACTGCAAGGCCGACGCGCTGACCAGCGCGGCGTCGCAGTCCTGCCAGAAGCTGCTGCCCTCGCCCCTGCGGGACCTGAAGCCCTTCCGCGACTGAGCGGGAAGACGGGCTGAGCTTGGCTGAGCCGAGCTGGACTGAGTCGACCGAACCGCCGTCGCAGGTCTCCTGCGGCGGCGGTCCCGTTTCGGCGGGCGGTCCTGTGCGCTTGCGCCCCGGCACGGTGCGGCGGCGTGTGACTCCTGCCACCGTGGTGCGCCGCCGACCGGGGGCCGGACCCGTGCCATCCGCGTCGCCCCGCCGTACGCGGACTGCCGTCGGCTCCGTCCCGTCGGACGGGCGCCGCTCAGGGGTCGGACACCGGCAGCGGCGGGGCCGGCGGCTCCGGCGGAAGCACGGGTGACGGCGGCTGGGACGGCGGCAGGTCGGGCAGCGGGGGCGGGAAGAGCGGCAACGGCGCCGGTGCGGGCCACGGCGACGGGTCGGGTGTGGCCGACCCCGCCCGCGACACCGGCAACGGCGCCTCCTCCCGCTCCCGCGGAGTCGACTCGGCCGGTGCCCACTCCAGCTCCAGCTCCAGCTCCAGCACCCGCTCCGGCACCGGCTCGGACTCGGACTCCGGCACCGGCACCGGCACCGGCTCGGACTCCGGCACCAGCTCCAGCTCGGACTCGGATCCCGGCTCCGGCTCCGGCTCCGGCTCCGACTCCGACGGGGCCGCTGGCGACCCGGCCGCGGCGGACGCGGCGGATCTCGGCCCCGGCGGAGCCGACTCGGCCGACGGCGCCCCCTCCGGACGTGGCCCTTCCGGCGGTGCCCCTCCTGTGCGCGCCCCGGCCCGGCCGGGGCGCCGCTGCTCGCCGCCTCCCCGGCGTCCGGCTCCCCGACCCGTCCCGGGCGCCGCCGGGGCAGGCCAGGCCGCGGTACCCGCGGCCGCCGTCCGCCTTCCGGCCGACCGTCGACGTCCGCCGCGTCCTTCGCAGCCTTCGCGTCCGCCACCTCCTCCGCGTCCTCCGTGCCCGCCGCGTCCTTCGCAGCCTTCGCGTCCGCCACCTCCTCCGCGTCCTCCGTGCCCGCCGCGTCCTTCGCAGCCTTCGCACTCTTCGCGCCCGCTGCCTTCGCGCTCTCTGGCCCCTGGCCCGTCGTGGCCGTCACGGCCGTCACGGCGGCGGAACCGCGGCGTGCCTCAGCCTCCGGGCCGTGCTCGGCCCGCCGTACCCGTCGGCGCGGGCGCAGCCGGGAGAGCGGCGACCTCCCCAGGCGCGGCGGGTGCGCCACACCGAAGCGCACCAGCAGCGCGAACGGCAGCGCGGCGAGCGACCAGACGCAGGCCGCGACACCCGCCCGCCACCACAACGGGCCGAACTCCGCCAGCCGCTGGTCGCCCAGCGCCCCGCCGGACCAGGCCGCGAGCACCGCCACCGCCACCCCCTCGGCCAGGGCCGCGCCCAGTACCACCCCTGCCGTCCCGCGCAGTGACCACCCGCCGTTGCCCGCGCACCAGGCAACCCCGAGCGTGGCCAGCGCGGGAACGGCGAGGGTCGTCCAACCGAGCCAGTGCGGGCCCTGGCCGGGCAGCGCGGCCAGCAGCGGAAAGCTCGGCAGCAGCCCGTAGCCGGTCACGCCCGACGGGGCCACCAGGCTGCCCGCGCCCACCGCGAAGCCCGTGCCGAGCGCGTACGAGGCCGCCCACACCGCGAGGTTGGGCACCAGGGCGGCGGCCAGCAGCAGCACGGCCAGCTGCCCGCTCGGCGCCGTGCCGAGCCCCGTGAAGCCGCGCCCGACGCCGGGCGCGTGCCAGGCCAGCGACGCGGCGCCGATCAGCGCGCCGCCGCAGACCAGCAGCCCCAGCCCGGTCCCGGCGCAGCGCAGGGCCCCGGCGACGGGGTCCGGACCGGTACGCCGCCCGCGCAGCAGCAGCCGCGCTCTGGCCCGCCGGCGGCCGCGCAGCAGCTCGGGCAGCACCTCGACGCCGGGCCCGCCGCACCCCGCCCAGGCCCCGCAGCCCGCGGCGCAGACCGCGAAGAGCACGAGGTGCCAGACGCTGGCCGGGGCCACCCGCAGCGGCCCCCGGGCCGTGTAGACGACGGCGAACGCGGCCAGGGTCAGGTAGCCCGCGAGGACCCAGCCGGCCACGCCCGCCGCGGCTCGCGGGTCCACCGGGTGGGACGGCTGCCCCGGCGCGCGGTGGAGCGTACGGCGGCGGCTCCCGGTACGGGCCGCGCGTCGGCCCGTCGCACCCCGGTGGTCGCCGGGCCCGCCGTCCTCGCGCTCCTCCTCCGGCTCCGGCGGACCCAGTGCCGACACCACGGCGGACGCGGTACCCCGGAAGAGCAGCCACGCCGGGAGCGCGGTGAGCAGCAGCGGAGCGAGGGCCACCGGCTCGGGGGCACCGGAGAGCGCGGAGACACGGACGAGTTCGGTGCCCTGGGCGAGCAGCCAGAGCCCGGCGGCGACGTGCAGGGCGCCGATCAGGCCGTCGTCGGGGAACGGCGACCCGATCCACAGCAGCAGCACCGCGGCGGCGATACCGGCGAGGGCGAGGCCGGCGGCGGAGCCGCCCGCCGCGAGCGCCGAGACCCGCACCGCCGCCCAGCGCGGAGTGGGGCCGGGCCGGGCCCGCCGGCCCGGCACCCGGAAGGAGAGCCTGGGCCGCCCGGCCGGGCGCGCCGCGCGTCCGGGGGCCGTAACGGGATCACTCGCATGCGTCACGGCGCCCCATGGTGTCAGAAACGCCCGTTTCACTCATGTAAGAGGCGAATGGTCGCCGTGTCGACCATTCTGAGGCATATGCGCTTTCTCTACGGACCGGCAGTGCCGTCAGTACCGCTAGGACTGCCGGCACTGTCAGGACCGCCAGCACCGTCATGCCAACAGCCCGGCACAGCATGCGGTCGCCCGCGCCCCGTGGGACGGCCACCTCGTCCGCGGAGCACGGGCCGGGCCGGACTGCCGTACCCGTGCTGGAGCGTCGGCCGGTGAGCCGGAGCCGCAAGCAGCGCAAACGGGCCCAGCCGCGAGCAGTGCGGGCCGCCTCCGACGCCGCCGCCCCTCAGTCACCCGGCACGACCGGCATCCCCGGCAAGGCCACTGTGGCGGCCGAGGCTCACGGGAGCGGAGAGGCGGCGTCCGCCGTCCGGGTGACGCCGTCGCATGATGCACCCGCGGGCCGTCATGCCGCCGGCCCGGAGGCGGTGATCGCCTCGCCCCAGGCCCGGAGTACGCCTCTTCGGGAAACGGCCGCACCGTTCAAGGCGTCCTCACCTGCCCCCACCACGGCCGCCAAGGGCACGAGTACGAAGGGCGCGAGTACGAAGGGCACGGCCGGTGTCGAGGCACCCGGCGGGCCCGGTGGCGGGCCGTCGGCCGGACGGGCGCCGGCAGCGGTCAGTGCGCCCCCGTCCGTGCCCGACGACGGGACGGCGGCCGCCGCCGCAGCGGTCGCAGCCGGTGCGCCCACGCGCGCCCGGCGCGACGCGGCGGAACCGTCCGAGAAGAAACCGTCCGAGAAGGAACCGGCCAAGAAGGAGCGGCCCGAGAGGGAGCCGTCCAAGAAGGAGCCGCCCGACCCGTGCACCCCGGAGCAGGCGTTCGACGACCTGTTCCGGGAGGCCGCCGGGGCCCTCGTACGGCAGGCGGAGCTGCTGTGCGGCGATCCGGCGCGGGCGCGGCACGCGGTGCTGGCGGCCTATGACCAGGCGTGGCAGCACTGGCCGGAGGTGGCCCGGGACAGCGACCCGGTGGGCTGGGTACGGGCGGCGGCCCACGACCGCGCCCTCACGTCCTGGCAGCGGCGGCTCTCCGGCTGGGCGCCCCACGGGGTCCGGTCGCCACGGACCCCGTCGGCCGAGCCGCTGGCCGCCGCGCTGCTGGCGCTGCCGCCGGTGCGGCGCCGGGCGGTCCTGCTCCACGACGGGCTCGGCCTCGATCTGGCGGCTGTCGCGACGGAGACCGAGGCCAGCGAGCGGGCCGCGGCAGCGCGCGTCGAAGCGGGACGGAAGGCTCTGGCCGGAGCCGAGGCGGAGGAACGGGCGCGCGCGGAACCGGCCGAAGCCCGGACGGAGCCGGTCCTGGAGAAGCCGGTACCGGAAAAGCGGTTCCCGAAGAAGCAGACCGGGGACGAGCCGAGCCGGGACGAGCCGGACGGAAAAAGGCCGGCCGCAGCCCGGACGGAACCGGCGCGGGAGGGCGACGTGCCGTCGCGGCTGCGGGCCCTTCTGGACGCCGAGCCCGTGCCGGAGCCGCCCGCCGCGCCCGGGAGCGTGCGCGGAGCCAGTGAGCGCGGGGCGCGTCGTCGCACGGTGGCCGCGTACGCCCTGGCGGCGGTGGTCGCCGTGACGACGGCGGCCTTTGCGCTGGTCGCGCCTTCCAGTGGGCCGGTGCCGGCCCGCCAGCCGGTCCGCGCCACGGTCCCGGCCGGCGCCGGACAGCACAGCGGCGCGGGCCCGTCCCCTTCCGGGGAGCGGACCCGCGCCGCGACCGCCCGCTGATCCTGGCAGTCGGACAACGGCCGGACGGTGGCCTGACCGGCTCAGAGCCGGTCAGGCCGCCGTGTGTCGCCGCCCGAACCGGGGTCCATGCGACCTTCCGTGCGACCGTCAGGTCGCACGGAACGCCGGACAGGATGCCCGGGCGGGATGCCGGACGGAGATCAGCCGGCGAGGATGCTGCGGGCCAGCCGCGCGGTCTCGGACGGGGTCTTGCCGACCTTCACGCCCGCGGCCTCCAGGGCCTCCTTCTTGGCCTGCGCCGTGCCGGAGGAGCCGGAGACGATCGCGCCGGCGTGGCCCATCGTCTTGCCCTCGGGCGCGGTGAAGCCGGCCACGTAGCCGACGACCGGCTTGGTGACGTGCTCCTGGATGTAGGCCGCGGCCCGCTCCTCCGCGTCGCCGCCGATCTCGCCGATCATCACGATCAGGTCGGTCTCGGGGTCGGCCTCGAACGCGGCGAGCGCGTCGATGTGCGTGGTGCCGATGATCGGGTCACCACCGATGCCGACCGCCGAGGAGAAGCCGATGTCGCGCAGCTCGTACATCATCTGGTACGTCAGCGTGCCGGACTTGGAAACCAGGCCGATCCGGCCGGGCTTGGTGATGTCGCCCGGGATGATGCCGACGTTCGACTGTCCGGGGCTGATCAGGCCGGGGCAGTTCGGGCCGATGATGCGGGTCTTGTTCCCCTTGGCCTGGGCGAGCGCCCAGAACGCGGCGGAGTCGTGCACGGCCACGCCCTCGGTGATGACCACCGCGAGCGGGATCTCGGCCTCGATGGCCTCGACGACCGCGTCCTTGGTGAACTTCTCCGGGACGAAGATGACGGTCACGTTCGCGCCGGTGGCCTCGATGGCCTCCTTGACGCTGCCGAAGACCGGGACGTCGCCCTGCTCGAAGGAGACCGTGGTGCCGGCCTTGCGCGGGTTCACGCCGCCGACCACGTTGGTGCCGTCACCCAGCATCAGCTTGGTGTGCTTCATGCCGGTGGCACCGGTCATGCCCTGGACGATGACCTTGCTGTCCTTGTTCAGGAAGATAGCCATGGTGTCTGAAATCCCTCTTCCCTTACTTCGCGGCCAGCTCGGCGGCCTTGTCGGCCGCACCGTCCATCGTGTCCACGCGCTGGACCAGCGGGTGGTTGGCGTCGGAGAGGATCTTGCGACCCAGCTCCGCGTTGTTGCCGTCGAGACGGACCACGAGCGGCTTGGTCACCTGCTCGCCCTTGGAGGCCAGCAGCTCCAGCGCCTGGACGATGCCGTTGGCCACCTCGTCACAGGCGGTGATGCCGCCGAAGACGTTGACGAACACGGACTTGACGTCCGGGTCGCCCAGGATGATCTCCAGACCGTTGGCCATCACCTCGGCCGAGGCGCCGCCGCCGATGTCCAGGAAGTTGGCGGGCTTCACGCCGCCGTGCTGCTCACCGGCGTACGCGACGACGTCGAGAGTCGACATGACCAGGCCCGCGCCGTTGCCGATGATGCCGACCTGGCCGTCGAGCTTGACGTAGTTCAGGCCCTTGGCCTTGGCGGCGGCCTCCAGCGGGTTGGCCGCGGCCTTGTCCTCCAGCGCCTCGTGCCCGGGCTGCCGGAAGGCGGCGTTCTCGTCCAGCGAGACCTTGCCGTCCAGCGCGATGATCTTGCCCTCGCCGGTCTTGACCAGCGGGTTGACCTCGACCAGCAGGGCGTCCTCGTTGACGAAGACGGTCCACAGCTTCTGCAGGACCTCGGCGACCTGGTCGGCGATGTCGGCCGGGAACTTCGCGGCGGCGACGATCTCCGCGGCCTTCGCCGGGGTCACGCCCTCCAGGGCGTCGACCGCGACCTTGGCCAGGGCCTCGGGGTTCTTCTCGGCGACGACCTCGATCTCGACGCCACCCTCGACGGACGCCATCGCGAGGAAGGTCCGGTTGGTGCGGTCGAGCAGGAAGGAGACGTAGTACTCCTCCTTGATGTCGGCGGTCTCGGCCAGCATCACCTTGTGGACCGTGTGGCCCTTGATGTCCATGCCGAGGATCTGGTCGGCCTTGGCCACCGCGTCCGCCGGGTCGGCGGCCAGCTTCACGCCACCGGCCTTGCCGCGGCCACCCACCTTGACCTGCGCCTTGACGACCGCACGGCCGCCCAGTCGCTCCGCCACCTCGCGCGCCGCCTCAGGCGTGTCGATGACTTCACCGGCCAGCACCGGTACACCGTGCTTGGCGAAGAGGTCCCTCGCCTGGTACTCGAACAGGTCCACGCGCGTCCGTCTCCCTTGTGGTTTCCTGGATTCCTCGGGTTTCCCCGGAATTCAGCATCTCGCAGGCAGCTGCCGCCTTTGACGTACAGCGCCGCCTGATCGGCTGGGCGTGCCGCTACGGGCAGGGCGACTGCGCTGTCACACGGGAAGCGCACACGGTGACCGGGTACGCGGCATGTCCGTCTTGCAGGTTATCGCCGAGGGCCTCGGGCGGGTAAATCGTGAGGTCGCCTGTCAGCGGTGAGAACGGTCACAGCACCCTCCCGGCAGCGCTGTTCGCGGCCCTCCGGCCGAGCGGTCGCGGGGCCGGCGGCGGAGCGGGCGCCGGCCCCCGCCCCCGGCCTCAGGTCCCGGACCTCAGGCGTCAGGTCCCAGGTCTCGGGTCTCAGGACCCCAGGCGTCAGGTCTCAGACCACGGGCACCGGCAGCGGGCGCTTCTCTATCGCCGCGGCCATCACCTCGGGAAAGAGGTCGGGGGTGCAGGCGAAGGCGGGTGCTCCCAGGGCGGCCAGCGCGGCGGCGTGCTGCCGGTCGTACGCGGGCGCGCCCTCGTCGGAGAGCGCGAGCAGGGCCACGAACTGCACCCCGGCGGCCTTCATCGCCGCCACGCGTTTGAGCATCTCGTCGCGGATGCCGCCCTCGTACAGGTCGCTGATCAGTACGACGACGGTCTCGGCCGGCCGGGTGATCCTGGACTGGCAGTAGGCCAGCGCCCGGTTGATGTCGGTGCCGCCGCCGAGCTGCGTGCCGAAGAGGACGTCCACCGGGTCGTCCAGCTCGTCGGTGAGGTCGACGACGGCGGTGTCGAACACCACCAGGCGGGTGTCGAGGGAGCGCATCGAGGCCAGCACGGCGCCGAACACGGAGGCGTAGACGACGGACGCGGCCATCGAACCGGACTGGTCTATGCAGAGCACCACCTCCTTCTTCACCGCCTGGTCGGCCCGGCCGTACCCGATCAGGCGCTCCGGCACGACCGTGCGGTACTCGGGCAGGTAGTGGCGCAGGTTCGCGCGGATGGTGCGGTCCCAGTCGATGTCGCGGTGGCGCGGGCGGGTGGTGCGCGCGGAGCGGTCGAGGGCGCCGGTGAGGGTGGCCCGGGTGCGGGTGGCGAGCCGCCGCTCCAGATCCTGGACGACCTTGCGGACCACCGCCCGCGCCGTCTCCCGGGTGGTCTCCGGCATCGCCCGGTTGAGGGACAGCAGGGTGCCCACGAGGTGCACGTCGGCCTCCACCGCCTCCAGCATCTCCGGTTCGAGCAGCAGCGCGGACAGCCCGAGCCGGTCGATCGCGTCGCGCTGCATCACCTGCACCACGGAGGACGGGAAGTAGGTGCGGATGTCGCCCAGCCACCGGGCCACCTGGGGCGCCGAGGAGCCCAGCCCGGCGGAGCGCTCCGCGCCGGACGCGCCGCCGTAGACGGCGGCGAGGGTGCGGTCCATGGCGGCGTCCCGGCCGGTGAGCGTGTAGCCGGTGCCGGAGCAGGCGCCCTGGCCGCCGTTGCCGGGCGGCTCGGCGCCGAGCACCAGCCGCCATCGGCGCAGCCGCTCGTCGGCTCCGGCGGCCTCCGGGACGGTCTCGGCCTCAGGGGTGGCCGCGGTGCGCGGGTCTCGGGTCACGGCATCGGTCATCGGGGCTCGCCTCCAGGGGTCGGCGTCTCGGCAGGGCGGCGGGCAGCGGGTACAGCGGCGAGTACGACGGGCGCGGCGCCCGTGGCGGACAGGGCCTCCGCGCGGGCGGCGGAGCGGCGGGGCCGACCGGACGGGAGCCGGCAGCCGGGTTCCGCCCAGGGCCGACCGGCGCGCGGCGGCGTCCGAAGGCGCGGGGCGGGCCGCTCGCCGCCCGGGCACGGCCTGGCCGGGCATCGTCGCGGCCGCGTTCCGGCTCCTGCCCGAGCTCTGACCTCCGCCTTCGCCGCTGCTTCGGACGGCCGGGTGGCGCGCCCAGGAGACCGCTTCCGACAGTCCGGAGGCCGGGGCCGGGGCCGGGGCCGGCAGGGCGGGGCTCGTGGCGGCCGGGCCGGTGCGGTCGTCGGGGGCGGGCGGGTCCTGGAGGTCCTCCGGACCGTCAGCGGTGGACCGGCCCAGCAGCAGCCGCACGGTGCGGGCCGCCGCGTCGGCCCGGGCCCGGTCCAGCTCCGGCGCGAACCCGGACGCGCCGACCCGCCCCGGGCGGGTGCGGCCCGGCCGGCCGGGCCGCGCCGCACCAGCTCGCCCACCGAGGTGCGGACCCCGGACTCGAACTGGCCGAACGTCCGCCGCAGCAGGGGCAGCACATCCGTGAACGCCTCGGCGGGCACCCCGCTCAGCCAGCCGTCGACCAGCGCGAGCAGCCGCTCGTCGTGGACCAGCAGCATGCCGCCGCCCGCCAGGAACCCCTCGATCCAGGCGGCCGCCTCGGCGGGTCCGGCGCCGGGCGAGAGAGCCAGCCCCATCAGCCGGGCGGCCTCCCCGTCCGGCAGCCGCCCCTCGTCGAGCAGCAGCCGGGCGGCGGCGCCGCGCAAGAGCCCGGGGACGGAGGAGTCCCGCCCGGCCAGTCCGCGCAGCATCGCGGACCAGCGGTCCCGCAGCCCCTCCCCCAGCAGGGCCACGGCCCGGTGCACCTCGTCCATGGGGCCGCGCAGGGCCGCCGCCCCCTCGGCGTCGAGGTGGGTGCAGGCCGCCGGGAAGCCGACGCAGATCCGCTCGGCCAGCCCGGCCGCGACCCGGGCCAGCGCCCTGGAGTCGGTGCCGCGCACGTCGCCGTAGCGGACCGCGCGGACCAGCGCGGGAAGGGCGGCGGCGAGGTGGGCGACGTCCGCGTCCAGGGCGGCACGGTCGGCGAGCACCCGCATCACCTCGGGCAGCGCGTCGTCGAGTCCGGCCAGCAGGCAGCGCTCGGCCATGGCGGTGACCTCGGCCAGCGTGGCCGCCCCGGCGGCCAGGTCGCGGGCGCGGGCGCCCGCCGCGGCCCGCACGGTGGTGCCCCAGATGCCGGCCTCGGCGACCCGGACGGCCGCCTCCGGCTCCCAGCGCAGCCGCCAGGACTCGCGGAAGGTGCCTCGGCCGGAGCGGCCCACGGCGGGCTCCCCCCAGCCGATGCCGAGCAGCCGCAGCCGGTGCAGCAGACGGCTGCGACCGGCGTCCAACTCCTTGCGCAGGTCGAGTTCGAGCTCGCGCTCCAACGCCTCGGGCTTCAACCGCAGCCGGCGCTGCTCCTGCGCCAGGTCGCGGGCCAGGGGGACGGCGGGCGCGCCCTCCGGGACCTCGCCGAGCGCGTCGCCGACCACCAGCCGGTCGCGGACCAGCTCCAGCGGTACCTCGGAGCCGTCGCACATCACCGCCAGCACCGCGTCCAGCGTCTCGCCGAGGCCGGCCAGCGGGCGGCCGCGCACAGCGGCGAGGGTGTCGGCCAGCCGCACCGCCTCGATGACGTGCGCGGACGACACCGGGAGGTCCTCTTCCCGGAGCAGGCCGGCCACCTTCGTCATCCAGCGGGCGAGCGGGCGGTCGGGGGCGGCGAACAGGTGCGCGTACCAGCCCGGGGAGTCGATTCCGGCCCCGTATCCACCGGCCCGGGAGAGCCGGCGGTGCGTCCACGGCACCCAGGTGGCCTGCACCTTCACCTTCGGCAGGCCTTTGAGGAGCTGCCGGTCGGCGGCCGCGGTGGTGCGGGCGGCCAGGGCCGGGACGTGCCAGGCGCCGCACACCACGGCCGTCCGCTCGTGGACACGCCGGGCCTCGCGCAGCCGCAGCCGCATGTGGGCCTCGCGGACGAGGTCGCGCGGGTCGGCACCGCCGTGGTCACCCTGGTCGTCGGCGGCGTCCGGGGCGTCCGGGCCCTCCTGGTCACCGCGGATCTCGGCCATCGCCTCGGCAACGGCGGCGAACGGGGCGAACGGGTCGTCCGCGCCGCTGCCGCGGTGCTCGACCGCGTCCTCCCACCAGCGTTCCGGGTCCTCGTACCCGGCTGCCGCGGCGAGCACCGCGAGCGGGTCGACGCGCAGCGCGTCCGACTGCGGCTCGCTGTCGGGGCCGGCGCTGTCCTGTCGGTCGGTACCGTCCCCAGGCGCCGAGCCGTCCGGGGCATGGGCGCCCTGGGCGCCCGGGCCGGCTTCGCGGCCCGGCCTCCGCCCCCCCGCTTCCTGACCGGCCGCAGGCACCTCGGGGCCGGCAGGCACCCCGGCTCCGTCAGGCACTTCGGGTCCGTCGGACGTCTCCGGAGTGTCGGCGGCGGCGCGGAGTGCGAGGGTGTGCGCGGCCGGCAGGTCGATGAACCGCACCTCCGCACCGGCCTCGGCGGCCCAGCGCAGCGCCACCCACTCCGGGGAGAACTCCGCGAAAGGCCAGAAGGCGGCCCGCGCCGGTTCGTCGACGACGTGGGCGAGCAGTGCGACCGGCGGCCGCATGCCCGGGTCGGCGGCGAGTGCCGCCAGGGCGTCCGCCTCGGCCGGCCCCTCGATGAGGACGGCCTGCGGCCGGTAGGCGTCCAACGCGGCGCGCACGGCGCGGGCCGAGCCGGGGCCGTGGTGGCGCACGCCGAGCAGCAGCACGTCCTGCGGATCGGGGACAGCGCCGGCCCGTGGGACGGAGGCGGCCCGGCGCGCAGCGGCGCGGGTCGGGGCGGCGGCGTCGGGTGTCATGCCGTCACCTCGCGGCAGGCGCGGTAGAAGTCCTTCCACCCTTCCCGCTCGCGCACGACCGTCTCCAGGTACTCCTGCCAGACCAGCCGGTCGGCGGCCGGGTCACGGACGACGGCGCCGAGGATGCCCGCCGCCACGTCCCCGGCCCGCAGTACGCCGTCGCCGAAGTGGGCGGCCAGCGCCAGGCCGTTGGTGACCACGGAGATCGCCTCGGCCGTGGACAGCGTGCCCGAGGGCGACTTGACCTTGAGCCGGCCGTCCTCCGTGGCGCCCGCGCGCAGCTCGCGGAAGACGGTGACGACCCGGCGGATCTCGTCGGCGCCGCTGGGCGCGGCCGGCAGGTCGAGGCCGCGGCCGATCTGGTCGACGCGCCGGCTGACGATGGCGACCTCCTCCTCGGCGGTGGCCGGCAGCGGCAGCACCACCGTGTTGAAGCGTCGGCGCAGCGCGCTGGACAGGTCGTTCACCCCGCGGTCGCGGTCGTTGGCGGTGGCGATCAGGTTGAAGCCGCGCACCGCCTGCGTCTCGGTGCCCAGCTCCGGTATCGGCAGCGTCTTCTCGGACAGGATGGTGATCAGCGTGTCCTGCACGTCGGCCGGGATGCGGGTCAGCTCCTCGACGCGGGCGATCCGCCCCTCGGCCATGGCGCGCATCACCGGGCTGGGTACCAGGGCGTCACGGCTGGGCCCGTGCGCGAGGAGCTGCGCGTAGTTCCAGCCGTAGCGGATGGCCTCCTCGGGGGTGCCGGCGGTGCCCTGCACGAGGAGGGTGGAGTCCCCGCTGACCGCGGCGGCCAGGTGTTCGGAGACCCAGGTCTTGGCGGTGCCGGGCACGCCGAGGAGCAGCAGCGCGCGGTCGGTGGCCAGGGTGGTGACGGCGACCTCGATGATGCGGCGGGGGCCGACGTACTTGGGCGTGATGGCGGTGCCGTCGGGCAGGGTGCCGCCCATCAGGTAGGTGGCCACCGCCCATGGCGACAGCCGCCAGCGGGCCGGGCGGGGGCGGTCGTCGGCGGCGGCGAGCGCGGCCAGCTCGGCGGCGAAGGCTTCCTCCGCGTGCGCGCGCAGGGCCTGCCCGCCGCCGGCGGACGCGGAAGCCCCTTCGGGCGCGACGGCGGAACCGTGCGCGGGCTCCTCGGCTGTCGCGGCAGCGGTTGCGGTGATGGCGGACGTAGACGGCACAGCACTCCCCCACGGGCATGCGCGGGCCCTTCGGCCCGTGCGCGGTCGGTGTGCTTCCACGATGCACCGCACCACTGACAATCGGTCACAGCCCGTGTCCGGCACGGGTTACGGGCCCTCCCCGGAGCACTCGGCGCCGCCCTCGGGCGCGTCCGGCGACCGGCCGCGGCTCCCCGCGCGCGGGCGTTCGGCCGGCCCGGAGCGGGGATGATCTCCTCGCGCCCGGGGACGGGCGTCGGGTCGGCACACGCCGAGGCCCGTCCCCGACGCCGTTGCCGGCGGCGGGAGCAGACGTGACGGTGTGTCAAGCGCAGAGGAGTGGCCCGAGGGGGCGGCGGCAGCCAGGCGGTGGGATGCCGCCGGGAGCGGCGAGAGCGGCGTCAGCGGCGGGCCGTCCCCGGCTCGGGCGCGGCTTCGTCTCCGGCGGCCGCCTCCGCCTCCGGCCGCGCCGCCTCCACCTCCCGCTGCCCCGGCTCGGGCAGGAACAGCCCCAGCCCGAGGGCGATCGGCGGCACCACGCAGAGCACCGCGAGGGCGCCGCGCGGCCCGTGGGCGTCGGCCACCAGCCCGAGCAGCGGTGCGAGCAGGCCGCCGACACTCACCGCGAGGCCGAGGGTCACGCCCGCCGCCGTACCCGGCCGGGTCGGCAGGTAGTCCTGGCCGAGCTTGACGAGCACCGCGAAGGGCAGGTTCAGCGTCAGTCCGGTGAGGACCGCGAAGAGCAGCGGCACGACGCTGCCGGGCGTCAGGACCAGTCCGGCGAGCATCGGCAGCGCGAGGCCGCCGCCGATCTGCACCGTGCGCACCATCCCCAGCCGGTCGGCGATCCGCCCGCCCAGCAGGGTGCCGCTGACACCGCCCGCCAGGAAGCAGGTGAGGGCGGCTCCGGCCAGTCCGCGGGAGGCGTGCAGGTCGCGGATCCAGTACAGCTCGATGAAGGTGTTGACCCCGAAGAACGCCACCGAGCGCACCACTTCCACGGAGGTGAGCACCGCGAACGGCCGCCACTGGTCACGCCCGGCGCGGACGGCGGACACGGTGGCCGCCCCTTGGCGGCGCCGGTGCCGCAGCAGCACGAAGGCGATCAGCACCGCCGGCGGGATGAAGAGGGCCGTGGTCCCCACCCCCCAGGCGATCAGGGCCGGCGTGGCCAGTACCGGGGCCAGAAAGAAGCCGACGCTGCCGCCCGCGGCGAACACGCTCATCGCCGCGGCGCTGTCGCCGGCCGCCTCCCGCGCGGCCTTGCCCGCGGCCGGGTGGAACATCGCCACGCCGAGTCCGGAGAGCATGATCAGGCACCAGGTGGCGGCGTACGAGGGCACCAGGCCGGACAGGCCGAAGCCGATCCCGGCCAGTGCCACGCCCGCGCCGACCAGCCAGCCGACCCGCAGCCGGTCGACCGCCACGCCGAGGAAGGGCTGCGGCACGGAGCTGCCGAGGGTGGCGGCAAGGGTGAGGCCGGAGGCGGCGACATAGCCGTAGTGCCGGTCCAGCACGAAGTAGGGCACGGTGGCGGGGACCAGGCCCTGGTAGAGGTCGTCGACGGCGTGGGCGATGCCCCACAGGCGCATGCGGGACCAGGTGCCGGCGGCGGTGTCCGACGGCGCCGCGGCGGCGGCCGGGGGCGGGGCTGAGGAGTTGAGCTGAGCCATGGCACCAGCGTCGCGGGGCCACGGATGGGGCGGCCACCGATACTCTGCCCGATTGTGTCGCCAACCCGCCAAGGCGTCGACGAGAACCGTCCCGCCGATCGCGCCGGAGCACCCGGAGCACCCGAGGCCGCCGAGGCCGCCGAGCGCCCCGGGGGAGCCGCCGAGGCCGCAGACTCCCCTGCCGCCGACGGCGCCCTGAGCGCACCCCACCGGCCCCTCGCCGGTCCCACCCTCCTGGACCTGGTCCACCGGGAGCGCGTCACCTGGCACCACCACACCGAGCACCAGCTCATCCACCCCAGCCACGGCGTGCTGCGGGTCACGACGGCGGCGGGCACGTGGGCGGTACCGCCGCTGCGCGCGGTCTGGGTGCCCGCCGGGGTGGCCCACGCCCATGAGGCGCACGGTCCGGCACGGATGCGTACGTTGTGCTTCCCGCCCTCGGCCACCCCGCTGCGCACGGACCGGCCCACCGTCCTCGCGGTGGACCCGCTGCTGCGCGAGGTCATCGTCGCCCTCACCGACGAGGCGCGGCACGCGGCCAGGACCGTTCGGCAGCGGCGCACCCTCGAACAGGTGGCGCTCGACCAGCTGTCCCGGGCCGAGACGCTGCCTCTGCTGCTGCCCCTGCCGCTGCCGGCCGACGACCGGCTGCGGGCCGTGGCCGCCCTGCTGCACGCCGACCCGGCCGATCCACGGTCGCTGGCCGGACTCGGCGCGGCCGTCGGAGCGAGCGAGCGCACCCTGAGCCGCCTGTTCCGGCGCGAGACGGGCATGAACTTCCCCCAGTGGCGCACCCAGCTGCGGCTGCACCACTCGCTGACCCTGCTCGCGGCGGGGCATGAGGTCACCAGGACCGCCATCGCCTGCGGTTACGCCAACCCGAGCGCGTTCATCGAGGCGTTCCGGCGCGCCTTCGGCACGACGCCTGGACGGTACGCGGCGCGGGCGGCGGGATAGGCGGACGGGCCGCCCCTCGGGGGGTCGTGGCCGTCACATCCCCGTCACCAACGGTCCGAACATCCAGTAATCGGAGAATCCGATTACCTATCAGACGTGCGACGGCAGAGGGGTGTTGAAGGCCGCACACGACCCCTCGCGGGCCCGATCCGACCAGACGTCAGTCCCCGAATGTCAGTGCCTCCCCCTACCGTCGGTGGTCATGGAGACGGAAACGCGGTGGACCGCGGACCAAGTGCTCGGGCTCGCGCCTGACGCCGCATCGCAGAAGGCCGGCGGCAAGCTCGCCACGCCCGCGCCGTGGTCCGGCACGGGCGCCGCTGGCACGGCGGTGTGGGGGCTGTGCAAGGGCAGCGGCAGGACGCCGTACCAGACCGTCGTGGACACCCGCGGCCCCGCGTACCGCTGCACCTGCCCGAGCCGGAAGTTCCCGTGCAAGCACGCGCTGGCGCTGCTGCTGCTGTGGGCCGAAGGGGCGAAGGGGCCGATACCGGCGGCCGGTCCGGCCGGCGGGGAGCCGGAGTGGGTGGCCGAGTGGGTCGCGGCGCGGCGGCAGAAGGACGAGCGGGCGCGCCAGGCGGAGCCGGGCGGGGAGTCGTCCCGCAGGTCCGGCCCGGCCGACACCGAGGCGGCTCGACGCCGTGCCGAGCAGCGCGCGGTGCGGGTCGAGGGCGGCGCGAGCGAGCTGGAGCAGCGGCTGGTCGACCTGCTGCGCGGCGGGCTGGCCGGTGCCGACCGCGACGGGATGCGGCCGTTCGACGAGACGGCCGCGCGGATGGTGGACGCCCAGGCACCGGGCCTGGCCGCGCGGGTGCGGGAGCTCGGCTCCACGGCGGCGTCGGGCGGCGACTGGCCGGCCCGGATGCTGGAGGAGGCGGCGCTGCTGCACCTTCTGGCCAAGGGCTTCCTCGGCCGGGAGGCGCTGCCGGAGCCGCTGGTGGACACCGTCCGCACCCGGGTGGGCTTCACCGTCGACGCGGCCGAGGTACTGGCCGGCCCGCGGGTGCGCGGGCGGTGGCTGGTAGCCGCCCGCTACGACACGGCCGACGACCGGCTGACGACCCGCCGGGTGTGGCTGCGCGAGGAGGGGTCGGGCCAGTGCGCCCTGGTGCTCAGCTTCGGAGCGGCCGGCCGCGCCCCCGAACTCGCACTGCCGGTGGGCGTGGTGCTGGACGGCGAGGTGGCCTTCCACCGGGCCGCCGTGCCGCTGCGCGTCGAGCTGGGCCCGCACCGTGTCGAGGCGGCCGTCTCGGACGTGCCCGTCGGGACCGGCGTCGGGGCGGCGCTCGACGCCTACGGGGACGCGCTCGCCCACGACCCGTGGCTGGACGCCTGGCCGGTGCTGCTGAGCGGCGTCGTACCGGTGCCGGGCCGGGAGCGGTGGCAGCTGGCGGACGCGGAGAGCCCGGACGCGGTGCCGGTCGTCGGCCCGGCCCCCTGGCGGCTGGCCGCGCTCTCCGGGGGCGGGCCGCTGACCGTCTTCGCCGAACTGACGCCGGTGGGGGCGCGCCCGCTGACCGCGTGGGCGTCCCCCATACCGACGCCCCTGGCGGCGTGACACCACCGCCACGGCCTGCCCGAGGTCCAAGGCGCCGGTCGCGCGACCTTCGTCTGCCGCCGGCGATGCCGCTGCGGGCCGCACGCCCCGGGTCCGCTGCGGTGCGGCAGGGCTGCGGACGGCGGGTGACGGGCAACGGGCAACGGGTGACGGGCGGAAGCGCCGGGGCACGCCCAGGCAGTGCCCGGGGCGGGCGGTGGAACGAGAGGGCACGGCGGCCGCCGCTGCCGGGCGGGGCGCGGGTCCGTCGTGAGCGGTTCAGGAACGAGACAGGTCAGCCGGATAAGGAAGCGGACGCGGGGAGGACGCGGTGAGCGTGGCGTGGGAGGAGCTGGTCGGCAGTGCGCTGCTGGGCACGGAGCGGCGCCGGCCGCCCGGGGTGGTGGGTGACGCCGAGGAGGCCGCCGAGGCGTTGCTGGACGCCGCGGCCGAGAGCGTGCTGCGGCGCCGCGCGGGGGTGCGCCCCGCCGCGGTCGCGGCCCGGCCACGGAAGGCGGTCCCCGATCCGCGGCCGCTGCCACCCCCGGCGGCCCGGCGGCGGCTGGCGACGATGGTGGCCGACGGCGGCCGGGGCCGCTCGGGTGGCGGCCCCAACCTCGGCGAGCTGCTGCCGCAGTGGTTGGCCGCGGCCGTCGGGCACGGCTACGCGGCGCCGCCGGAGCTGCTGCCGGCGCTGCTGGACACCGCGCGGGCCCGCACCGACCTGCGGCCGGACACGCTGGCCTTCGCCGGCCCGCGGGCGCTGTGGCTCGCCGAGCTCAACCCCGACTGGCGGTTCGCGCTGCGCGCGGGTGGCGGTGGCCCGGCCGCGGCCGGGGCGCTGGACGACGATGTGGCGCGCGGGCGGCTGTGGGAGGAGGGGCTGTTCGCCGAACGGGTGGCGCTGCTGACGGCGATGCGCCGCTCGACCCCGGCGGGCGCGCTGGCGATGCTCATGTCGACGTGGCGCACCGAGCGGGCCGAGGACCGGCTGATGTTCGTCGACGCCCTGCGCACCGGGCTGTCGGCGGCCGACGAGCCGTTCCTGGAGCAGGCCCTGGCCGACCGCAGCCGGAACGTGCGGGCCACGGCCGCCGAGCTGCTGTCGGCGCTCCCGGACTCCGCGCTGGCCGGGCGGATGGCCGCCCGCGCCCGCGCGTGCGTCTCGCTCGGGCCGGGCGGCATCACCGTCGAGGCGCCCCACGCCTGCGACGCGGGGATGGAGCGGGACGGGGTGGTCGCCAAGCCGCCCGCCGGCCGCGGCGAGCGGTCGTGGTGGCTGGGCCAGCTGGCGGACGCGGCGCCGCTGGCCACCTGGACCGAGCGGCTCGGCGGGCACACCCCGGAGGAGATCGTCGCGCTGCCGGTGCTCGACGACTGGCTGCCGGACCTGCACGCGGCCTGGTGCCGTGCGGCGGTGCGGCAGCGGGACACCGCGTGGGCTCGGGCGCTGCTGGGGCCGCCGCCGTCCGCGGCGGCCGCCGTCGCGCCGGCCGGCGACCCGGCGAAGCTGCTGGCGGTGCTGCCCGAGCCGGAGCGAGCCGCCTGGGTGGCCCGGTTCGTGGCGGCCAACGGCCTGTCCGACGCGTTCCAGATGCTCGGCGTCTGCGCGGTGCCGTGGAGCGGCCCGCTGGGCCAGGCGGTGGTCGACGCGCTCGACATAGCCCGCGACGGCGGCAGCTACCCGTGGAGCTTCAGCGGCGTGATGGGGCTGGCCGAACGCTGCCTCGATCCGACCGCCACCGACCACGTGGCCGTTCTGGGTGCGGCCACCGAGGAGGGGCCGAACGGGTCACCCGGCGCGGGCGCCTACTGGGCCGAGGCGTTCCAGCGGCTCGCCGCCACGCTGCGGCTGCGCGCGCTGATGCTCGCGGAGCTGGCCGGCGAGGACACGCCGTAGGACGCCGCCCGGCAGCTCGGAGCCACCCGGTGCCGCGCCCCTGGCCACGGCACCGGGCCCGCGCCCGCACCGGGCGTCCTGGAACGACAACGCCAATGACAGGGCGGAACAGCGGCAAGGCCCGCAAAGGGCTCGCAAGGACCCGCAAGGGCTTCAAGGGGCCTACCTGGCCGTCAGGCGGCCCCTACCCCCACGTTGTCGTTCACCCAGGTGACGACGGTGCCGGTGGGCGTGCCCGGGGTGAAGATCTCGGCCACGCCGAGCTCCTTGAGGGGGGCGATGTCCGCCTCGGGGATGATGCCGCCGCCGAAGACCTTGATGTCCTCGGCGTCCCGCTCGCGCAGCAGCTCGATCACCCGGGCGAAGAGCGTCATGTGGGCGCCGGACAGGATGGAGAGGCCGATCGCGTCGGCGTCCTCCTGGAGGGCGGTGCCCACGATCTGTTCGGGCGTCTGGTGGAGGCCGGTGTAGATGACCTCCATGCCGGCGTCGCGCAGCGCCCGCGCGATCACCTTCGCTCCCCGGTCATGACCGTCGAGCCCCGGCTTGGCGACAACCACGCGAATCGGTCCGGACACGCCCATCTCTGCCTCCACGGTGCGGCGCGCGGCCGCTCACAGGGCCGGGGATGGGGACGGTGCCGGCCGCACCGGAGGCATGCGCAGCTGGGCCTTCGGCATGCCGCGTGAACGAACGTTATCGCTCCGTCCGGCAGGCCGGACGGTTTTACGTCGGCGAGAGGGGGAAATCACAGAACGGGACACATTCGGAACGGCCGGGGCCGCCCGGAGCCGTCGGCGAGGGACACGCCGCACGGTGCGGGAACGCCCGGTACGCGCCATGAGAGCCGCCGGCGGGACTCCGTACGCCGCCCCCGAGCCACGGGGAAGGGACTGCGGGCCCGCTCCGGCTCCCGCTGAGGGCACCCGGATCGACGCCGACCCGGGTGCCGCGACGGGAGGTGGGCGATGGCCGCCCATACGTCGACCCAATCGCCCGAAGCCGCGCCGAGCCCCCGGCCGGAGCCAGAGCCGGAACCCGCGCCCGGCGGCAGCCGGTGGGAGCAGCTCACCCACCTGCCGGCGGCACTGTGGAGCAACCACGGCGCCGAACTGGCCCGGGTCACCGCCATCGACCTGGCCGTCCTCGCGGGCCACCTGCTGCTCTACCCGACCGGCATCCTGCCCGAGCGGGCCGACGGCCCACCGCCGGACCCGCCGCGCACCGGCGAGGGTCCGGAAGGCGACCGGCCCGCCGCCGTCACCCCGGCCTTCCCGCCCGCCGGCGAGCGGGCGCACCCACCGGTGCTGCTGCTGCACGGCTTCGTGGACAACCGCTCGGCCTTCGCCCTGCTGCGCCGCTCGCTGCGGCGGCACGGCTGGGACCGGGTGCAGGCGCTGAACTACTCTCCGCTCACCGGCGATATCCGCAACGCGGCGGCGATGCTCGGCCCGCACATCGAGCAGGTGTGCGCCCAGTCCGGCCATCCCCGGGTCGACATCGTCGGTCACAGCCTGGGCGGCCTGGTCGCCCGGTACTACGTACAGCGCCTCGGCGGCGACGCCAGGGTGCGCACCCTGGTCACCATGGGCACCCCGCACGCGGGCACCCGGGCGGTGCCGGCCTTGGCGCCGCATCCGCTGGCCCGGCAGATGCGGCCGGGCTCCGAGGTGCTGCGGGAGCTGGCCGGGCCCGCGCAGGGCTGCCGCACCCGGTTCGTGGCCTTCTGGAGCGACCTGGACCAGCTGATGATCCCGGTGGAGTCCGCGCGACTGGACCACCCGGACCTCCTGGTGCAGAACGTCAAGGTCAGCGGGATCGGCCACCTCTCACTGCCGGTCCACGGATCGGTTGCGGCGGAGGTGCGGCGGGCCCTGAGCGGAGCCGGTTCGCTGCGCGAGGCGATCGACGCCGCATAACGGACACATAACGGTCGAATATCGACCGAACACCGGGCAAGGCGGGCGGCGTGTTCCGTGAGGAGATTGTCCGCACCCCGCGCGGAGGACTACAGTCGCCGCTGATTCTCCTGCTGCCTAGGCGAAAGAGAAGCTGGCGGTGAACCAACGTCACCCGTCGGAGTACTCCTCCGACTACGACGCGCACGCGTACGGCGCCTATTCCCAGGGCCACCACCCGGCCAGCGGCATCATGTACGCGGACGACGCGACCGGCAGCCATGCCTTCGTCCCGCAGCAGCCGGTGCCCTACGACCAGGCGTACGACTACGGTCACGCGCCCGGGTACGGCCAGACCGGTACAGCGTGGGAGACCGGCTTCCAGCCGGCCGTCGACCCCTACCCGCAGAACGCCGGGTACCAGCAGCAGCCGTCCTACGAGGCTGCCGCGTCCTACTACGACACCGGCACCTACGCCGCCGGCACGCTGTGGCACGGCGACCCCGAGCCGCGGACAGCCGTCCAGCCCTCCGTACCGGTGCACGACATGCCGGTGCCCGAGTGGGACTCGGGCGCCTACCCCGCCTACGGCTACGGCTACGGAACCGGCGGCGACACCGGGACGTACGAACGGGTCACCGGGTACGTCGCGGTCAACGGCGGGGGCACGGCCCCGCAGCCCGGCGCCGGGTACGACACCGCCGCGGGCACCGCCGCGTACGGCGCCACCGTGTACGGGAGCGCCGCCACCGGCGTCTTCGACACCGGCACGTTCGACACCACCGCCTTCGACACCGGCACGTTCAACCCCGGCACGTTCAACCCCGGGGCGTTCCACGCCACCCCGTTCGACACCGGAACCTTCGACACCGGAACCTTCGACACCGGCACGTTCAGCACCGGCACGTTCAGCACCGGCACGTTCAGCACCGGTGCGTACAACAGCGGCGCGTTCGGCGTGGCGGCCCCCGTCCCCGGCTCCTTCGGCGGGCCGCAACCGTCGGACGGACCGGACGCCGTGGACGCCACGGGCGTGCTGGGCACCTCGAACCTCCTTGACGACGCCGACGACGACGTGTTCGGCGCCGGCGGCCACGAGGCGGAGGTGCGGCACGACTTCGCCGCCGACGGTTCGACGACGGTGCATAGCCGCCGCCGGGGCGGCAAGCGCGCGCTGTTCGGCGTGCCGGTACCGTCCGTGGCCGCGCTCAGCGTGGCGGCGGTGGGGGCCGCGGCGATCGGCGGTGTGGGGATGGCGCAGGAGTCCTCCTCGAACACCACCGCCGGCGGCTCCGTCAAGGCGCCCACCACCCAGCTGGACCGCCAGCTGTCGGGGGTGAGCCAGGACGCCGACGACTTCGCCGCGCGGGCCAGCCGCTCGCAGGAGCGGGTCGACCTCAAGGACCGCCAGGAGGCCGCCAAGCAGGCGGCGGCGGCCGCCGCCGCGCGCAAGGAGGCGCTGCGGCCGAAGTTCGTCCTGCCGGTCAAGCAGAAGGGGCTCAGCGCCTACTTCGGCCAGTCGGGCGAGCACTGGATGGCGCTGCACACCGGCATCGACTTCCCCGTACAGGTCGGCACGCCGGTGATGGCCGTGACCGACGGCACCGTGCGCACCCAGTGGGACAGCTCCTACGGCAACATGGCCATCGTCACGGCGCCGGACGGCACGGAGACCTGGTACTGCCACCTGAGCAGCACCAAGATCCGCTCGGGCAAGGTGAAGGCGGGCACCGTGATCGCCTACTCCGGCAACACCGGCAACACCACCGGGCCGCACCTGCACCTGGAGGTCCGCCCCAACGGCGGCTCCCCCATCGACCCGCTCAAGTGGCTGCTGGCCCACGGCCTCGACCCTCGCTGACCCCGGGTGCGGCCCAGCCGGACCCACGCCAACCCCCCGAGGGGCGGCCCAGCCGCACCGCCCGCACCGGGACACGAGCCCGCACCGGGACGGACGTCCGGGACCACGGCCGAGCCGCCGGGGCTGTCACCCCGCCGGAAGGCCCCGGCGCTCCCCTCCGCTCCCCGCCGCCCCTGAGGACGGCGGGGGTCGGCGGGGGTCGGCGGAGGCGGGTGTCAGCGCCTCAGAGCTTCTCCACCGGCGCGTACCGCAGCAGCAGCTGCTTGGGACGCTCGTCGCCGAAGTCGATGGTCGCCTTCTCGTCGCCCGGCCGCCCCGTCACGGAGAGGACGGTGCCGAGGCCGAACTGGTCGTGGGTGACCCGGTCGCCGACCGCGAGGGAGATGGCCGGCCGGTCCGTGGCGGACCGGCGGGTGGCGAAGCCGCGGCTGCCCCCGCGGGCGGCGACCGCGGAGGCCAGTGAGGCGGCGGCCTTGCCCACCGGATCGGAGCCGGCGGACGACCTGGAGGGTGACACCGCCGCGGCGCCGGTGCGCTTCCATTCGATGAGCGGACCCGGGATCTCCTCTAGGAACCGGGAGGGCGGGTTGTAGGAGGGCTGTCCCCAGGCGCTGCGCATCACCGAACGGGTGAGGTACAGGCGCTCACGGGCACGGGTGATGCCGACGTACGCCAGCCGCCGCTCCTCCTCCAGCTCCTTGGTCTGGCCGAGGGAGCGTGCGTGCGGGAAGACGCCGTCCTCCATGCCGGTGAGGAACACCACAGGGAACTCCAGGCCCTTGGCGGTGTGCAGGGTCATCAGGGTGATGACGCCGCCGCTCTCCTCGTCGTCGTCCGGGATCTGGTCGGAGTCGGCCACCAGGGCGACCCGCTCCAGGAACTCCGCGAGTGAGCCGGGCTCCTCGCCGGCCCGCTCCTGCTCGAACTCCAGGGCGACGGCCGCCAGCTCCTGGAGGTTCTCCACTCGCGTCTCGTCCTGCGGATCGGTGGAGTTCTGCAGCTCCGCCAGGTAGCCGGTGCGTTCGAGGACGGCCTCCAGGACCACGGCCGGGCCGGCGCCGGACTCGACCACCGTGCGCAGCTCGTCCATCAGCGTGTTGAACCGCTTGACGGCGTTGGCGGAGCGGGCGGCCATGCCGTACGCCTCGTCGACCCGGCGCAGCGCCTGCGGGAAGGAGATCTTCTCGCGCAGCGCCAGCGCCTCGATCATGGCCTCGGCGCGGTCGCCGATGCCGCGCTTGGGCACGTTGAGGATGCGCCGCAGCGGCACCCCGTCCTCGGGGTTGGCCAGCACCCTCAGGTAGGCCAGGACGTCCCGGACCTCGCGGCGCTCGTAGAAGCGGACGCCGCCGACGACCTTGTACGGCAGGCCGACGCGGATGAAGACCTCTTCGAAGACGCGGGACTGCGCGTTGGTGCGGTAGAAGACGGCGACGTCGCCGGGCCGGGCCTGGTCCGCGTCGGTGAGCCGGTCGATCTCGTCGGCGACGTACTGCGCCTCGTCGTGCTCCTGGTCGGAGACGTACCCGGTGATCACCGGGCCGCTGCCGGCCTCGGTCCACAGGTTCTTCGCGCGGCGCCCCTCGTTGCGTTCGATGACGGCGTTGGCCGCGTCGAGGATGGTCTGGGTGGAGCGGTAGTTCTGCTCCAGCAGGATGGTGCGCGCCTGCGGGTAGTCCTCCTCGAACTGGAGGATGTTGCGGATGGTGGCGCCGCGGAAGGCGTAGATCGACTGGTCGGCGTCGCCGACCACGCACAGTTCGGCGGGCGGCAGCACCGGGGCGCCGTCGCCGGCCTCCGCCCCGGGGGCCGGCGCCGTGCCCACCAGCTCGCGCACCAGGGTGTACTGGGCGTGGTTGGTGTCCTGGTACTCGTCGACGAGGACGTGCCGGAACCGGCGCCGGTAGTGCTCGGCGACGTCCGGGAACGCCTGGAGCAGGTTGACGGTGGTCATGATGATGTCGTCGAAGTCCAGGGCGTTGGCCTCGCGCAGCCGTGCCTGGTACATCGAGTACGCCTCGGCGAGCTTCTTCTCGAAGGCACCGGCGGAGGCGGCCGCGGCCCGGTCGGCGTACGTCTCCTCGTCGACCAGCTCGTTCTTGAGGTTGGACACCTGGGCGCTGAAGGACTTCGGCGGGAACTGCTTGGGGTCCAGGTCCAGGTCGCGGCAGACCAGCGCCATCAGGCGGCGCGCGTCGGTGGCGTCGTAGATGGAGAACGACGAGGTGAAGCCGAGCACCTTGGACTCGCGGCGCAGGATGCGGACGCACGCGCTGTGGAAGGTGGACACCCACATGCTGTTCGCGCGCGGCCCCACCAGCTGCTCGACGCGCTCCTTCATCTCGCCGGCGGCCTTGTTGGTGAAGGTGATGGCGAGGATGGAGCCGGGGTGGACGTGCCGGGCGCCCAGCAGGTGGGCGATCCGGTGGGTGAGCACCCTGGTCTTTCCGGAGCCGGCGCCGGCGACGATGAGCAGGGGGCTGCCCTGGTGCTCGACGGCGGCGCGCTGGTTCTCGTTGAGCCCCTCCAGCAGTTGTGCGGGGTCGGCGACGGGACGGGGCGCGCCGTCCCGGTAGTGCGCGTCCCGCTCCGGCGGGGGTCCGTCGAACCGGCCCTGGAAGAGGTCGTGCGGGAACTCCTCGCCGCCCCCCGTGCCGCTCTCCTCGGGGGGCGGGGG
This sequence comes from Actinacidiphila yeochonensis CN732, assembly GCF_000745345.1. Taxonomy (NCBI): domain Bacteria; kingdom Bacillati; phylum Actinomycetota; class Actinomycetes; order Kitasatosporales; family Streptomycetaceae; genus Actinacidiphila; species Actinacidiphila yeochonensis. The sequence goes on along the minus strand of NZ_JQNR01000005.1, from coordinate 2,022,532 downwards.
TGCTCGGCTCCGGCGGCCGGGGGGGCCGCTTCCAGACGGGCCAGGAAGTCGTCGTCAAAGAGGCTGCTCATCGCCTCACGAGTCTAGGCGCCCCGGCCGACACTCCACCCGGAGTCCGCGCAGCCCGGTCCTCCGGGCCGATCCCGGCGGCTGGTCCTCGGAAGCACGGCAGCCCGAGATGCACGCTCGGTGACCTCGGGTCCCGGATTCCGCGACGGCGACGATATGACGAAACGGTATCGGGAGTAGTCGGACATCGCCCTTCCCTTGGGCCACGGCCGTTGACTACGGTTCCGCACCAGCCGGAGTCGGCGCCGTCCGAGAGGAGTCCGACCGTATGGCGACGCACCGCAAGGCCCGCCCGCCGCTACTGAGCGCTCCCGGTCCGCGTACGGCGGCCGGGCTCACCACCGCCGCCCTGGCGACGGTGACGCTCCTCAGCGAGAGCGCCGGCGCGACCCCCGCCCCCAGCGGCCCGGTCCAGCCGGCGATCTCGAAGGTGAAGGCGCGGGTGGACGCGCTGACCCATCAGGCCGAGGTGGCGACCGACCACTACAACGCGGCCAAGGAGCAGACCGACCAGCAGAAGGCCGAGGTCGACAAGCTGCTCGCGCAGGTCGCCCAGAAGACGGCCAGGATGAACGCCTCGCGGCAGCTGCTCGGCGAGTACGCGGCGGCCCAGTACCGCGACGGCGGCGACCTGACCACCACCCGGTACCTCATGTCGGACAGCCCCGGGGACCTGGCGGACGCCGCCCACCTGGCCACCGTGCTCGGTCAGCGGCAGCAGGCGGCCGTGCGGGGCTACCAGGCGCAGCAGGTGTCCGCGGCCAGGCAGCGGATGGCCGCGGCCAAGGCCCTGACCGCTCTGACGGCCAAGCAGGCGCAGCTGACAAGCGCCAAGAAGGACGTGCAGACCGACCTCTCCGCCGCACAGAAGCTGCTCAACAGCCTCAACGCGCAGGAGAAGAAGCAGCTCGCGGAGCTGGCCGCCAAGCAGGAGGCCCTGGCGCGCGCGAAGGCGGAGAAGCTCGCCAAGGCGGCACAGCTCGCGGCGTTGCGGAAGGCAGCGGCCGCAAGCTCCGACGCACCCGTCACGAGCTCCTCCGACTCGTCGGCCGCCACCCAGGCCATCGCGTTCGCCAGGGCCCAGCTGGGCAAGCCGTACGTCTGGGGCGCGACCGGCCCGGACTCCTACGACTGCTCGGGGCTGACCCAGGCCGCCTACAAGGCCGCCGGGGTGGACCTGCCGCGCACCACCTACGACCAGGTGGACGTGGGCACGAGGGTGTCCGAGTCCGACCTCCAGCCGGGCGACCTGATCTTCTTCAACAGCGACGTCAGCCACGTGGGGCTGTACATCGGCGACGGCGAGATGATCCACGCCCCGCACACCGGCACGGTGGTCAAGATCGCCCCGATCACCGAGATGCCCTTCTACGCGGCGGTCCACCCGTACTGATCACCGAAGATCACTATGCCCGTTTGCAACCACCTTATACGGGTTAAATCATAAGATCACAAAGCGATCTCGGTCACATTGCGATCCAAAACCCCCGAGGGGTGGCGAACTTGGCTACGGTAGCCCGCTAGGTGGCACGTCCTCCGCCGGCGACAGGCCCGGCACCGCGCCGCCTCCGCCTAATCCGGCCGACGGCCGGAGCCGGGGACCCAGGAGCACTTGGGGTGAATCGGGCGGGCGCCTTGCGGCGTCCGACCGTAGGGCGACCTCCGCGTCCGAACCCGTCAGCTAACCCGGTCGGCGGTCCACGGAAGGAGTCGCCTCCTTGGCGTCGCACCGCAAACCGCGCCCGCGCATGCTCACGTCCGCCGGCTCCCGGGCGGCAGTCGGCATCACGTCGGCGGCCCTGGCCTCGTTCACCCTGATGAGCGAGACGGCGAACGCGGCGCCCGCGAAGCCGACGATCAGCCAGGTCAAGAAGGAGATCGACACCCTCAACCAGCAGGCCGAGGTGGCGACCCAGCAGTACGACCAGGCCAAGGAGAAGACGGCCACCCAGCGCACGGCGACCAACCAGCTGCTGGCTCAGGTCGCCACCAAGACCCAGAAGATGAACGACTCGCGGCGCGTCCTGGGCGAGTTCGCGGAACAGCAGTACCGCGACGGCGGCATCGACCAGACCACACAGCTGCTCTTCTCCGACGACCCGGAGGGCTTCCTCTCCCAGTCGCACATGCTGGACCGGCTCACGGGAACCGCCCAGGCAGCCCTCAAGAACTTCACCCAGCAGCAGCAGGAGGCGTCACTCCAGCGGGCGAAGGCGTCCGAGAGCCTCAAGGAGCTCACCGACGCGCAGAGCAAGCTGGCCACGCAGAAGAAGAACGTCCAGGCCAAGCTCGCCGCCGCCCAGAAGGTGCTCAACGGCCTCAACGCCGCGCAGCGCGCCAAGCTCGCCGCCATGCAGCCGAAGGCCGCCTCAACCTCGGGCTCCTCGACCTACACGTACAACGGACCCGCGTCGGGCCGCGCCGCCGCGGCCATCGCGTTCGCCCTGGACCAGCGCGGCAAGCCGTACCTCTCCGGTGCCACCGGGCCCAACGCCTACGACTGCTCCGGACTGACCCAGGCCGCCTACAGGGCAGCCGGCATCAGCATCGGCCGCACCACCTGGGACCAGGTCAAGGACGGCACCGCCGTCTCCGAGGCCGACCTGCGCCCCGGCGACCTGGTGTTCTTCTACTCCGGCATCAGCCACGTGGGCATCTACCTCGGCAACGGCGAGGTCGTGCACTCGCCCCACACGGGTGCGACGGTGGAGGTCGCGCCCATGAGCTGGATGCCCTTCGCCGCCGCCCGCCGCATCGCCTGAGCAGAGCTGGCTGGCTGGCTGACTGACGGGCTGAGCAGTCGGGCTGAGCAGTCGGGCAGAGCGGCCCCTCGGCCCGTGGCCGGCCGCCGCAGCCGTGTGAAGTGGGCCTGAGCCCCCGGAGCAGGGGGGCTCAGGTCCAGAGCAGCGCGATGAAGATGTTGACGACGGTCAGGCCGCCGACCGCCGCGAACACCCGCGTGTCGACCTTCTCCTCCTCGCGCTGGACGTAGACCAGGCCGAGGATGACGATCAGCACGGCGAGCTTGACGCCGATCTTGGCCATGTCGGGGTGGCGGCCGTCCGCGTCCAGCAGTCCGACCATGAGCAGGCCGGTGACCAGCATCGTCCCGGCGCCGTAGAGCATGCCGGGCACGAAGCGCGGCGCGACCGCGCCCGGGCCGGCCATGGCCCTGAGCTGGGTGAGGAACCCGCCCAGCAGCGCGGCTATGCCGATGATGTGCAGGCCGACGAAGACGTTGATAAGCGTGTCCATAACGCCGTTCACCCTAGCCTCGCCTCCTTCCGGACCCGCCGGGCGGTCCCGGGCCGTGCGGGCAGGGCGCTCGGACACCGGCTGACGCGCCACAGAAGCCCGCCGGGAACCACCGTTCTCGGCCGGCGGCCGTCGGCTCACGGCCGGGGCTCACGTCTCACGGCAGGGGCTCATGGCCCGCCCGCCGGGGGCTCGCGCCTCGCGCCTCCCGCGTACGGGGGCATGCGGAGGGGGCGTACGGAGGAGGCGGACAGAGGCACCCGCCAGGGGCACACCGAGAGGCCGCGCCCGCGCACGCCCGGCCTTTCGATCGGCGGCAGACGCGATCCGGGCAGGTCACCCGTCGAACGGCGATCGCGTCCGGTCACTCCCGGTGGAGTTCGCGCAGTCCCGGTCACCTCGCCCGGATGCCGTCCGGGGCCGGGTTAGCGTCTGCTGCCAGGTGACCGATCCCATCGCCGCCCTGCCGGCGGCGGGTCGCCTCCGCCGAAGTCCGGCGGCGCTGTGTCCCCCGTGCACGCGCCGCCGGATTTCCCTGACGAAGGAGTGACGGCCGCATGGCCTCGCACCGACGCCGCGCCGCCGCTCCGGCGGCGCGAGCCCCCGCACCTCCCGTTCCCCCGCGGCGCCGGCCTCCCCCCGGGCGCCGCACCCGGCCCGGCACGGCACGCCGCGGCCGGCAGGCCCTCCCGCGCCGCGGCCGGTGCGCGGGCCGCACTCTGCCTCGCGCTCGCCTCCGCCGCGTCCTGGGGCCTGCTCGGCGAGACCGCTCACGCCGCGCCGCAGCCCGCCCCCGAATCGGCCGGGGCCAAGGTGGCCGACCTCTACCAGCAGGCGGAGGAGGCCACCCAGCGGTACGACGGCGCCCACCAGAAGGCCGACGACGACGCCGCCGAGGTCACCGCGCTCCAGGGCGAACTGGCCCGCAAGACCGCCGCCATGAACTCCACCCGGGACCAGCTCGGGGTGGTCGCGGCCGCGCAGTACCGCACCGGCACGCTGGACCCCGCGCTCCAGTTCGCGTTGAGCGCCTCGCCGGAGGACTACCTCGAACAGTCCGGATACCTCGACCGGCTGGGTTCACGGCAGAGCGCCGTCCTGTCCCGGCTGGCGGGGCAGCGGCGGGACATCGAGCAGACCCGGGCCGAGGCCGCGGGCCGACTCGCCCGACTGCGCGCGGCCCAGAGCACCCTCGCCGACCGCAAGAAGGACGCCGCGGTGAAGCTGCACGCGGCCCAGGCACTGCTGGCCTCCCTCCCGCCCGGGCAGCGCACGGCGATCATCGCGTCCGAGGGCGACACGCCGGACGGCAGCAGCCTCCAGACCGCCGGTGCGGCCGCGCGCCACGGGGCGACCCTGCGAGTCCCGCTGGGCTCGGCGCCCGCGCCCTCGGCCCGCGCCGCGCGAGCCGTGGCCTTCGCCTACCGGGCGATCGGCCTTCCTTACGTCTGGGGTGCGACGGGCCCGAACGCGTACGACTGCTCAGGGCTCACCCAGGCCGCCTGGCGGGCGGCGGGCGTCTCGCTGCCGCGCACCACGTACCAGCAGATCAACGCGGGCACCCGGGTCTCCGAGTCGCAACTGCGCCCCGGTGACCTTGTCTTCTTCTACTCGGGCGTCAGCCACGTGGGCCTCTACATCGGCGACGGCGAGATGATCCACGCCCCGCACCCGGGCGCCGCCGTGCGGATCGCGCCGATCTCCGAGATGCCCATCGCCGGCGCGACACGGCCTGTCTGACCGGTTCCGGCCTCGGGTTCCGGCCTCGGGTTCCGGCCGCAGTTCCAGCCTCGGTTCCGGCCGCAGTTCCGCTCAGCAGGTGTCCGGCGCCAGGCCGGCGTTCCGCTTCTCCGCTGACCGGAAAAGCGGAAAGTGTCGAGATGAAAAGATGAGTAATTGAGAGTTATCCACAGATTTCCGCCATGAGGCATTCCGGCATCTCCGCGAACGCATACTCGATTCGAGAGTTCGCATCGAATGCGCGATGCGAAGGGATTCCGGCGGCCGAGAAGGTCGCCCCACCATTGCGTGGAGGATGCCGTGCAGTACGTCCGTTGTTCCGTCGTTGTCCTCGTCTCCACCGCAGCAGTCCTGCTGGCGCTCGCGCCGGGGCGGCGACGAGGGCCGGAGCGGTACGCGCCCACGGAAGGGCGCGGCGCGGGGCGACCCGATCCGGACTCGGACATAGCGACGCGCTTCCGCTCCTACGGGATCGGCCCGAGCGGACCGCCGGGTCGGCCGGGGCGGTCCTGGCCGCTGGGCTCGGCCGTGAGAGCCAGGTGACTCGGGCAACCCGTCGTGCGGCTCGGGTGGCCGGAGCAGTCGGTCCAACGCTCCGCTCCGCCCGTACGGACTCCGCGGCGGCCGCCTTCAGCACTGCGGCGGCCGAGGGCGCGGCGCGGTGCCGGTTCCGGCGGCCGGCGGTGACGGGCGGCGTGGCCGCGAGCGGGCGGGAAGGACGGGAAGGACGGGAAGGGGCCGGCGAACGGACTGCTGGAGCGGAGGTCCCGCCGTGCGAGAGCGTTCGGCGGTCGCCCCTCCTCCACTCAGGGCACTGGAACGACCGCTCAAGGCCCTGGAACGACCGTCCCGGTGCCGGCACCAGCGCCGACTTCGGTATCGCCGACTTCGGTATCGGCACCGATCCACGATGGCAGCGGAGTGGTCACGATTGCCGGGAAGAGGGCGCGCAGGGCCGGGCAGGGCGCGTAACGTCGATGGGCGTTGCGGACGGCGACTCGACGACGAGTGGACGGGAGACCGAGGATGCGGGTCCTGACGGCGAGCTGGGCGGCCTGGGTGTCCGCGTTCGAGCTGCGCTGCAAACAGCTCCCGGGCGACCCCGACGACACCTCGGGCGCCTGCCCCGACTGCGGCGCCGAGGCGCTGCGGCTGTCCTTCTCCGGTCTGGAGCGGGACCGCGTCGGCTACGCCTCCTTCTGGTGCGACGCCTGCCTGGTGGGCATTCACCTCAGCCGGTGCCTGGTCCCCGAGGGCGCGTCCATGGAGTCCTTGCACACTCCGGTGGAGGAGCGCAGCGTCCGGGTTCCCGACTACACCCTGCTGTGGCCGGACGAGCCGCCCGCGGACGAGTAGCACCCGGCTCCGGACGGCTCGGCCCGGACGGGCCGCCCGCAGCGGCCGGCCCGGGCCGAAGCGGAGGCGGTGCCCCCTCCGGCTCCGCGTCAGACCAGGCGACGGGCCGTGGCCCAGCGGGTGAGCTCGTGCCGGTTGGAGAGCTGGAGCTTGCGCAGCACCGCCGAGACGTGCGACTCGACCGTCTTCACCGAGATGAACAGCTGCTTGGCGATCTCCTTGTACGCGTACCCCCGCGCGATCAGCCGCAGCACCTCGCGCTCGCGCTGGGTGAGGCGGTCCAGGTCCTCGTCGACGGGCGGGGCGTCGGTGGAGGCGAAGGCGTCGAGGACGAAGCCGGCCAGCCGCGGCGAGAAGACCGCGTCGCCCTCGCGCACCCGGAAGATCGAGTTGACGAGGTCGGGGCCGGTGATGGTCTTGGTCACGTAGCCGCGGGCACCGCCGCGGATCACGCCGATGACGTCCTCGGCGGCGTCGGAGACCGACAGCGCCAGGAACCGCACCGGCCGGTCCGGGTCGGCGCTGAGCGCGGCGCAGCGGCGCAGCACCTCCACCCCGCCGCCACCGGGAAGGTGCACGTCGAGGAGGACCACCTCGGGCCGGGTGGCGGTGACGACCGCCACCGCCTGGTCGACGTCGGCCGCCTCGCCGACGACCTCCACGCCCGTCTCCTCGGTGGCGCCGATCTCGGCCTGCACCCCGGTGCGGAACATCCGGTGGTCGTCGACGAGCACCACCCGTACTCGCCGCTGGTCGTCCGTGGGCGTAGTCATGACGCCGCCACCCTCTCCATTTCCAGTTCCACTTCGGTGCCTCCGCCGGGGGCGGCACGCAGCCGTGCCGTGCCGCCGTTGCGCTCCATGCGTCCGATGATGGACTGGCGGACGCCCATCCGGTCCTCCGGGACCTGGTCGAGGTCGAAGCCGGGCCCGTGGTCGCGGACCGACACGAACACCCTGTCCTCCTCCACCTCGGCGTACACCTGGACGGGTCCGCCGCCGCCACCGTACTTGGCGGCGTTGACCATGGCCTCGCGGGCGGCCTGGGTCTGCGGGGTCAGGTGTTCGTCGAGAGGGCAGTCACCGACGCACACCACCTCGACGGGGACGCCGTGCGCGTCCTCCACCTCCGCGGCGGCGGCCCGTACCGCGTCGGCGAAGGTGGCGGGCTCCTCCTCACGGCCGGTGCCCTCGGGACGGTACAGCCACGCCCGCAGTTCACGCTCCTGCGCCCGGGCCAGCCGGGCCACCTCCCGCGCGTCCTCGGCGTTCCGCTGGATCAGGGTCAGCGTGTGCAGCACCGAGTCGTGCACATGGGCGGCGACCTCGGCCCGCTCCTGGGCGCGGATGCGCATCAGCCGCTCCGCCGAGAGGTCCTGCGCCATCCGCACCAGGTACGGTCCGGCCAGCAGCGCGACGCCGACGAGGACGGCGAGCGCGGCCTGGAGCGCGCCGCCCAGGTGGTTGCCGGAGCCGCGCACCACGATGAAGCCGGTGACCCCCGCGACCACCAGCACCACCCCGCCGGCGGCCCGCACCAGCGGCCAGAAGCGCTTGCCGTGGCTCATCTCCACCCAGCGGGCCTTGCGGGCGTTGTCCGCCTGCCGCCACACCAGCGCAACGCCGAGGGCTATCACCAGCACCGGCCACACAGCCCGGTTGGCGGCGCCGAGGTTGAGGTTGTCCACCAGGATGCCGGTGCCGACCGCCAGCGCGATCAGCGCCATGATCTGGCCCTTGTCCGGGCGCTTGCCGGCCAGCCAGGAGCGGGCGTCGCGCGGCTCCTTGGCCTCGGCCACACCGCCGACACCGAGCGGCACGAAGAACCAGAAGGCCGCGTACAGCAGCAGCCCGATGCCGTTGAAGGCGGTCAGCACCAGGAACAGCGCCCGCACCCACAGCACCGGCAGTCCCAGGTGCCCGGCCAGGCCGCGCGCCACGCCGCCGACCATGCGCCCCTCGGAGCTGCGGTACAGCTTGCGCACGCCGGGCCGCGACGGGTCCGGCGGAGTGAGGAAGGCGCTCCCCGGCGTACCGCTGGGCGGGCCGGGGGGCGGCGGACTGCTGGGTGGCATACCCCCGATCGTCACACAACAGCGGGCTTGGAGGCATCAGGGTCGGACCCCCGAGGCTGCCCTGGGAACGGGATCAGGGTCGCGCCAGGGTCCGCCCGGTGCCACGGGCCGCCTGTGTCGGGCCACCATGGTGGCTATGACCGACGACCAGCCCGGCGTCCCACCGCGCCGCGAGCCCACATCGCCGCCCGGGGTCGCTCCCGACGACGCGGCTCCCGTCGGCGCGGGCAGCACCGGCGCCCGCGCCGGGACCGGGGCCAGGTCGGCTGACGCGGGCTCCACGATGCCCCCCGGGCGCGGCCCCGGGCCGGGCCCGCGCCCCTCCGCCGGCCAGGACGGCAGGGCGGCGAACGGTGTCGGCCCGTACGGCACCGGCCCGTACGACACCGGCTCGGGGGCCACCGCCGCTGACGGTCCCGCGCGGCCCGCGCTGCGCCGGGGCCGGGACGACGACGCCGTCCTCGCCGGGGTCTGCCACGCCGCCGGCCGCTACTTCGACGTCGACCCGGTGATCTTCCGCATCGTGCTGGCGGTGCTCTCCCTCACCGGCGGCATCGGTCTGATCGTCTACGGGCTGGGCTGGCTGGTCGTCCCTCAGGAAGGCGCGGAGGAGAGTGAGGCGCAGCGGCTGCTGTCAGGCCGGATCGAGGGCGCCCCGCTGACGGCGGCGCTGATGGCGCTGGTCGGGTGCGGCCTGTACGCGTCGATGGTGAACGACGGCGCCAGCCAGGCCTTCTCGCTGCTGCTGGTGGCGGCAACGGCAGGCGCCGTCTACTGGTCGCGGCAGCGCGGCCGGGCGCAGACGGCGGGCGAGGCCGCCTCTGTCGCGGCCGGTCCGGCCGCTGACGCCCCGCCCGAACCGCAGGCGCCACCGGAGCCCGGCACTGCGTCGTGGTGGCGCGAGCCGCTGACGAAGGAGCCCGGCTACCTGTGGGGCCCCGAGGACAGCGCGCCCGCGGCGGGCGTGAACTGGGCCTGGCGGCGGTCCGTCCGGCCGTCCCCGCCGGTACGGCGGGACCACGGTTCCGGGTTCGGCGCGGTGGTGTTCCTGGTGGCGGCGGTGGCCGGGGCGCTCGGGACCCTGGGTACCTGGTCGTCCCAGCCCGCGCCGACGAGCGCCGAGATCGGCCTGGCCTCGGCGCTGGCGGTCTTCGGCTGCGGGTACGTCGTCTCGTCGTTCGCCGGACGGCCTCAGAGCGGCACCCGGATGTGGACGCTGCTGGCCGTCGCGGCGCTGGTGGGCACGGCGACGCTGCCGAAGGCCGGGCTCGGGGTGGGCACCTCCGCGTGGCGGCCGGCCACCGCGGCCTCCGTCCGCCCCTCCTACCAGCGCGGCGCCGGCACCGGGCGGCTCGACCTGCGGGGCCTACGGCTCGAAGGGGCGACGGTGCGCACCCGGCTGACGGTCGGCGCCGGCCGTGCCGAGGTGCTGCTGCCCCGCCACTCGCGGGTGCGGCTGGTCTACCGGGTGGGCGCCGCCCAGGTCGATCTGCCCGACACCAAGGGCAGGTTCACCGTGGACGGCTCCCCTCGGGCCGGTCTCGACTACGAGCCGCCGGACGGCGCCCGCCCTGACGGCACCGTCCTGGTCGACGTCACGCTGCGTGCCGGGCTGCTGGAGGTGGCCCGGTGAGGCGGCACCGCTTCGAACCGGCGGCCCTGGTCGGGGGCCTGGTCCTGCTGGTGCTGGCCGCCTGCTTCCTGCTGGACGCGGCCGGGGCGCTGGACCTGTCCCGGCCCAGCCGCAGCCTCCGGCTGGTCGGCGGCGGGCTGCTGCTGACCGTGCTGACCGCCGGGGTCACGCAGACGGTGCGGAGCGTGCGGGGGCGTCCGGGGCGTCGGCGGCGCCCGTAGCGGGCTGGGCCGGTACGGGCGCTTCGGCACGCGCGGCGCTCCCGGCGGCCCTGCCGCGGCGCCACAGTCCGTCGAGCGAGAGGTACGGGGTGCCGGCCAGCAGCAGCGGCAGCCAGGCCATCAGGTACACGAGGTCGTTGCCGTAGTAGTACGGGGTGGTGGCCCAGCTCATGGTCAGCCACAGGCTCAGCGAGATCAGCGCCCCACCGAGGGCGGCGACCCGGCCGAGCAGGCCGAGCAGGATGCCCAGGCCGACCGCGAGTTCGCCGAAGGCCATGGCGTAGCCGAAGGCGTGCGGCGCCTTGAGGGCCAGGTCCACCAGGCCGGGTATGGCCGCGGAGTCCCGCACGGCGTGCATCGTCTGCACCAGCGAGCCGTTCGCCGAGTCGGTGAAGAAGGTACCACTGGTGAGCTTGTCGAGCCCGGCGTAGACGAAGGTCACACCGAGGAAGATCCGCAGCGGCAGCAGCGCGTAGCGCCGCGCGGTCTCCTGGCACTGCTCCAGCATGGTCCGTCCGCCTTTCCTGCCGCTTGGTCGTGGGTGGAAGCCGTCTTCCGCCGCCGCGGCGTCGAAGGGGATACGGCCCCGAGCGGGCCGGCGTTCAACGGCTGCCCGGAGCGGCCCGCCGGGTTCGCGGTGTTCGACGTCGTCGGCCGGTTCGATCCCCGCACGGCCGGTTCGAGGCGGTCGGCGTTGTCGAGAGCGGCGGTCGGCGTTGTCGAGAGCGAGAGGGGGCCGGGAGGAGTCGAGAGGGTTCGACGTGTTCCGACGGGTATCAACGTCCCCGGACCCGGCAACGTGCCCGACTGCTCGGACAGCTGCTGCTGGTCGTGCGGCGCCGGAAGCTCGCGGCGCCCCGGAGGCCGACGGGTCGGAAGGTCCGCGCGGCCGCGCCGGGGCCCGGCGAGGGCGGAAAGACGGCGGCCCGCGCCGTCACCGGCGCGGGCGCGTCATCGCGCGTCCGGGCCGACGGTCGGCCGGGCCGGACAGGGGTCTCCGGCCCAGCCGGAGCCGGTGGCCGGACAGCGCCGCCCGGACCCCCGGGCGGCGCTTCCCGCTGAGCCTCCGCCAGGCCGGTCAACGGCCCAGGGGCGGCGGCCCGAGCGGGTCACTCCCACTCGATGGTGCCCGGGGGCTTGCTGGTGACGTCGAGGACGACCCGGTTGACCTCGGAGACCTCGTTGGTGATCCGGGTGGAGATGCGGGCCAGCACGTCGTAGGGCACACGGGACCAGTCCGCGGTCATGGCGTCCTCGGAGGACACCGGCCGCAGCACCACCGGGTGGCCGTAGGTGCGGCCGTCGCCCTGGACGCCGACCGAGCGGACGTCGGCGAGCAGCACCACCGGGCACTGCCAGATGCCGCGGTCCAGGCCGGCGGCGGTCAGCTCCTCGCGGGCGATCGCGTCGGCCTCGCGCAGCAGGTCGAGGCGCTCGCGGGTGACCTCGCCCACGATGCGGATGCCGAGCCCCGGGCCGGGGAACGGCTGCCGCTGGACGATCTCCTCGGGCAGCCCCAGCTCCTGCCCGACCATCCGCACCTCGTCCTTGAAGAGGCGCCGCAGCGGCTCGACGAGCTGGAACTCCAGGTCCTCGGGGAGCCCGCCGACGTTGTGGTGGGACTTGATGGTGGCCGCGCCGGTGCCGCCGCCGGACTCCACCACGTCCGGGTAGAGGGTGCCCTGGACCAGGAACTCGACCGGCTGGTCGTTCGGCGCCTCGGCGACGATCTCGGCCTGCGCCTGCTCGAAGACCCGGATGAACTCCCGGCCGATGATCTTCCGCTTCTGCTCGGGGTCGCTCACCCCGGCCAGCGCGGACAGGAACCGCTCGGAGGCGTCGACGACCTTGAGCCGCACGCCGGTGGCGGACACGAAGTCCTTCTCGACCTGCTCGGTCTCACCCTTGCGCATCAGGCCGTGGTCGACGTAGACGCAGGTCAGCCGGTCGCCGATGGCGCGCTGCACGAGGGCGGCGGCCACCGCGGAGTCGACCCCGCCGGACAGCCCGCAGATCGCCCGCCGGTCGCCGACCTGGGCCTTGATCGCGGCGATCTGCTCCTCGACGACGTTGGCGGTGGTCCACGTCGGGGTGATGCCGGCGCCGCGGTAGAGGAAGTGCTCCAGGATCTGCTGCCCGTAGGTGGAGTGCATCACCTCGGGGTGGTACTGCACGCCGTAGAGCCGCTTCTCGTCGTTCTCGAAGGCGGCGACCGGGACCAGCTCGGTGGACGCGGTGACGACGAAGCCCTCCGGCGCGGCGGAGCAGGCGTCGCCGTGCGACATCCACACCGGCTGCTCGGCCGGGGTGCCCTCGAAGAGGGTGGAGCCGGGCTTGCTGACGGTGAGGTCGGTGCGGCCGTACTCGCGGGCGCCGGTGTTGTCGACGGTGCCGCCCAGCGTGGTGGCCATCAGCTGGAAGCCGTAGCACATGCCGAAGACGGGCACGCCGGCCTCGAAGAGCTCACGGTCCAGGGTGGGGGCGCCGGGCGCGTACACCGAGGACGGGCCGCCGGAGAGGATGATCGCGCGGGGGCGCCGGGCCAGCATCTCGGCGACCGGCATGGTCGACGGCACGATCTCGCTGTAGACCCTGGCCTCGCGCACCCGGCGGGCGATGAGCTGGGCGTACTGGGCACCGAAGTCGACCACCAGGACGGTGTCGGCGGCGGGGGTGGCGGTGCCGGCTGTGGGGTCGGCTGGGGTCGCTGATGACACGTGCGGCCTTCCGGCGAGTGGTACCGGAGTGGTACCGGGCGGTACGGGGGTTTTGGAGGGGACCAGGTCCCGAGTCTACCGGTGCGCCGGACGACGGGTCCTCCCGCCGGAGGTGCGGCCCTTCGCGCACATCCCTTGCGCCGGGCGGAGGGCGGTGGTCCATACTGTGCGCATGCGTCAGTACACCTTCGCGTTTACCTATGGCACCGGCTGGCCCGGCTGCCATAGGTCGCGTCGCGTGAGCTGACACGCAGGACGACCTACCAGGCGCCCCAGGCCACCCGGCCCGGGGCGCCTCGCGCTTTCCGGAGCCGGGCAACCCGGGTCGCGACCTCCGCGACACCCGAGGAGCACACCGTGTCCGAGCCCGAGACCCTGTCCGACGCCCACACCCACACCGACGCCCACACCGGCACCGGCACCGGCACCGGCACCGGCACCGGCACCGGCACCGGCACCGAGCCTGCGCCCGCCGCTCCGGAAGCCACGCTGGAAGCCCGTCCGGCAGCAGCACCGGCAGCAGCGTCCGAAGCCGCAGCGGCCCCCGAGCAGCAGGGCCCGGCCACCGACCCCGACAGCGTCATCGCCGAGGCCCGGCAGCGCATCGACGCGATCGACGCCCGGATCATCGAGCTCGTCCAGCAGCGCTGCGCCGTCTCCGCCGAGGTACAGCGGGCGCGGATGGGCGCCGGCGGTCCGCGGGTGCACCTGGCCCGTGAGATGGAGGTGCTGCGGACGTACGGCGAGGCGCTCGGCCGCGCCGGCACCCCGCTGGCCATGACGCTGCTGGAGCTGGGCCGCGGCCGGATCTGAGGCCCGCGGCGCAGAAGAGTCCGCGGTACAGGGGCCGGCGGCGCAGAAGGGCCGGCGGCCCCGGCCAGGGGGCCACCCGCCGGCTCCTCCGAGGCCGGGCCGCGGCCTGTTCGGAAAGGATCACCCGAACGGCACGTGACCCGCCCGCGGGCGCTTCGTTGGACGTGGTGTCCGTGCCAGCCAGGGGCGGTCACCCAACACCACGCGTGGAATGACACCGCCCAGACGCAGCTGGGCGGGGTGTTGTCCGGTGCGATGAGGCGCTCGCAGTGATGCGGGCGCCGTGGGACCTCGCACCGGTGGAGTGGCCGGACGGCAGGGGACAGCAGCCCGGTCACGACGTCAAAGAGGCGGTCGGTCCTCGGGGACGCCTGGGGCCGGCCGCTCTGCGAGCGAGAGCCACGTTACAGCCTGTTCGGGACGTTCAGGGCGTTTTGGGCACTTCGGGGACCGGCAGGAACGGGAGCCGCAGCGCGCCGAACGCCTCTTCCGGCACGGCCGGGGCGAGGGGTGCCACCGCGGCGACCCTGCGGTACTCCGCGCCCTGGCCCGGCCGCGTGTCCGCCTCCCCCTTGTTCGGCCACAGCGCCATCGCCCGCTCGGCCTGCGCGGTGATGGTCAGCGCGGGGTTCACGCCCAGGTTGGCCGAGACCGCCGAACCGTCCACCACGTGGATGCCGGGGTACCCGTAGAGCCGGTGGTAGGGGTCGATCACGCCGTGCTCGGCGTCCTCGCCGATCGGGCAGCCGCCGAGGAAGTGCGCCGTCATCGGGCGGTCCGTGGCCTCGCCGACGTTGCTCCCGGCGAACCCGTTGATCTCCTCCGCGATCAGCCGCGCCGCCTCGGCGCCCTCCGGGACGTGCACCGGGTTGGGGGTGCCGTGGCCCTGCCGGGCGGTGAGCAGGCCGCGTCCGGGGGCCTTGGTCCGCAGGTAGGTGGTCAGCGAGTTGTCGTTGGTCTGCATCACCAGCCCGATGATGGTCCGCTCCGACCAGCGGTGGTTGGACAGCGACCGCAGCCCGGTCAGCGGATGGCGCAGATAGCCGGCCGCGAACTCGGCCCAGCGCGGCAGCCGTCCCCGGTGGGGTACCGCCATCACCGACAGGGTGCCCATCGCGTTGGAGCCGCGGCCGTAGCGGACCGGCTCGATGTGGGTGTGGTCGTTGGGGTGCACCGAGGAGGTGATGGCCACGCCGCGGGTGAAGTCGGGCCCTTCGGCACCGGGGTGGGCCTCGCGGTAGCGGCGCGGGGTGGTCTGGGCGCCCACCAGCGCCTCGGAGTTGGTGCGGGTCAGCTCGCCGAGCCGGGCCGAGACGCCCGGCAGTCGCCCGGTGTCGCGCATCGTGTGCAGCAGCGTCTGCGTGCCGTAGGTGCCGGCGGCGAGCACCACCTGACGGGCCCGCAGCACCCGTCCGCGCCCCTTGCGACGGCCCTCGGTGGGAACCGTCGTGACCAGGTAGCCTCCCCCGGAGCCTTCGGCCCGGGATGGGCCCCCACCGGAACCCACCCCGGAGGAGGCGTCCCCGCCGGAGTCCTCGGTCACCGCGGTCACCGTCGTCATCGGGTGGACGACGGCGCCGGCCCGCTCGGCGAGGTACAGGTAGTTCTCGTTGAGGGTGTTCTTGGCGCCGTGCCGGCAGCCCGTCATGCACTCCCCGCACTCGGTGCAGGCCCGGCGGGACGGCCCGGCCCCGCCGAAGTACGGGTCGGGCACCTCCGTGCCGGGCGCGCCCTTGGCGGTGCCGTCGGCGTCCTGGCCGTCGCCGTAGAACACGCCGACCGGTGCGAGGTGGAAGGTGTCGCCGACGCCCATCCGCTCGGCCGCCGCCCGCAGGTGCACGTCAGAGGGGGTGAGCGTGGGGTTCAGCCGCACTCCGAGCATCCGCTCGGCCTGGTCGTAGTAGGGCGCCAGCTCCTCCCGCCAGTCCGTCACGGCACCCCACTGCCGGTCCTGGAAGAAGGCGGCGGGCGGCACGTAGAGGGTGTTGGCGTAGTTGAGGGAGCCGCCGCCGACGCCCGCGCCGGCCAGTACCAGCACCTTGCCCAGCACGTGGATGCGCTGGATGCCGTAGAGGCCGAGGGACGGTGCCCACAGGTAGTTGCGCACGTCCCAGGAGTTCCTGGGCAGCTCGTCGCGGGCGAAGCGGCGGCCGGCCTCCAGGACGCCCACCCGGTAGCCCTTCTCGGTCAGCCGCAGTGCCGCGACCGCACCGCCGAAGCCGGAGCCGACGACGAGCACGTCGTAGTCGAACCCGTCGGAACTGTCGGCCCCGTCGGAGCCGTCGGAGCCGTCGGATTCCTCTGCACCGTCGGGCCCCTCCACGGCGGGCCCGGGCCTGCCGTCCGGCGCGGTGGCGTTCCCCGTTCCCGGGCCGCCGTTCGCGGTCAGGTCCTCGTCGTCCTGTGCCACGTGCTCCTCCGCAGGGTCGTACGGGTCATACGATCGGTTCGGCCGACGGGCAGTCGGGGCCGCCAGGACCTCAGGACCTCGGGGCCGCCAGGACCTCAGGACTTCGGGGCCGTCAGGGGATACGCAGGCCCTTCATCAGCCGCAGCGCGCGGCTGAGCAGGCGCGCGTACGCCTCGTCGTCCATGCCGAACGCCGGTGCCAGCGGGGCCAGCCGCTGGGTGGCCACGGTCTGCGCCTCGGTGTACTTGAGGATGCCCTCGCTGCCGTGCCGGCGGCCCAGCCCGGACTCCTTCATGCCGCCCATGGGCGCGCGAACGGTGCCGTAGGCCGCCGCGTACGCCTCGTTGACGTTGACGGTGCCGGTGCGCAGCCGGGCCGCGACGCGGGCGCCGCGGCGGGTGTCGCGCGTCCACACGCTGGAGTTGAGGCCGTAGGGGCTGGCGTTGGCGCGCCGCACCGCCTCGTCCTCGTCATGGAAGCGGTAGAGGGACACGACGGGGCCGAAGGTCTCCTCGGCGCACACCGCCATCGGCGCCTCGACGCCCTCCAGGACGGTCGGCTCGTAGACGTAGGGGCCGATGTCGGGGCGGTGGCGGCCGCCGGTGAGGACGGTGGCGCCCTTCTCGCGGGCCTCCTCCACGTGCCGGGTGACGGCGGCCAACTGCCGCTCCCCCGCCAGCGATCCCATCCCGGCGCCGTACGCGAGCGCGGTGCCGAGCCGGATCGCTCGGGCGCGCTCGACGAGCCTGGCGGTGAACTCCTCGGCCACGGACTCGTGGACGAAGAGCCGCTCGATGGAGATGCACAGCTGCCCGGCGGAGGCGAAGCAGGCCCGCACCGCGCCCTCGGCCGCCCGGTCCAGGTCGGCGTCGTGGAGGACCAGCAGCGGGTTCTTGCCGCCGAGTTCGAGGGAGGCGCCGACCAGCCGCCCGGCGGCGGTCCTGGCGATCTCCCGGCCGACCCGGGTGGAGCCGGTGAAGGTGACGTAGTCGGCGTGCTCGACCACCGCGGGGCCCACCACCGGGCCGTCGCCGATGACGATCTGCCAGACGTCCTCGGGCAGCCCGGCCTCGATCAGCAGCCGGCGCGCCCACAGCGCGGTCAGCGCGGTCTCGGTGTCGGGCTTCATCACCACGGCGTTGCCGGCCACGAGCGCGGGCAGGGCGTCGCCGATGGACAGCTCCAGCGGGTAGTTCCAGGGTGCGATGTGCCCGACGACGCCGCGCGGCTGGCGCACCTCGACGACCTTGGTGAGCACCGGCAGGGCGCCGGAGTGGCGGCGCGGGCCGAGGTAGGAGGGCGCCCTGAGGCCGTAGTGCCGGGCGCCCATCGCCACGACCTGCACCTCCTCGTGGGCGTGCAGCCGGGCCTTGCCCGTCTCCAGCTGGATCAGGTCCAGCACCTCGGCCTGCCGACCCAGCAGCAGGTCGTGGAAGCGCAGCAGGACGCGGGCGCGTTCGCGGACCGGGCGGGCCGCCCATCCGGCCTGCGCCCGGCGAGCCCGTTCGAACGCCTCAGCGACCTCCCGCGGGCTGCTCTCGGGGAGTTCGGCAAGAGTCCCGCCGGTGAGCGGGGTGTGATTGAACGTGGTGCCGGAGCCGATCACGCCTCTGGTCAGGCGGGCGACCAGGTCGGGGGTGACCACGTCGCGGGGGCCGCGCGCGGTCGCGGGCGCGGGCGCGACGGGGTTGCCGGCGCCGACCGGCTTGCCGTCTCCGGAGGGGGTGCCGTCTCCGGAGGGGGCGCCGGCGTCGCTGGTGAGGCCGTCGCCGGGGCTGCCGGGGAGGCCGTCGCCGGAGCCGGGTGCGCCTGGCACCGACGGCGAGGTCGGCTGCGCGGAGTTCCTCGAATCCCTCGAATCCCTCGAGTCCGTCATGCCGGTGAGGGTACGGCGGAGCGGACGCCGGGGGCTACCTGTCGGTAGCCTTTTTCTCGGTGGAGTGTGCAACCACGCCAGTCCCGGCTGGCGGCGTACGCGTTCACCCTGGTCACACCGGCGCACCACCTGCGCACCACCCGCGCGCAGCCGGCGCCCGCCCGGCGCGGGGCCGGTGGGCGTCCGGCGCGGGGCCGGTGGGCGTCCGCGCCGGGCGGCGGTGTCAGCCCGCGTGGTAGGTCTGCACGGCCTGGTCGAACGCCTGCTGGACGAGGAGGCTCTGGGTGTCCGGGCCGGCGACGAGGATGACGTGGTACTTCCCGTCCACCAGGACCGCGAGGTTGCAGGCGTACACGCTCTGGCCGCTGTCGTCGCGGTAGGTGTACTCGCCCTCGGCGGCCGGGTGGCCGTCGACGGTGAGCGACTGGAGCCCGGAGGCGGAGGACCACGAGGAGGCGCGGAAGGGGGCCAGCTCGGCTTCGTCCAGCTGGTAGGCGACCGGGTCGCTGCCGTAGTGCGAGGACGCGTCGCGACCGGGGACGACCGTCATCTGCACGCCGTCGCCGGAGAAGCCGACCTGGTCCTTGGCGTTGCGGCCGGTGCGGGCCCAGCCGGCCCGGACGGCGACGGTGAAGCCCGCCGAGTCGTGCCGCAGCGTGTACCCGGCGGCGGGCGAGGTGCCGCCGCCTCCGGCCGGTGCCCCAGCGGACGGGGCCGACGAGGGCGCCGAGGAGGGAGCCGAAGACGAGGAGGACGAGGTCGAGGGCGGGGCCGTGGCGGCTGTCGTGGCGCCGCCCTTGCCCTCGTCGCCGCCGGACATCCGCGCGGGCACCGAGCGGTCGGGCTGGGCGCCGGAGCCGGACCCGCCGCGGTGCGGCATCACCAGCAGCGCGTAGACCAGAACAGCGGCGAGGATCAGCAGCACCGCCACGACCAGGCGCAGGCCGAGCCGGCGCGGGGACGTTTCCTCGCCGCTGCCGCCCGGGCGGCGGTAGACCACGTCCTCCTCGTGGACGTAGCCGCGGTCGGCGGCCGGCCCGGACCCGAAGGCCGCGGTGCGCGCGGCCGACTTCGGCCTGGGCACCCGGGCGGGCTTGGGCTCCTTCGCGGGGCGGGACTCGAAGGACGACCGCGGCTCGAAGGTCGACCGCGGCTCGAAGTCCGGCTCCACCGGTGCGACGGCCGGCGCGACGGCTGCCCCGTCCTCCTCGAAGGGGGCCGCGGCCGTGCCGCCGGACGCCTTCGGCGGCCGGCCCTGGCGGGCCTGCTTGCCACGGGCGTGCCGCCGGTGCGCGGAGCCGTCCGCGGCGGCAGCGGAGGCGGCAGCAGCAGCGGCCGACCGGCGCCGTCGCCGCACCAGCTCACCACGGCGCCGCTTGACCGGGAGCTTCTCCGGGTCGGTGGGCACCTGGACGGTGTCGGTGCCGAGTTCCGGTTCGGGCGCGGCGCGCACCAGCGAGCGGAGCCAGCCGCCCAGCTCCTCCGCCTCGGGCCGCTCCTCGGGGTCGGGCCGCAGCAGCGACTCGACGACGGGCCGCAGCGGGCCGCAGTCCTCGGCGAACGCCGGGGGCTCGGAGCAGACCAGCTGGACGAGTTCGGCGGCGTTGTCCTCGGGGTAGGGCGGGTGGCCCTGGACGGTGCGGAAAAGCAGCGAGCCGAGCGCCCACAGGTCGGCGGCCGGGCCGACCGGCGGGGACAGCCGCCAGTTCTCGTGCACCTCGTGGGCCTGTTCGGGCGCCCACCGCTCGGTGACCGCGCCGACCACGGTGATGCGGTTCTGCCGGGCCCGCTCCTGTTCGAGGGCGGACCTGGGGCCGTGCCAGTCGGGTTCGGCGCCGCCGGCCAGCACCTGCTCGGGCAGCGGGTCGTAGCCGCACAGCGCCTCCTGCGCGGCGCCGGCCGCCAGCCCGCCGAGCATCGCCCGGCCGTCGTCGCAGACCAGCACGGTGCTGGTGGTGACGTTGCGGTGGACCCAGCCGTGGGCGTGCAGGGCGCGCAGCGCGGTCAGCACGTCGGAGGCGACCTCGGCGGCGCGGAAGGCGTCCAGCGGGCGTTCGGCCAGCAGGGCGGCGAGCGGGCGGCCGGGTACCAGTTCGCTGGCGATCCACAGGCTGCCGTCCTCGACGAAGATGTCGAAGACCTGCACCAGCCGCGGGTGGTCGGGGATGGCGGCGGCGGTGCGCGCGGCCTCCAGGGCGCGCCGGGCGCTCTCGCCCAGGCCCTCCGTCCCGCCCGCCCCGCCGGAGCCTGTCCCGCCGCTGCTCTCCTCGCCGGGGAGTTCGGCGCTGACCACCTCGGGCAGCAGCACCTGGCGGACCAGGACCTCCTGGCCGCTGTAGGTGTCGAAGGCGCGCGTCTCGACGAGTTCGAACTCGTCGGCCGGCGGCCGGGGCAGCCGGTACCGATCGGCGAGTACCCGCCCCGCGTACTCCTCCACGGCGCCCCCCTTACCGGTCCGCTCGCTCTACGCCGCAGACCGGTCGCCTCCGGACAACTTCCGCCCCGTTCGGGTGGTTTCCGGCTGCGGACGGTCCGCGTTTACTCACCATACGTGCTACCGGGCGACTACTTCGCCGGTTTGAAGGTTGCGAAGAAGGTCTTCAGTGCCCGCTGGTTCGCGGCGCTGCCCCACTCCCCCGCCGGAGTGGTGAACATGATGGCGTAGCCGTGCTTCGGGTCGGTCACCATGCCCCGGTTCAGGACGTGTACCTGCTTACCCGCCTTACCCCCCTGGAGCCGTTCGTACTCCCAGTCGGCCGCGTCGTAGCCGCGGTAGTCGACGTTCGCGAGGTGCAGGAGGTGGTAGTCGTCCATCGAGCCGGACGCGGCGGCGGAGGCCGTCTTCCAGGCGCCGAGCGCGCTCGGGCCCGGCGTGTCGTTCCAGTCGACGAGGAGGCTGGTGTCGCCCGGGCCCTCCAGCTTCGAGCCGGTGTCGTAGCCGTTGTTGCCGACCCGCTTCCAGCCGTCGGGCAGCGCTATGGAGAAGCCGTTGATCTGGTCGTGGTACAGGTACCAGCCGGCCGGGACCGCGGTGTCGGAGGCCCCGGACGGCGAGGCCGTCGTGGCGGGGGCGGTCGTCGCGGGCGTCGTGGACGGCGCCGTCGTCGCGGGTGTCGTGGACGACGAGGCGGTGTTCCCGGCGTCCCCGGTGTCCTTGGCCGTGCCGCCGGCGGGGACGCTGGAGGCGGGGGCGCCGTTGTCCTTGCTGTCCTTGGAGCCGCCGCCGGAGTGCGCGACGGCCACGCCTATGACGGTGCCGATCAGGGCGATCACCACGGCGGCCGCGAGCAGCAGCAGGGTGCGGCGGGGCAGTACGTCGGTGAGCGGGGCGCGCGGCGGGGCGGTCGATCCGCCCGGCGTGCCGTGCTCGGGTGCGCGCTCCGAGCGGACCGGCGTGCCCTTGGCGGGGCCGGCGGAGGCGTTGCGCAGCGACCGCAGCGCCTCCCGGGCGCGTACGGCGTCGAGGGACGGGCCGGCCGCGCCGGACGTGCCGCCGGACGGCGCGGCGGCCGCTGTCGCGCCCGCCGTGCCTGAGTCGGCGTCACGCGGCGCCGACGGGCCCGTCGTCAGGGCGGCCCGGTCCTCGGGGCCGGCCGACGGGGCGAGGGCGGCCGTCGCGCCGCCCGCCGCCGGCGCCTCGGGCGCCGCCAGCAGGGCGCTCAGCAGCCGCCGGGCACCGGGCTCGTCGAGCCGCCGCTCGGGGTCCTTGACCAGCAGTCCGGTGATGACCTCGGCCAGCGGCCCGGCGTTGGGCATCGGGCCGACCGGCTCGGTCATGACGGCGGTGAGCGTGGCGATCGCGCTGTTCTTGTCGTACGGCGGGTGGCCCTCCACCGCGGCGTACAGCAGCGCGCCGAGGGACCACATGTCGGCGGGCGGGCCGGGCTTCTGGCCGCGGGCCCGCTCGGGCGAGATGTACGAGGGGGCGCCGACGAGCATGCCGGTGGAGGTGACGGAGGGGTCGCCGTCGATCTGGGCGATGCCGAAGTCGCCGAGCACCACCCGGCCGCCGGGCCCGTCGCCGGCCAGCAGCACGTTGGAGGGCTTGACGTCGCGGTGCAGGATGCCCTCGGCGTGCGCGGCCTTGAGCACGTCGAGGATGACCAGGCCGATCTCGGCGGCGCGGCGGGGCGTGACGGGGCCGTCGTCCTGGACGACGTCGGCCAGCGAGCGGCCCTCGATCAGCTCCATGACGATCCAGGGCCGGTCGTCCTCCCTGACGACGTCGTAGACGGTGATCGCGCCGGTGTTGCGGATGCGGGCGGTGGCCTTGGCCTCGCGCAGCGTCCGGGTGATCATCCGCTGCTTCTCGTTGTCGTCGACGTCGCCGGTCAGACGCAGTTCCTTCACGGCGACCCGGCGGCCCAGCGTCTCGTCGACGGCCCGCCAGACCGTGCCCATGCCGCCCTTGCCGAGTACGTCTTCGAGGCGGTAGCGGTCGGCGAGCAGGCGTCCCTCGCTGTCTTCGACCTCGCTCATGGATGTCCCCTGCGTTGTCTGCTCCGGTGCCGGACGGCCGGCCGCGGAAGGTGTGGTTCTGCTGTCGTCTGCTCGTCTGCCGCTGTCCGCCGCCGCCTGCCGCCTTACCGCCGTCCGCCTACTGTCCTGCCGCTGCCTGCCGCCGCCCTGCCCGCCGACCCACCGCTCTGCCGCGACCGGCCGTGGACCGCCGTGCGCCGCGGCGGCGTCGCCGCGGGTGGCAGCGGAGGCCGCACCGTACTTCCGCGCGTCCGCCGCGGCCGCGCGGAGTCCCGGGCCGGGACGGCGCGGCGGCGCGGCCGTCCGCCGGGGCGTACGGCCGTACGCCCCCATCATCCCCGAACCGCACTGGTGCTGGCGAACCGGTCGCCGGACGGCCCCGGTTCAGCCGCCCGCGGCGGAGCCCTGCCGGAAGCCGGCCACGGCGTTGTTGAACACCGGTAGCCACTGCTGCCATTGGGTCTGCGGCGCCGACAGGTAGATGGCGTACTCGGTGCCGCCGGGCTGGGTGAAGTCGAGGTCGATGGCGTGCCAGTCGCGCACGGAGCCCTTGAACGTGAACTCCCACAGCGCCGCCTTGTCGCCGAACGCGGTGGTGGGCTGCATCCGTTCCCGGTGGTAGCCGTCGGCGCCGACCGCCTGCTCGGTCTGCGGCTCCAGGTCCTTGAAGTGCTGGAGCGGGTCGGTGCTGCCGAATTCGAGGGCGTTGACCTTCAGGTCGACCACCCCGCTGGGGTCGACCCAGTTGACCTCGTCGCCGCCGTTCTTCGTGCTGCGGGTCCAGCCTTCGGGCACCGGTATCGCGTAGCCGTGGTCGGCCTCGGTGGCCAGGTGGTAGCCGTCGGGCAGCGGTGGGGGCGGGGAGGCCGAGGGCGTGGTGGCGGACGGGCTCGGCGACTGCGTCGGCGGCTGCGTCGGGGTGCCGGCCGTGGCGGTCGGCGACTCGGCTGCGGCGGTGGGGCGGCCGGTGGAACCGGCCTCGGTATGGGAGCCGCGCTTCGCCAGCGCGAAGCCGGTCCCCGCGGCGACCACCACCACGGCCACCGCGACCGCGACCCACACCGCCCGGCGACGCGGCCGGGCCGGCGGCTGGCCGCGGTGGGTGGCGGTGACCGGCGGGGCGCCCTGCCCGTGGCCGGTGGCGGGCCCGTCCGGCGCGGCCGTCGCAGCCGCGGAGGGCACGGGCGGCACGGACGGTGCGGAGGGCTCGGAGGGCTCGGAGGGCTCGGAGGGCACGGACGGGTAGGCGTCGGCGGCGTCGGCGGTCTCGGACCGCTGTCGGGGCAGCCGGCCGCGCTGGACGAGGGTGGTGTCGAACTCGGCCGCGGGTACCCGCAGCATCCGCTCGGCGTCCTCGGCGGAGAGCCGTTCCCCCGGCTCCTTCGCCATCAGCCCGGCGATCACCTCGCTGAGCACCCCGGCACGGGCCGGCGGCTCCACCGTCTCCTGCGCGATGGCGTAGGCGGTCTCGATCGCCGTGGCGCGACGGAACGGGGAGACCCCCTCGACCGCCTGGTACAGCGTGGCTCCCAGCGCCCACATGTCGCCCTCGGGACCCGGGGGCAGGCCGCGGATGCGCTCCGGGCTGAGGAAGTCGATGGAGCCGATCAGCTCGCCGGTGCGGGTCAGCGTGGACGTGCCGGACGCCTGGGCGATGCCGAAGTCGGTGAGCACCACGCGGGAGCCGTCGCCCTCGGCGCCCAGCAGCACGTTGCCGGGTTTCACGTCGCGGTGCAGCACCCCCGCGCGGTGGGCCGCGCGCAGGGCGGCGATCATGCCGCGGCCGATCCTGGCGGCCTCGGCCGGCTCCAGCGGGCCGCTCTCCTTCAGCCGCTCGCCGAGGGTCATCGACGGGACGTACTCCATGACGATCGACGGCAGCCCGGCGTCGTCGACGACGTCGTGGACGACGATGACGTTGGGGTGGCTGATCCGGGCGGCCGCCCGGGCCTCGCGCCGGGTGCGTTCGAAGAGGGTGGCCAAGTCCTCGTCGTCCATGTGCGGTTGCGGTGGGTGCAGCTTCTTCACCGCGACCTGACGGCCGAGGATCTCGTCCTCGGCCCGCCAGACCGTGCCCATCCCGCCCCGGCCGATCCGCTGCACCAGCCGGTAGCGGCCCGCTACGAGCCGTCCCTCGTCGACGTATCCGCCCATGTCCGTCGTGCTCTCCCGTCCCCCGTGGCGCGGCCGGCTCCACGCCGAGGCGTCGTCTCGCCAGGACGTGCCGCCCGCGCCGAGCCGGCGTCAACCGGCCGGGCGGGGCGGGACTTCCGGCACACGCCCTACAGAGGCACGATATCGGGAGCGCCCAACCGGGCCGCGTCCGCGGTCTGGTCATCGGGTTGGAGCTGCGACTCGCGCTCGGCCTCCACCCGCTTCTCGTAGTACGCGACCTCCTTGTCGATCTGGGCCTGGTCCCAGCCCAGCACGGACGCCATCAACTCGGCGGCGGGACGGGCGCAGCCGGTGCCGCGGTCGAAGGTCTCGATGGAGATCCGGGTCCTGCGGGTGAGCACGTCCTCCAGGTGCCGGGCCCCCTCGGCCCGTGCCGCGTAGACCACTTCGGCGCGCAGGTAGTCGTCGGCGCCGGGCAACGGCTCGCCCAGGGACGGGTCTTCGACGACCAGGTCCAGCACGTCCTGGGTGAGGGTGCCGTAGCGGTTGAGCAGGTGCTCGATCCGGGCGACGTGGATGCCGGTGCGCGCGGCGGTGCGGGCGCGGCCGTTCCACATCGCCTGGTAGCCGGCGGCGCCCAGCAGCGGCACCTCCTCGGTGCAGCAGTCGGCGACCCGGCGGTCCAGGCCGTGCACCGCCTCGTCGACGGCGTCCTTCGCCATCACCCGGTACGTCGTGTACTTGCCTCCGGCCACCACCACCAGGCCGGGCAGCGGGTGGGCGACGGTGTGCTCGCGCGACAGCTTGCTGGTGGCATCGGACTCGCCGGCCAGCAGCGGCCGCAGCCCGGCGTAGACGCCCTCGACGTCGTCCCGGGTGAGCGGCGTGGAGAGCACCGAGTTGACGTGTTCGAGCAGGTAGTCGATGTCGGCGCTGGACGCGGCCGGGTGGGCCTTGTCGAGGTCCCAGTCGGTGTCGGTGGTGCCGACGATCCAGTGCCGGCCCCAGGGGATGACGAACAGCACGCTCTTCTCGGTGCGCAGGATCAGCCCCGTCGTGGAGTGGATGCGGTCCTTGGGCACCACCAGGTGGATGCCCTTGGAGGCCCGCACGTGGAACTGGCCGCGCTCGCCGATCAGGGCCTGCGTGTCGTCGGTGAAGACACCGGTGGCGTTGACCACCTGCTTGGCCCGCACCTCGTACTCGCCGCCCGCCTCCAGGTCCTGCACCCGGGCGCCCACGACCCGCTCGCCCTCGCGCAGGAAGCCGACGACCCGCGCCTGGTTGGCGACGCCGGCACCGTAGTGGGCGGCGGTGCGCACCAGGGTGACGACGAGTCGGGCGTCGTCCACCTGCGCGTCGTAGTACTGGAGGGCGCCGATCAGGGCGTCCTTGCGCAGCGCCGGGGCCACCTGCAGGGCCCGGCGGCGGCTGAGGTGGCGGTGGGTGGGCAGGCCGCGGCCGTGGCCCGAGGAGACCGACATGGCGTCGTACATGGCGACGCCGGCGCCGGCGTAGAGCCGCTCCCAGCCCCGGTGCTGGAGCGGGTAGAGGAACGGCACCGGCCGCACCAGGTGCGGGGCCAGCCGTTCCAGCAGCAGGCCGCGCTCCTTCAGCGCCTCTCTGACCAGGGCGAAGTCCAGCATCTCCAGATAGCGCAGGCCGCCGTGGATGAGCTTGCTGGAGCGGCTCGACGTGCCGGCCGACCAGTCCCTGGCCTCCACCAGGCCCACGGACAGGCCGCGGGTGGCGGCGTCGAGCGCTGTTCCCGCGCCCACCACGCCGCCGCCCACCACCAGGATGTCCAGCTCGTGCTCGGCCATCCGGGCGAGCGCCTGCGCCCGCTCCTCCGGGCCGAGGGGTGTCGTACGCATCCGTGCCTCCGTGACTGCGTCGCCGCGCGTTGCGTGACCAGGGGCCTACCCGGGGGCCGGCCCGTGCGTCGCTCCGGTCCCCGCTTTCGATAGTGACCCGGACGGGCGCGGGCGGCCAGCGCGCGCCCGTCCGCCACCGGCTGCGGCCGACCCGGCTCGCGGACGAACGGGCAGGTGGGCGGGGGCACGGCCGTCCGCGGACGCGAGGGCGCGACGAGGGGCCGGGCCGGGGACGGGGACGGAGGCCACCGGCGGCCTGCGGACGAGCGACCGTTCGGCGCGCCGAGCGGTCATATCAGTGATTTGTCTGGTTAGCCTGTTTTGAAGCTGTTCATGAGTCCATCCGTGGGTTCCGCCGACGGCCGGCTCCAGTGAGCTCCAGGGAGAGGACCCGCACCCCATGCCCGCTGACCTCGCCGTACTCGGACTCGGACACGCCGGCCTCGCCCTGGCCCAGGCGGCCACCGCGGCGGGCGTCGGGGTGGTGGGGTACGACCCGGACCCGGCGGCGGTCGCCGAGGTCAACGCGGGCCGGCCGGCGGCGGGGGCGCTGTCCTCCTCCGACCTGCGGCGGCTGCTGGGCTGCGGCTTCCGGGCCACCGCCGACCCGGCGGTGCTCGGCCGGGTCCGCACGGCGGTGGTCTGCGTGCCCACCCCGCTGAGCGAGGACCACGCGCTCGACCTGACGGCGCTGACCGCCGCCGCCCGCACCCTGGGACGGCACCTGCGTCCGCACACCACGGTGGTGCTGGAGTCGCAGGTCTACCCGGGCACCACCGAGGAGTACCTGCGCCCGCTGCTGGAGGCCGGGGGGCTCGCGGCCGGACGCGACTTCCACCTCGCCTACTCCCCCGGCCGGCTCGACCCGGGCAACCGCGCCTTCCACCTGGGCAACACCCCCCGGGTGGTCGGCGGGCTGACCCCGGCGTGCACCGAGGCCGCCGCGGCGTTCTACGGCCGGCTGACGGAGCGGGTGGTGCGGGCCCGCGGCCCGCGCGAGGCCGAGGCGGTGAAGCTGCTGGAGACCAACTACCGGCACGTCAACATCGCCTTCGCCAACGAGATGGCGGTCTTCTGCCACGACCTCGGCGTGGACCTGTGGGACGTGATCCGCTGCGCCGAGACCAAGCCGTTCGGCTTCCAGGCCTTCCGGCCCGGCCCCGGAGTGGGCGGCCACGCGGTGCCGCTGGACCCGAACGCGGCCCCGCACTTCGCCCCCGGCCGGCCCCGCACCCCCGGGCACCCGCTGCGCATGGTGGAACTGGCCCAGGAGGTCAACGGACGGATGCCGCGCTACGTCGTGCAGCGCGCCGCGACCCTCCTCAACGAGCACGGCAAGTCGCTGCGCGGGGCCCGGGTGCTGCTGCTCGGCGTCACCTACAAGGCCGACCTCGCCGACGAGGAGGGCTCGCCCGCCCGCGAGATCGGCACCCGGCTGATCGAGCTGGGCGCGCAGCTCTGCTACCACGACCCGTACATTCCGCAGTGGCGCGTACTCGACCGTCCGGTGCCGCGGGCCGACTCGCTGTGGGAGGCCGCCGCCGAGGCCGACCTGACGCTGCTTCTCCAGCACCACCGCACCTACGACTTGCAGGGGCTGGCGGTCAAGGCCCAGCTGATGCTCGACACCCGGGGTGCGACTCCGGCGGGGGCGGCGGCGCGGCTGTAGCCGCCGCGAGCCGCCGAGGCCGGTCGTATCGCCGCACCCCCACACGTCGCCCCAGCTCACGGCAGGTCAGACGCGCGTTTCGGGCGTGGTTCGGGCGCGGTTCAGGCACAGTTCAGGCGCAGTCGGGGCGCGGTTCGGGCGCGGCGCTGTGGCGACCCGAGCGGGTGACGAGGGGGCAGGGACGCAGCGGGCGGGAAGGAGCGACAAAACGCGCGTTGTCGTGATGTAACGGGCCGCCACATCATCCTGTCGGACTGTCATTCCGGCCTGCTAGATTTCGGCGTCCACGTTTCGCACGGCACGCTTACCCGCCATCGAAGCGGCAGCGTCCCCGGCCGTTCCTGGCTCCTCCCCTGCCGCCGCGTCCCCCCACGGCGGCCTCCCGTGCGGAACGACTCGCTCTTCCGACCTCGGGGGAACCGTCATGAGCGCCACCTTCCCGCCACCGCAGCCACCCGCCGACCAGAACCCCTACGCCCAGCCCGTTCCGGTCGCCGACAACCCCTACGCCCAACCCGTACCGGTCGCCGACAACCCCTACGCACAGCCCGTACCGCCCGCCGACAACCCCTACGCCGCGGCCCCCTCGGCCCCGCAGGGCCTTCCGGCCACCCCGTACGGGCCGCCCGCGGGAGCGCCCCAGACGCCGGCGGAGGCGGCCGCGGCTCCGTTCGGGCCGCCCGTCGGGGCGGCCGCGCCCTTGCCGGCCGCCGGCTACCCGGGCGGCGCGGCCGTCCCGCCGCGCCAGGGCAAGCCGGGGCTGGCCATCGGGCTGGGCGTGGTGGCGGCGGTCGTCGCCGCACTCGCGTACGGCGGCCTGCTGCGGGCCATGGCCAAGAGCGACGGCACCACCACGGAGCTCCGCTACGCCGCGCTGGCGGTCGGGTTGCTCGTCGGCGTCGTCATGGGCAAGGTCGGTGGCCGGCACAAGGCGCTGCCGTTCCTGGCGGTGCTGATCACGCTGCTGTCGGTGGTGGCGGGTGAGATCTTCGGCCTCGCGCTGGTCGTCAGCCACTTCTTCGCCCAGCACAACCAGGACGTGTCGGCGACGAGCCTCCTGCTGCACCACTTCCACATCCTGTTCACCGGATGGAAGTCGGACTTCGGCGCCATGCGGGCGTTCTACCTGGTCCTCGCCGGGGTCGCCGCGTTCGGCCTGACCAAGCGGACCGGCGAGAGCTGATCCGCGCCCGGTACGCGAACGGGGCCCCGGGCCCGCAAGGATGTCCTTGCGGGCCCGGGGCCCCGTCGTCACAGCGCCTCAGCGGCGCGACCCGTCGGTGACGCGCCTCAGAGGTGGTGCGTCGGCGAGACGGTGACCTCGACGCGCTGGAACTCCTTCAGCTCCGAGTAGCCCGTCGTGGCCATCGAACGGCGCAGCGCGCCGGAGAAGTTCATGGAGCCGTCGGGAGCGTGCGAGGGGCCGAGCAGGATCTCCTCGGTGGTGCCGGCCGTGCCGAGGTTCATCCGCTTGCCGCGCGGCAGCACCGGGTTGACCGCCTCCATGCCCCAGTGGAAGCCGCGGCCGGGCGCGTCGGTGGCGCGGGCCAGCGGGGAGCCCATCATCACCGCGTCGGCGCCGCAGGCCACGGCCTTGGGCAGGTCGCCGCTGGAGCCGAAGCCGCCGTCGGCGATCACGTGCACGTACCGGCCGCCGGACTCGTCCATGTAGTCGCGGCGGGCCGCCGCCACGTCGGCGACGGCGGTGGCCATCGGCACCTGGATGCCGAGCACGTTGCGGGTGGTGTGCGCGGCGCCGCCGCCGAAGCCGACCAGCACGCCGGCCGCACCGGTGCGCATCAGGTGCAGCGCCGCGGTGTACGTGGCGCAGCCGCCGACGATCACCGGCACGTCCAGCTCGTAGATGAACTGCTTGAGGTTGAGCGGCTCGTGCGACCCGCTGACGTGCTCGGCGGAGACGGTGGTGCCGCGGATCACGAAGAGGTCGACCCCGGCGTCCACCACGGCCTTGGAGAACTGCGCGGTGCGCTGCGGCGACAGGGCGGCGGCGGTGACCACTCCGGCGTCCCGCACCTCCTTGATGCGCTGCCCGATCAGCTCCTCGCGGATCGGCGCGGCGTAGATCTCCTGGAGCCGGGCGGTCGCGCGCGAGTCGTCGATCTC
This sequence comes from Actinacidiphila yeochonensis CN732, assembly GCF_000745345.1. Taxonomy (NCBI): domain Bacteria; kingdom Bacillati; phylum Actinomycetota; class Actinomycetes; order Kitasatosporales; family Streptomycetaceae; genus Actinacidiphila; species Actinacidiphila yeochonensis. The sequence goes on along the minus strand of NZ_JQNR01000005.1, from coordinate 1,992,107 downwards.
GGCGATCTCGGCGAGCAGCGGCTCCGGGTCCTCGTAGCGGGTCCACAGCCCTTCGAGGTTGAGCACGCCGAGGCCGCCCAGGCGGCCGATGCGGATCGCCGACTCGGGCGACACCACGGAGTCCATGGGGGCGGCCAGGAACGGCAGCTCGAACCGGTAGGCGTCGATCTGCCAGGCGATGGAGACCTCCTCCGGGTCCCGCGTGCGCCGGCTCGGCACCACGGCGATGTCGTCGAAGGCATAGGCCCTGCGGCCCCGCTTGCCCCGCCCGATCTCGATCTCAGTCACGTCGTGCCTCTCTCTTCTGGACCTGCCCGCCCAGTATCCCAGGCCCGCCCACCGGGCCGGAAACCGCCGCCCCGCCCGGCGCGGTGCCAGGCGGGGCGGCGGTTCACACGGTGCTCCCGGAGGAGGCCGTCAGCTGTGGTAGTTCGGGGCCTCGACGGTCATCTGGATGTCGTGCGGGTGCGACTCCTTCAGACCGGCCGCCGTGATCCGCACGAAGCGGCCCTTGCTCTCCATTTCGGCGATGGTGGCGGCGCCCACGTAGCCCATGGTCTGGCGCAGGCCGCCGATGAGCTGGTGGAGGACGTTCGCCAGCGGGCCGCGGTAGGCCACCTGGCCCTCGACACCCTCGGGGACGAGCTTGTCGTCGGAGGAGACCTCGGCCTGGAAGTAGCGGTCCTTGGAGTAGGAACGGCCCTGGCCGCGGGACTGCATGGCACCCAGGGAGCCCATGCCCCGGTAGGACTTGAACTGCTTGCCGTTGATGAACAGCAGCTCGCCCGGGGACTCCTCGCACCCGGCCAGCAGGCTGCCGAGCATCACGGTGCTCGCGCCGGCGGCCAGCGCCTTGCCGATGTCGCCGCTGTACTGGAGGCCGCCGTCGCCGATCACCGGCACGCCCGCTTCGAGGCAGGCGGAGGCGGCGTCGTAGATCGCCGTGACCTGGGGAACGCCGATGCCGGCGACCACCCGGGTGGTGCAGATCGAGCCGGGGCCGACGCCCACCTTGACGCCGTCCACGCCCGCGTCGATCAGCGCCTTGGCGCCGTCGCGGGTGGCGATGTTGCCGCCCACCACGTCCACGCCGACGCTCGACTTGATCTTGGCCATCCACTCCAGCGCGTTGCTGTTGTGGCCGTGGGAGGTGTCGACGACCAGGAAGTCCACCCCGGCGCCGGCCAGCGCCTGGGCCCGGTCCAGCGCCTCGGGGCTGGCACCGACGGCCGCGCCGACCAGCAGCCGGCCCTCGGCGTCCTTGGCCGCGTTCGGGTACTGCTCGGCCTTGACGAAGTCCTTGACGGTGATCAGGCCGCGCAGCCGGCCGTCCGCGTCGACCAGCGGCAGCTTCTCGATCTTGTGGCGGCGCAGCAGCGCCATAGCGTCCTGGCCGGAGATGCCGACCTGGCCGGTGACCAGCGGCATCGGCGTCATGACCTCGCGCACCTCGCGCTGGCGGTCGGACTCGAACGCCATGTCGCGGTTGGTGACGATGCCGAGCAGCCGACCGTCCCCGTCGGTGACGGGCACGCCGCTGATCCGGAACCGGGCGCACAGCGCGTCGGCCTCGGCCAGGGTGGCCTCGGGGTGCACGGTGATCGGGTCGGTGACCATGCCCGACTCGGAGCGCTTCACCAGGTCGACCTGGCTGACCTGGTCCTCGATCGACAGGTTGCGGTGCAGCACGCCGACGCCGCCCTGGCGGGCCATGGCGATGGCCATCCGGGACTCGGTCACCTTGTCCATCGCGGCCGACAGCAGCGGGATGTTGACCCGTACGTTCCGCGAGACCTGGGAGGCGGTGTGCACCTGGTTCGGCAGCACCGACGAGGCGCCCGGCAGCAGCAGCACATCGTCGTAGGTGAGGCCCAACGTGGCGAACTTCTCGGCTACTCCGACGGCGTTCACGGACATGACACCTTCCCGAATGGTCTTGCCTGGCGAGTTGTTCAATGGTAGTGGCTCCGCGGGCATTCCCCCGACCACCGGAAATCGGCGCCGCCCTGCCGCGCCTGTCATGCCCGTCACACCCGGCACGGCCCGTCGCGGCCGGCCGGTAGGGCGCTCAGGCGCTCAGGCCCGGCGCGTCCCTGGCCACGACACCGCCCATGGACTCCTCGGCGATGGCCCGCAGCCGGCTGAGCGCGCGGTGCTGCGCGACCCGCACCGCGCCGGGCGACATCCCCAGCACCCGCCCGGTCTCCTCGGCGCTCAGGCCGACGGCCACCCGCAGCAGGACCAGTTCGCGCAGGTGGTCCGGGAGGCGGGCGAGCAGGGTGCGGGCCCAGGCCGCGTCGCTGTTGAGGAGCGCGCGCTCCTCGGGGCCGAGGGAGTCGTCGGGCTTCTCCGGCATCTCGTCCGAAGGCACCACCGTGCTGCCGGGGGAGCGCATCGCGGCGCGCTGGAGGTCGGCCACCTTGTGGGCGGCGATGGAGACCACGAACGCCTCGAACGGCCGGCCCAGGTCGCGGTAGCGCGGCAGCGCGCACAGCACGGCCAGGCAGACCTCCTGCGCCAGGTCGTCCACGAAGTGCCGGGCGTCGCCGGGCAGCCGGGACAGCCGGGTGCGGCAGTACCGCTCGGCCAGGGGGTGGACGGCCGCCAGGAGCTCGTGGACGGCCCGCTGGTCCCCCTCCACCGCACGACGGACGAGAGCACCGAAGGCAGGGGGCTCGTCGTCACGCATCCCTCCATGGTGCCTCGCCCCGGAGCGTTCCGGCGCATCGCGGTCCGACTTCTGCACCGAAGCGTTATGCGCGCCCGCCGCCGTCGGCCTGACCGGGCCGGACCGCGCGCCCGCGCCGGCGGCACGCGTGCCACTGGGGCCACCGACTTCCCCGGGACCACTCGGGCCCGTCTCGCCCCACCGGCCCCGCCCGTCGTGCGCGCCGCCGACAGCCCCGGAGCGGTCCTCCGGGACGGCCCCCGGAACGACACCGGGGTCCGCCGCGGGGCTCGGCGCTGTGGCCGATCCCACAGCCGATCCCACGGCGGAGGCCACCGCGGACGCCACCGCCGGCGTCGCTGTCGATCCCGCGACCGGTCCCGCGGCCGCCCCGCCGACCGGTCCCCTGCCCGAGCCCGCGGCGGTTCCCGCGGCCGACGCCCTGCCCGTACCCGCGGCCTGGGCCGCGGCGCCGGGAGCGGTCGGGCGGGCACCGGGCCCCTGGTCCGTACCCGGGTCCGCGCCGAGGGCGCCGTCAAGGGCGGCGCCGGGTCCGGAGCCCGCGCGCCGTGCGGGCACGCCCGCCGGGGGCGCGTCGTACCGCGTCCGCACCCGCGCCGTCACCTCCGCCATCCGCGGCCCCCGCCGATCCCCGAGGAAGTCCATACTCCAAGCATGCGTCCTCCTCGGGGAAACCGAGGACGCCCGGGCGCCGTCCGGACGTTCGGGCGCCGCCGTGCGGCCCCGGGGGCCACCCGCCGCGGCGCCCGGGGATCAGCGGACCAGGCCCCAGCGGAAGCCGAGGGCGACCGCGTGCGCCCGGTCCGAGGCGCCGAGCTTCTTGAACAGTCGCCGGGCGTGGGTCTTGACGGTGTCCTCCGACAGGAACAGCTCGCGGCCGATCTCGGCGTTGGAGCGGCCGTGGCTCATCCCCTCCAGCACCTGGATCTCGCGGGCGGTGAGGGTGGGCGCGGCGCCCATCTCCGCCGAGCGCAGCCGCCGCGGGGCCAGCCGCCAGGTCGGGTCGGCGAGCGCCTGCGTGACGGTGGCCCGCAACTCGGCGCGGGAGGCGTCCTTGTGCAGGTAGCCGCGGGCGCCGGCGGCGACGGCGAGCGCCACTCCGTCGAGGTCCTCCGCGACGGTGAGCATGATGATGCGGGCGCCGGGGTCGGCCGACAGCAGCCGCCGCACGGTCTCCACGCCGCCCAGGCCCGGCATCCGGACGTCCATGAGGATGAGGTCCGAACGGTCGGCACCCCAGCGGCGCAGCACCTCCTCGCCGTTGGCCGCGGTGGTTACACGCTCGACGCCGGGCACGGTGGCCACCGCGCGGCGCAGGGCCTCCCGGGCGAGCGGGGAGTCGTCGCAGACGAGGACGGACGTCATGACCGCCCCCCGCAGCTGAACCGCGTCACTTGTGCCTCCAGGCTGTACGAAGTACGAATCTTCACCGATGGGGCTGACGGCTCGGGCGCACGCCCGAATCACGTGATCCCGCCAACCGCTTCCGCATCACTCAACGACCCTCACCCGAAAGAGTTACGACGTCGGATCGCCGTCGTGGGCACTCTACGTGACCAGACGGGCACAAAGCGGCCATCTCGCAGGTCAGACGGGCGCGGCGGCCGCGTTTTCCGAGGCGGGGGGCGGCGCGGTGCGCCACCTCGGAACGGCGCCGGTCGCGGCGGGCAGTGCCGAACGGACCCTATGCCGGAGTTTGCACTGTTTGGCGGCTCTTTTCTGGCCTTTGGGGTATTCCTGGCTAGATTGGCGATGAGTCATATTTACATCTACTACGACAGTAGATGTACGGTCGGTTGTGCGGTCAGGTCGTGACCGATCCGCCTCGGCCGTCACCCACTCTTCGAGGGGATGAGCAATGGCAGACTTCTCCCGCCTTCCCGGCCCCAACGCGGACCTTTGGGACTGGCAGCTCGTGGCCGCCTGCCGAGGGGTCGACAGCTCGCTGTTCTTCCACCCCGAGGGTGAGCGCGGCGCGGCCCGCAGCGCGCGGGAGGCGGCGGCCAAGGAGGTGTGCATGCGCTGCCCGGTACGGGCGGAGTGCGCGGCGCACGCGCTGGCCGTACGGGAGCCGTACGGCGTCTGGGGCGGCCTGACCGAGGACGAACGCGAGGCCATGATGGGCCGTTCACGCCATCGGGGCTCCGACCACCGCGACGAGGACGGCGACTACGAGCGCGCCACCACCCGCTCCGGCCGCTCCCGGGTCGGCGCGGCACAGGACGACGAGGACGACGAGGGCGCGGGGTACGGGCACCGCGGCTTCGGCGGCGAGGCCGAGGACACGTTCGGCCAGGACGACCGCGACGACCGGGAGTTCGGCTTCGAGCACGACTACGACCCGGACCTGGAGTCCGACCGGCACTCCATGGGCACGCACCCGATGGACGAGATGGACTTCGCGGAGGAGCGGGACTGGGACTCGCTGCCGGTGCGGCCCCGCTGAAGAATCGATTCTGCTGAACCCGCCGACGGGCGGCCGGACCCCCTCCGGCCGGACCCGCGCAGGCGGGTTCTCGTCGGCCCGGGCGGAGTTCACCGGACCGGCCCGGCTCCCCCGGCCCTGCTCCCCCCAGCCCTGCTCTCCCCAGCCCTGCTCCCCCACCGGCTCCCCGTCGGGTCCTTCCCACTCGGCCACCTCGCTCGGCCGCCCCGCTCGCCCCCGGGCTCAGCGCCGGGCGGCCGGGGCCGGGGCCGGCGCGCGGTGCCGCAGCGCGGCGCGGGCGAGCCGGCCGAGCATCACGTCGACCGCCGGGACGTGCGCGAGGTCGGGCAGGGTCAGCGCCACCACCTCGCGCTCGACGTCGGGCGCCAGCCGCAGCACGGCCACCCCGTCGGTGCGCACCGACGCCAGGGCCAACTCCGGCAGCACCGCCACGCCCACCCCCGCCGCGACCAGCCCCACCACCGCCGGGTAGTCGTCGGTCGCGAAGTCGATCCGCGGGGCGAAGCCGGCCCGTTCGCAGACCTCCACCAGGTGGCGGCGGCAGCGCGGGCAGCCGGCGATCCACTGCTCCTCCGCCAGTGCGGCGAACGGCACCGGCTCCGGCTCCCCCGACGGCCCGGGGGCCGTGAGGGGGTGGCCCTGCGGGACGACGCCGACCAGCCGGTCGGTGAGCAGCGGCCGCACCACGAGGTCGGTCCACGCCTCCTCGGCCGGAACGGGCAGGTCGGCGTAGCGGAAGGCGAGGGTGATGTCGCAGTCCCCGGCCCGCAGCAGGTCCACCGAGCGCGGCGGCTCCGCCTCGACCAGCGAGACTCGGGTGTCCGGATGGTGGGCGCGCATGGCGGCCACCGCACTGGGCACCAGGGTCGAGCTGCCGGTGGGGAAGGAGGCCAGCCGCACCCGCCCGGCGCGCAGCCCCGCGATGGCGGCCACCTCCTCCTCGGCCGCCGCCAACCCGGCCAGGACGTTCGCCGCGTGCCGCACCAGCACCTCGCCGGCCTCGGTCAGGCGCGTCTCGCGGGGGCCGCGGATGAGCAGCGGGGTACCGGCCGCGGTCTCCAGCGCCTTCATCTGCTGGCTGACCGCGGGCTGGGTGAGGCCGAGTTCGCGGCCGGCCGCCGAGAAGGACCCGCTGAGCGCCACGGCGCGCAGCACGCGCAGGTGTCGAGCTTCGAACATTCTTCTACTATAAGCATCTCTTGGGATTACCCAGCACCTTCCGAAACCGGGCTTGGGGTCCGGCTTTCCCGGGCTCGGCCTGCGCCGCGCTCCCGAGCGCCGTCCACGCGCCGCCCACGCCTTCGCCGCCGCGGTGGCCGCCGGGTTCAGGGACGCCGCCGCACACCACCTCACCTCGGTCGACACGGCCGCGCCCGACCTGCCCCGGCCCGGACCCCTGCCCTGACGACTGCCCTGACGACTGCTCCGTCGCCGTGCCCGTAGGCCTCCTGACGCCGTTTCGGCGGCGCGCAGCCGTCTGGGCCGCCCAGCCCAAAACCGGTGGAGCCGGACTCCGGCGCGTGCTGGAATGCCCGCGATGGACACGATGAGCGGAACGAACAGCGCCGACGGCACCGGCACGGCACAGGTACGGGCGCGGTTCGACGCCCAGGTACGGCGGGGCGCGGGCGTGGCCGGCCCGGACGGAGTGGTCCGGCAGTCCGGCGAGGGGGAGGCGGACTGGACCGCCGTGGTCTGGTCGGACTTCCCCGAGGGCGAGGAAGGCGGCGCCGCGGCGGACGCGGCCATCGCCGCGCAGTTGGCGTGGCTGGCCTCGCCGGCGGGCCGCGGCCGGGAGCTGGAGTGGAAGCTCTACTCCTACGACCGGCCCGCCGACCTGGGCGCCCGGCTGGCCGCCGCCGGGTTCGCTGCGGAGCCGCCGGAGACGGTCCTGGTCGCCGAGGCGGCCGAGGTCGCGGCGGCGGAGGGCGCGGCGCCGCCCGCGGGCGTGCGGCTGGAGCGGGTCACCGACGCCGCGGGGGTGGAGCTCGTGGCCGAGGTCCACGCGCGGGCGTTCGGCGACAGCGCGGACCGGCTGCGGGAGCGGCTGCTCGGCCAGCTCGGCGACCCCGACCTGGAGATCACCCTGGCGGTGGCCGGCGGCCGGCCGGTGAGCGCGGCCCGCACCGAGTTCAGCCCCGGCACCGACTTCGCCGGGCTGTGGGGCGGCGGCACCGTCCCGGAGTGGCGCGGCCGCGGGATCTACCGGGCACTGGTCACCCACCGCGCCCGGCTCGCGCTGGCCCGCGGACACCGCTACCTCCAGGTCGACGCGTCGGAGCAGAGCCGCCCCGTCCTGGAGCGGCTGGGCTTCACCGCGCTGGCGACGACGACCCCGTACCTACGGCAGGGCTGAGCGGCAGCCAGGGTGCAACGGCAGGCAGGCGGGAAGGCGAGAAGGGGGCACGGCGATGCCGGTCGGAGAGACGGCGGAACGGACACGTGGGCCGGCGGCGGTCGCGCGGGTGCTCAGCGTCAACATCGGCCGCCCGCGCCCCAACCCGTGGATGCGGCTGCCCACGACCGGTATCGACAAGCGGCCCGTCGCGGGCCCGGTCGCGGTGGCCGCGCCAGGCCCCAAGGGCACGGGAGCGGTGGGGCTGGCCGGCGACCGGGTGTACGACGTGGCCAACCACGGCGGCGACGACCAGGCCGTCTACGCGTACGCCCGCGAGGACCTCGACGGCTGGCAGCGCGAGTTGGGGCGGCCGCTGGCCGACGGCTCGTTCGGGGAGAACCTGACGACGGCCGGTATCGACGTCAACGCCGCGCTGATCGGGGAGCGCTGGCGGATCGGCTCGGCGGTGCTGGAGGTGTCCTGCCCGCGCATCCCCTGCGCCACCTTCGCCGGCTGGCTGGACGAGCGCGGCTGGACCCGGCGGTTCGTCCGGGCCGCGCTGCCCGGCCCGTACCTGCGGGTGGTCGAGCCGGGCGAGCTGGCGGCGGGCGACCGCATCGCGGTGGTGGCCCGGCCCGGCCACGGGGTCACGGTGGAGCTGTGCTTCCGGGCGTTCACCGCGGAGCCGGAGCTGCTGCCGCTGCTGGCGGAGGTGGAGGCGCTGCCGGCGGAGGACCGGGCCCAGGTCCGCCGGCGTCTGGGCCTTCCGTAGCCGGCCGGGCCGGGGTTCCGCGCACAGGGCCGCCGCACACCGCCTTCTAGGGTGTGCGCATGACGACTTCACTGGTGACAGGGGCGACCGCCGGGCTCGGGGCGGCCTTCGCCCGGCGGCTGGCGGCCGGGGGCGGCGCACCCGGGGAGGGCCGGCACACGCTGGTGCTGGTGGCGCGGGACGCGGAGCGGCTGGAGCAGGTCGCCCGGGAGCTGCGGGAGAGCCACGGGGCCGTGGTGGAGGTGCTGCCCGCCGACCTCGCCACGCGGGAGGGCGTCGCGGCGGTGGAGGCACGGCTGCGGGACCGGGAGCGCCCGGTGGACGTGCTGGTCAACAACGCGGGCTTCGGCAACCGGGGCGGGTTCCTCGACGTTCCGGTCGAGGACGAGGTGCGGATGCTGCGGCTGCACTGCGAGGCAGTGCTGCGGCTGACCTCGGCGGCGGCGGAGGTGATGCGGGAGCGGCGGCGCGGCTACGTGCTGAACGTCGCCTCGGTGGCGGCGTTCATGCCGCGCGGCACCTACTCGGCCAGCAAGGCGTGGGTGGTGCGGTTCACGGAGGGGCTGGCGCAGGAGCTGAGCGGCTCCGGGGTGCGCCTCACGGCGCTGTGCCCGGGGTTCGTGCGTACCGAGTTCCACCAGCGGGCGGGCATGGACGCCTCCCGGCTGCCGTCCTTCGCCTGGCTGGACGCGGACGCGGTGGCCGCGGCGGCCGTCCGCGACCTGGCGCGCGGCCGGGTGGTGTCGGTGCCGTCCGTCCGCTACAAGGCGGCCGTCGCCCTCGCCCGGCACGTGCCGGCCTCCCTCTACGGCCGGGTCTCCACCCGGGCCGGGCGCCGGTACGACCCGCGCCGCTGAACCGGGCGCGGGGACGCGGCTCCTCGCGACGGAAGACCGGAGACGAGAAGCGGCCCGGCCCCGGGCACCGTGCGGAGACGGTGCCCGGGGCCGGGCCGTTCGACGTCGGCGTCAGCGGTGCCGCCAGGCGGCTCTCGACGCGACCTCAGGGGGAACCCTCAGTGGGACCCTCAGTGGGAGTGGCCGTGGCCGTGCCCGGCGGCCGCCTCCGGCTCCTCTTCCTTCTTCTCGACCACCAGGGTCTCGGTGGTGAGCAGCAGGGAGGCGATGGACGCCGCGTTCTCCAGGGCGGAGCGGGTGACCTTCACCGGGTCGATGACGCCGGCCTTGACCAGGTCGACGTACTCGCCGGTGGCGGCGTTGAAGCCGTTGCCCTTCTCCAGCTCGGCGACCTTGGAGGTGATGACGTAGCCCTCCAGGCCGGCGTTCTCGGCGATCCAGCGCAGCGGCTCGACGGCGGCGCGGCGGACGACGGCGACACCGGTGGCCTCGTCGCCCTCCTTGCCGAGGTTGTCGGCGAGCACCTTGACGGCGTGCACCAGCGCGGAGCCACCGCCGGAGACGATGCCCTCCTCGACGGCCGCGCGGGTCGCGGAGATCGCGTCCTCCAGGCGGTGCTTCTTCTCCTTCAGCTCCACCTCGGTGGCGGCGCCGACCCGGATCACGCACACGCCGCCGGCCAGCTTCGCGAGGCGCTCCTGGAGCTTCTCGCGGTCCCAGTCGGAGTCGGTGGTGGCGATCTCGGCCTTGATCTGGCCGACGCGGCCCTCGATCTCGGCCTTGTCGCCGGCACCGTCGACGATGGTGGTGTCGTCCTTGGTGACGGTGATGCGGCGGGCGGTGCCCAGCAGGTCCAGACCGGCCTGCTCCAGCTTGAGGCCGACCTCCTCGGCGATGACGGTCGCGCCGGTCAGCGTGGCGATGTCGCCCAGCATGGCCTTGCGGCGGTCACCGAAGCCGGGGGCCTTCACCGCGACGGCGTTGAAGGTGCCGCGGATCTTGTTGACGACCAGGGTCGACAGCGCCTCGCCGTCGACGTCCTCGGCGATGACCAGCAGCGGCTTGGAGCTGTTGGCCTGGATGATCTTCTCCAGCAGCGGCAGCAGCTCCTGGATGGAGGAGATCTTGCCCTGGTGGATCAGCACGTACGGGTCGTCGAGGACGGCCTCCATACGCTCCTGGTCGGTGACGAAGTACGGCGACAGGTAGCCCTTGTCGAAGGCCATGCCCTCGGTGAAGTCCAGCTCCAGGCCGAAGGTGTTGGACTCCTCGACGGTGATGACACCGTCCTTGCCGACCTTGTCCATCGCCTCGGCGATGAGCTCGCCGACCTGCTGGTCCTGCGCGGACAGCGCGGCGACGGCGGCGATGTCGTCCTTGCCCTCGATGGCGCGGGCGCTGGCGAGGAGGTCCTCGGAGACGGCCTTGACGGCCGCGTCGATGCCCTTCTTCAGGGAGGCCGGGGAGGCACCCGCGGCCACGTTGCGCAGGCCCTCGCGGACCAGCGCCTGGGCCAGCACGGTGGCGGTGGTGGTGCCGTCGCCCGCGATGTCGTTGGTCTTGGTCGCCACCTCCTTCACCAGCTGCGCGCCCAGGTTCTCGTACGGGTCCTCGAGCTCCACCTCGCGGGCGATGGTCACGCCGTCGTTGGTGATGGTCGGGGCGCCGAACTTCTTGTCGATGACCACGTTGCGGCCCTTGGGACCGATGGTCACCTTCACGGTGTCGGCGAGCTTGTTGACGCCGCGCTCAAGGGCGCGACGGGCGTCCTCGTCGAACTTCAGGATCTTGGCCATGCCTGCGAACTACCTCGTCTGCTCGTCGTCTTCGCTGTCTTCGACGTCTGCTCGTCAGTCTCGTCAGTCGTCAAACGAAACCGCCCCGGAGCCCGGCCGGAGAAGGGCACGGAGATTCCGGGGCGGGATCACGGCTGCGCTGTGGAGCCGGGACTTACTTCTCGACGATCGCGAGGACGTCGCGCGCCGAGAGGACGAGGTACTCCTCGCCGTTGTACTTCACCTCGGTGCCGCCGTACTTGCTGTAGAGCACGACGTCGCCGACGGAGACGTCGAGCGGCAGGCGCTTGCCGTCCTCGAAGCGGCCCGGGCCCACGGCCAGGACGACGCCCTCCTGGGGCTTCTCCTTGGCGGTGTCCGGGATGACCAGGCCGGAGGCCGTGGTCTGCTCGGCGTCGAGCGGCTGGACCACGATGCGGTCCTCAAGCGGCTTGATGGCAACCTTGGTGCTGGCGGTCGTCACGATCCGACCTCCCCCTTCAAAGGGCTCACGGGAGTGTCTGTATGGGTCGGCGACCTGGTAGGCCCGTCGTCGCGGGTGCCGGACCTGCCCGTCGCTGAGTGTCTGGCACTCGGCGCGGCCGAGTGCCAGAACCGAGACTAGGACGCGCTTAGCACTCGGTCAAGCTGAGTGCCAATGCGGCATCCCAAGGTGTGTCGCGCCGGAGCGGCCCGGAACGGCACGGGAACGCCCCCGGAACGGCCTACGGGGGAACGCCGAGGCGAGGGCCGGCGGCCGGGGGGCGGGCGACCCCGCACAATGTGCGGGTGACACCTGAGGACCTCGCAGCGCTGGCCGGGCCGGCCGGGCAGGAGCTGCTCGCTGAACTGCGCGACCACGATCCGGCCGACGAGCTGGCCACGGCCACCCGGTTGCGGCGGCGGTACGACGCCCCGCTGGTGTCGGCCGCGCTGGGGCAGGCGCGGCTGCGGCAGCGGGCGGCGGCGAAGTTCGCGCCGGAGGACGCGGCGCGGATGTACTTCACGCCGGCCGGCGTCGAGCAGGCCACCCGCGCGACGGTGGCGGCGTACCGGGCGCGGCGGTTCCGGGAGCTGGGGGTGCGGCGGGTGGCGGACCTGTGCTCGGGGATCGGCGGCGACGTCATGGCGCTGGCCCGGGCCGGCATCGAGGTGCTGGCCGTGGACCGGGACCCGCTGACGTGCGCGGTGGCGGCGGCGAACGTCGCGGCACTGGGCCTGTCGGAGCTGGTGGAGGTGCGCTGCGCGGACGTCACGGAGGTCGATCCGGCCGGGCGGGAGGGGTGCGACGCGGTCTTCGTCGACCCGGCGCGGCGGACCGGGCGGGGCCGCACCTTCGACCCCGAGGCGTACTCGCCGCCGCTGTCGTGGGCGGTGGGCGCGGCACGGGCGGTGCCGTTCGCGGCGGTGAAGGCGGCGCCGGGCATCCCGCACGAGGCGGTGCCGGAGGAGGCCGAGGCGGAGTGGGTCTCGGACCGGGGCGACGTCAAGGAGGCCGCCCTGTGGTTCGGCACCGGCCCGGGCACGGTGCGGGCCACGCTGCTGCCGGGCGGTGCCTCGCTGACCGGGGCGGGGCCGCCGCCCGAGGCGCTGGTCCGGCCGGTGGGGCGGTACCTGTACGAGCCGGACGGCGCGGTGGTGCGCGCCCACCTGGTGGCGGCGGTCGCAGAGGAGCTGGGCGGCGGCCTGGTCGACCCGACGATCGCCTACGTGACGGCGGACGCGGCGCGTCCGACGCCGTACGCGGCCGGATACGAGATCACCGACGTGCTGCCGTTCAACCTCAAGCGGCTCAAGGCGCTGCTGCGGGAGCGCGGGGTGGGCCGGCTGACGGTGAAGAAGCGCGGCTCTGCGGTGGAGCCGGAGGAGGTGCGGCGCCGGGTGCGGCCGCAGGGGCCGAACGAGGCGGTGGTCTTCCTGACCCGGGTCGCGGGGGCGCCGTCGATGCTGGTCGGGGCACCGCTGCGGGACGGCGGCAGCGCCGGCTGACCGGCCTCGACGCCCCGGCGCCTCAGCCCGCGGGCTCGGGTGCCGACCGTCCTGCCGACCTGCCGGCCGTTCCAGCCTGTCGACCTGTCGGCACCCCGGCAGGTCGGCCCGGCGAGCCTGTCGGCCCGGGCGGGCCCGTCGGCCCCGGCCGGCCCGTCGCCTCCGTCAGGGGCGGACGGAGACCGAGGTGAAGCGCCAGCGGTGGACGCGGCGGCGCACCAGCTCCTCCGGCGGGTCAGGCAGTTCGGGCACCTTGGCGTCGTAGGCCGCGTCCCACCAGGTGATGACCAGCACGCGTTCGCCGGGGGCGGTGAGGTACTCCACCCGTTGCGGTTCGCCGTCCAGGCGCTGGCTCCGCGCCCAGGACAGCAGCCGCTCGCCGTCGCCGTCGGTGGCGGCGGCCTCCCACATCAGTGTGACGCTCATCCGTAGAGGTTCTCTTTGCTCAACTCGTGCACGTGGTCGTGCGTGTGCTGGTGGCCGTGACCGGGCCCGTGGCCGTGGGTGTGCTGCCCGGCGTGGCCGTGTCCGTGCGTGCCGCCGTGCGCGGGGCCGTCGGCGGCGGGGCCGGGGCCGGGTACGGAGACCTCGGTGACGGGCAGCGAGGAGTCGGCCGGCAGCTCCAGGCTGGAGGCGGACCGGCCGCGCGCGACCATCTCGGCGCCGAGCGCGGCCACCATCGCGCCGTTGTCGGTGCACAGGCCCGGGCGGGGCACCCGCAGCCGGATGCCGGCGTCCTCGCAGCGGCGCTGGGCCATCGCCCGCAGCCGGGAGTTGGCGGCCACGCCGCCACCGATCATGAGGTGGTCCACGCCGTTGTCCTTGCAGGCGCGCACCGCCTTGCGGGTCAGCACGTCGGCCACGGCCTCCTGGAAGGACGCGGCCACGTCGGCGACGGGCACGTCCTGGCCGTCGCGGCGGCGGGCCTCGACCCAGCGGGCGACGGCCGTCTTCAGGCCGGAGAAGGAGAAGTCGTAGCGCGGGTCCTTGCCGCCGGTCAGGCCGCGCGGGAAGGCGATGGCCTCCGGGTCGCCGTCGCGGGCGTACCGGTCGATGACCGGGCCGCCGGGGAAGCCCAGGCCGAGCACCCGGGCCACCTTGTCGAACGCCTCGCCGGCCGCGTCGTCGATGGTGGCGCCGAGCGGCCGCACGTCGCTGGTGATGTCGGGGGCCAGCAGGAGCGAGGAGTGGCCGCCGGAGACCAGCAGCGCCATCGTCGGCTCGGGCAGCGGGCCGTGTTCGAGCTGGTCGACGCAGATGTGCGAGGCGAGGTGGTTGACCCCGTACAGCGGCTTGCCGAGCGCGTAGGCGTACGCCTTGGCCGCCGAGACGCCGACCAGCAGCGCGCCCGCCAGGCCGGGCCCGGCGGTCACCGCGATGCCGTCCAGGTCCTGGGCGCGCACCCCGGCCTCCGCGAGGGCGCGCTGCACGGTGGGGACCATCGCCTCCAGGTGGGCGCGGCTGGCCACCTCGGGGACCACGCCGCCGTAGCGGGCGTGCTCGTCGACGCTGGAGGCGATCGCGTCGGCCAGCAGCGTGTGGCCGCGTACGACACCGACGCCGGTCTCGTCGCAGGAGGTCTCGATGCCCAGTACCAGGGGTTCGTCCGCCATCGGTTTCAGCCTTCCTCGACGAGCGGGTAGTCACGTGCCGGGTCGGCGAGGCGCATGACGAGCGCGTCGACGTTGCCCGGCTGGTAGTAGCCCCGGCGCACGCCGATGGGCTCGAAGCCGAAGCGCCGGTAGAGCCGCTGGGCGCGGGGGTTGTCCACCCGCACCTCCAGCAGCACCTCGTGGCACTCGGCGGCCGTCGCGGCGCGCAGCAGCTCGGTGAGCAGCCGGGAGCCGAGGCCGGTGCCCCACTGGTCCCGCGCGGTGGCGATGGTCTGGACGTCCCCGGTGCCGGCGACGGCGGAGAAGCCGGCGTACCCGACGATCCGCGGCGGCGCGCCGGCCTCCGCGCCGGTCCCCCGGCGGTCGCGGCGCTCCCGGCTGTCTCGGCGACGACGTAGCGGCGGCCCGCCCCGGGGTACCGGGTGTCGGCGAGTTCGGACCAGAACATGCCGCGCGACCAGGCGTCCTCGGGGAAGAGCTCCTGCTCCAGGGCGATCACGGCGTCCAGGTCCCACCAGCGCATGTCGCGCAGGACGACGCCGGGGGCCGCGGGCGCGAGGGGCACGTCCGGCTCGGCCGCGGCGGTCTCGGTGTCGGTCACTGCGGCAGGACCGCCTTGTAGCCGGCCGGCACCTGGGCGTCCGGGCGGCGCAGGTACAGCGGCCGGACCGGCTCGGCGGGCTCGCCGGCCGCGATCCGGCGCGCGGCGACCGCGGCCAGCGCGCCGGCCGACTGGTGGGCCGGGTCGGCGCGGGTGTCGGTGAAGGTGTCCGGGTAGAGCGTGCCGCCGGGGCCCACGCAGGGCAGCGCGGCCGTCTCGGCGGCGATGTCGGCGGGGCGGTCGACGGAGGGGCCCTCCACCCGGTGCAGCGGGCCGTCGTAACGGGCCCAGTAGACCTCCTTGCGGCGGGCGTCGGTGGCCACCGTGAAGGCGCCGTCGAGCCCGGCCTCGCCGGCCGCCCAGGCCAGGCCGTCAAGGGTGCACACCCCGTGCACGGGCACCCCCAGGGCGTCGCCGAAGGACGCGGCGGTGACCAGGCCGACGCGCAGCCCGGTGTAGGGGCCGGGGCCGGTGCCGACCACGATCCCGGTGACGTCGGCGAGGACCCGGCCGGCGGTGGCCAGCACCCGGTCGACGGCCGGCACCAGCAGTTCGCCGTGCCGGCGCGCGTCCACCACGGTGGATTCGGCCAGCACCCGCTCCCCGTCGTGGAGGGCCGCGGTGACGGCGGGCGTGGCGGTGTCGAAGGCAAGCAGAAGCACGAACCCAGCGTACGGCGCGCGCCCGCGGCGTCGCGGCGCCGGTAGGGCTCCCTGCTACCGTCACACCCGACGGAAACCAGACAAAAGCCGCATCTGCCGCCTTTTGCGCCCCCGGGCATCCGGGGACGGCCCGGCGCGGCAGACGGGCGGGGCGGTCGCACGGGAGGTCGGCGGCGATGGCGCGGTTCGGGTCGGGGCTGGCGGTGACCGGGCTCTTCGGCACGGCGGTGGGCGTCCTGGCGCTGCTCACGGCGCAGGCGTCCCACGCCCCGCACGCCCGGCGCCCGCCCGCCGTCCAGCAGGCCGTCCAGCGGGGCGGGCGGGCACCGGACGGGGCGGGCGGCGGATCGGCATCGACGGACACGCCCTCGGCCGGCGCGCCCCTGACGCCGTACGACCCGGACTCGGCGACGGACCAGGTGGCCCCGTGGGCGGAGCCGACGACGCGGGCGCGGACCTCCGAGCCGGGCCGGCCGGGCTGACCCGAGGACCGAGGCGGAAAGAGTGCTCCACCCTTCCGGGTGAACGTACGGCTCGGTCAGCGGCCTTCCGGCGCGGGGTGCGTCGCGACGTGGGCGCCACGGTCCGCCTCCGGCGCGCCGCCGGGCGGCGTGGAGACGGTACGGGCGGCGGCACAGGCCGCCAGCACGGCCCGGACAGAAGGGGCCGAGGCCGGATCGGGGCGGCGGTGAGCGGCCGCCGCGGCGGACTCTGCGGACTGGTCCTGCGAGTGGTGGGCCGGCATGACGCCTCCCCGGAAGCGAAGTTAGGTAACCCTAAGAAGATGCTCCCCACCAGCAGATCACGGGGGCGCGCCCTCACGCAACATCTTCCCGACATGATGTCGGCGTAACGCGCGTCACGACCCGCCGCCGCGCTGCGACGTGGGTGGCGCGGGCGATGCGGGTGGCGCGGGCGACGCGCGAGGGGCGGCGAGCGGGTGGGGGCGACGTGGGTGGCGGCAGGGGCGGCGGGGGCGGCGGACGACGGGTAGGCGCGGGCCGACGACCTCCGGGCCGCGCCGCCGCTCCACGGGGCCCCGTGGGCCACCCTCGTGGCGGCCTGCCGCGACGACCGGCGGCTGAGGCTCCCCGCCGCCGCGCGGCACGACGGCCGCAGCCGCTGATGACCGCGCCCGACCGACGGCCCCATCGATCAAGCGGCGGCCCCGGCGCGGCTCGGCGCCGGGCCCAGCGCCGGCCCCTAACGGGCCAGCGGGGTGAGGTCCAGGCCGGACCAGCGGGGCCGATGCCGAGCACCGTGACCTCGCGGACGTCCTCGGCGGCCTCTGTCGCGTCCGTCTCGTCGGCGTACTCGGCCTCGTCGGCGGCCTCGTCGTCTTCGAGGTCTTCGACGCCGTCGATGCCGTCGATGCCGTCGACATCGACCAGGTAGGCGTCACCGACCGGGCCGGCGGCGGCCGGGGTGCCGATGGCGCGGCCGATGACGACCTGGAGGCGGGCGTCGGAGAGGTCCTCCACCTTGCCCTCGCCCCACTCCACGACGACCACGGACTCCGGCAGCGAGACGTCGAGGTCCAGGTCCTCCATCTCGTCCAGGCCGCCGCCCAGCCGGTAGGCGTCGACGTGGACCAGGGCCGGGCCGTCGGTGAGCGAGGGGTGCACCCGGGCGATCACGAACGTCGGCGAGGTGACGGCGCCCCGCACGCCCAGCCCCTCCCCCAGGCCCCGGGTGAGCGTCGTCTTGCCGGCGCCCAGCTCCCCGGTGAGCAGGACGAGGTCGCCCGGGCCCAGCAGCGCGGCCAGGCGCCGGCCCAGCTCACGCATGTGCTCGGCGGTGCGTACGGTGATCCGGACCTCGGGGGTGTCCTCGGCGGTGCCGGCCGTTGCGCGGGGGTCGTGCGGTGTGCCCATGGAGGCGAATGCTACGCGCCGCAGGTGTCCGCCAGGGCGCGCAGCCGGTCCGGGACGGCGGCGCCCGCCCGGTCCGCGGCGGCCGTGACCAGCCCGGCGAGGGCGGCGTCGGTGACGTCGGGCCGTTCGAGCAGCACCATGTGCCCGGCACCGGGGACGAGGACCAGCCGGGCGCCCGGCAGCCGCTCGGCGATCTCCGCGCTGTGCGCCTTCGGCGTCAGCAGGTCCTCCTCCCCGCCCAGCACCAGCGCGGGCAGCCCCTCCAGCACGGCCAGCGCGTCGCCCTTCTCGTGCTCGGCGAAGGCCGGGTAGAACTCGGCGACCACGTCGATCGGGGTGGCCTCGATCAGCCGCTCGGCGAACCGGGCCACCCCCGGGTCCACCCCGCCGGTGCCGAAGCTGTACCGCTTGACCACGCCGGTGAACAGCTCCGCGGTGGCCCGCCGGCCGCGTTCGACCAGCTCCGCCTGGCGCCCCATCACCCGCAGCAGGCCCGGGCGACCGCCCGGAAGGCCCGCGCGCCGGCGGCCGGCAGCCCGAAGGTGACCGCCCCGAGCTTGCCCGCCGAACTGGCCAGCAGCGCCACCCGGCCACCCGCTCGCGCACGTACCGCGGGTACTGCTCGGCGAAGGCCAGCACCGTCATACCGCCCATCGAGTGGCCGGCCAGCACCACCGGGCCGGTCGGCACGGCGGCGTCCAGGACGGCCTTCAGATCGCGGCCGAGCTGGTCGATGGTGACCGCGCCGCCGTCCGCCTGGTCCCTGCCGCGCCCACTGCGGCCGTGGCTGCGCTGGTCCCAGAACACGGTCCGGACGGCGCCGCGCAGGGCCGCCCGCTGGAAGTGCCAGGAGTCCTGGCTCAGGCAGTAGCCGTGCGAGAAGACGACCGTCAGCCGCGGGGCCCCCTCACCCTCCGCCGCGTCGGGCTCCTCGGGCTCCTCGACCTCGTAGTACAGCTCCGTGCCGTCCTCGGCGGTGGCGGACCCGGGGGTGCCGTGGAGGCTGCCGTAGGGGCCGGCGGCGTCCAGCGCCAGCAGCGCCTTGCGGCGCACGTCGCGGCCCACGGTGGCGCGTTCGATCGCCACGCCCGCCGCCGCGCCGGCCGCGACGACGCCGATCACGGCGCCGACCAGCCCGGCCTTCTCCCACGTACCCCGCTCAGCCACGCGCCACCCGCTCCCCCGACGGACACTCCCCCGACGGACGCTCCTCCGAGGGGCGGCGACCCGCGGCGGTCACGCCACCCCCGTGTGGACCCGGGGCACCCGGGCCCCGACGCGGGCGACGATCTCGTACGCGATGGTGCCGCAGGCCCGCGCCCAGTCCTCGGCGGTGGGTTCGCCCTGGTCACCCGGGCCGAAGAGCACCGCGGTGTCGCCGGGCTCGGCCACGTCGCCGCCGAGGTCCACCACGAACTGGTCCATGGCCACCCGGCCGGCGATCGTCCGCCACTTGCCGGCCACCAGGACCGGGCCGGTGCCCGAGGCGTGCCGCGGCACGCCGTCCCCGTACCCCAGCGGGACCAGCGCGAGCGTGGTCTCGCCCGGGGTGACGTACTGGCGGCCGTAGGAGACGCCGTGGCCGCCGGGCACCCGCTTGACGGAGGCGAGCCGCGCGGTGAGCGTCATCACCGGCCGCAGCCCGAAGTCGGCCGGGCCGCCGAGCTGCGGCACCGGTGAGATCCCGTACATCGCCACGCCCGGCCGCACCAGGTCGAAGTGGGCCTCGGGGAGGGTCAGGACCGCGGGCGAGTTGGCGATGTGCCGCACCTCGGGGGTGAGTCCGGCCTCGGCGGCCTGCTCCAGGGCGGTGCGGAAGACCGCCAGCTCGGCGGCGATGGACGGGTGCTCGGGCTCGTCCGCGCAGGAGAAGTGGGCCCACACGCCGGTGACCCGGACCCGGCCGGCCCGCTCGGCGGCGCGGGCGGCGGCCGTGAGGGCCGGCCAGTCGGCGGGCTGGGCGCCGTTGCGGCCGAGGCCGGCGTCGATCTTCAGCTGCACCCGGGCGGGCCGGCCGGCGGCGGTCGCGGCGGCGACCACCTCGTCCAGGGCCCACAGCGCGCTCACCGTCACGTCGATACCGGCCTCGACGCACGCCCGCCAGGGTCCGCCGGGCGTCCACAGCCAGCACAGCACCGGGCCGTCGAGGCCGGCCGCGCGCAGCGCCAGCGCCTCCTCGGGGGTGGCCACGCCCAGCCACCCCGCGCCGGCCTCGCGCGCGGCGCGGGCGCAGGGGACCATGCCGTGGCCGTAGGCGTCGGCCTTCACGACGGCCATGAAGGCCGACTGGGGCGCCTTGGCGCGGAGCGCGACGACGTTGCCGCGCAAGGCGTCGAGGTCGATGCGGGCGTGAGCTCGGAGGTCCATGGAAGTCCTTGCGGCGTCGTTCCTTTCCGGCCAGTCTCTCAGGCCCGCGGGCCTCCGCCGCCTCAGGGCGGCCCCGGACGGGAGGCGCGTCTCCGCCGCCTGACGCCGGGCCGGGGTGGGGAGGCCGCCGCCGCACGGCCCCTCGGCGCCGGCCCGCAGCCACTGGCGCCGTGACCGGCAGGGTCCGCCCGGTGGCGAGGTGTCCTGGTGCGGGCGATCGCCAGGCGGCCGGCAGGCCCCGTAGGGGCCTACGTGACGCTTTCGGCCGACGCCGCGAAGGCCCGTCCCAGGACGGCGAGCGGGGCACACCCCGCCGGCCGTCCCAGGACGGCGAGCGGGGCACACCCCGCCGGGAGAGGCACTAGCCCGTCACGTTCTGCCAGGCCGCCGGGAGCGCCGCCGCGAGGTCGAGGGCGGTCAGCGGGACGCTGCTCAGCCGGGCGGCCAGGCCGTGCAGGTAGGCGGCGACGGAGGCGGCGTCGCGCGGGGCCAGGCCCGCCGCCAGCAGCGAACCGGCCAGCCCCGACAGCACGTCGCCGCTGCCCGCGGTGGCCAGCCACGCCGTACCGGTGGCGTTCACCCGCACCGGCACCGCCGGGTCCGGGTCGGCGACCAGCGTGGTGGAGCCCTTGAGCAGCGCCGTCACCCCGAACCGCGCGGCGAGTTCGCGGACCGCCCGTAGCCGCCGCGCCTCCACCTCCGCCCGCTCCCAGCCGAGCAGCGCCGCGGCCTCCCCGGCGTGCGGGGTGATCAGGACGGGGGCGGTGCGGCCGCGCAGCGCCTCGGGGGTCAGCAGGCGCAGGCCGTCGGCGTCGACCAGCGCGGGCACTTCGGAGGCGAGCACCTCGTCGACGGCGGTACGCGCCTGCGGGGTGTCGCCGAGGCCGGGCCCGACCACCCACGCCTGGACCCGGCCCGCCTGGTGCGGGCCGGCGGCGGAGACCAGCGCCTCGGGGTGCGCGGCCAGGACGGCGGCGCCCCCGGGCCGCTGTAGCGGACGGCCCCGGCGCCGCCGCGCAGCGCCCCGGAGACGGCGAGGACGGCCGCGCCCGGGTACTGCTCGGACCCGGCGGCGACGCCGACGACGCCCCGCCGGTACTTGTCGCTCTCCCCGCCCGGCCGCGGCAGCAGCGCGGCCACGTCGGCGTGCTGCAGCGCCTCCAACTCGGGGGCGCCCAGCTCGTCGGCCAGGCCGATGTCGACCAGCCGCAGCGCGCCGGCCCGCTCCGCCGCCGGGTCCACGAGCAGCCCGGGCTTGTACGTGCCGAAGGTGACGGTGGCGTCGGCCCGGACGGCCGGTCCCGTCACCTCGCCGGTGTCGGCGTCGACCCCGCTCGGCAGGTCGACGGCCAGCACGGCGGCGGGCGAGTGCTCGGCCGCCGCCGCGAGCCGCTCCGCCTCGGGGCGCAGGCCGCCCTTGCCGCCGATGCCGGTGATCCCGTCGAAGACCAGGTCCGCGGCCGCGACCGCGCGCGGGCCGTCCGCCGCGCCGACCACCCGGCCGCCTGCCGCCCGGAACGCTGCCAGCCCGGCGGCGTGCGCCCGCTCCGGCGCGAGCAGCACCGCCGTACCGGCGGCGCCCCGGCGCAGCAGCCGGGCCGCGGCGAACAAGGCGTCACCGCCGTTGGAACCGCTGCCCGTCAGCACCACCACCCGCGCCCCGTACACCCGCCCGAGGACGTCCGCCCCCGCCGCCGCCAGGCCCGCCGCGGCACGCTGCATCAGCGCGCCCTCCGGCAGCCGCGCCATGAGCGCTTCCTCGGCCCGCCGCACCGCGGCCACGCTGTGCCCGTACCTCATCCCGCGCCCTCCCGGCTCGCCGTCAGCCCGAGCTTACGAACCTCTCCCCCGGCCCGCATGTCACCCGGCCGGGCCCAGCGGGTTCGCCTCCCCGGCTCCGGCGGCGGTCACCGGCCGACCCGACGGGTGATCCACGCGCGACGCGGCTTCCCGGACCCGCGGTTCTGAGTACGCCTCCCCCACGACAGCGCGGACGGGGTGAACCGCCCTGAAGGCCATGGCGTACCCGGGTTCCCGCGCTCGCCACGCGGAGGTTCCGGACAGCGTCGTCGCCGACCGCGAGGAGGTCGTCGTCCCGCGCGCCGGCCACGAGCCGGTCGTGGTCGTCTCTCCCGCCGTGTACGCGTCGTCGCGCGAGACGGCGTACCGGCTGCGCGGTCCGGCCGGGGTCCGACGCCTGCTCGGCGCGAACTCGCCGTGATCCTGTCGCGATCGAGTGCCCGGCGGGCCGATCCGGCCCGCCGCTCACCCCTCGGCGCCCTCGGCGATGACCACCGCGGAGGCGACGCCCGCGTCGTGGGAGAGCGAGATGTGCCAGCTCCGCACCCCGAGCTCCCGCGCGCGGGCGGCGATCGTGCCCTTGACGGTGAGCCGGGGCCGGCCGGAGGGCTCCGTGCTGACCTCGGCGTCGAGCCACTGGAGGCCGCCGGGGGCGCCCAGGGCCTTGGCCAGGGCCTCCTTCGCGGCGAACCGGGCCGCCAGGGAGGCCGAGCCGCGGGCAGCGCCGGAGGGCAGCAGCAGCTCGGCGGGGGTGAAGAGCCGCCCGGCCAGGCCCGGGGTGCGGGCCATGGCCTCCTCGAAGCGGGCGATCTCGGCCACGTCGATGCCCACGCCGACGATCATCGGACCGCCGTCCGTCCCGTACCCCGCGCGGCGCGCGCGCCCTTGCCGTCCATGCGGGCCAGCTTAGGGCGCGGCGCCCTCCCCCCGCCGCAGCCCGCCGCAGCCCGCCGCAGCCCGCCTCGGGAAGCCGGCGCGGGAAGCCGGCGCGGGAAGCCGGTGCGGTGGCAGCGGCGGAAACGGCAGAAGCAGCGGAAACGGCGGAAACGGCGGAAGCCGCCGTCCGCCGTGGGGACGAAAACGCACGTCGTGAGGGTCGCGGCCCGCGCCGGCCGGCGCACCCCCGCCCCGCGCCCGTACCTGGTCACGCAGGAGAATGGCGGCGTGCGCACCCCATCCGCCAAGCCGCCCGCCACGCCGTCCGGGCACGCCGCCCCCGCGAGCCCCTTCGTCGACCTCACCCGGGAGCAGTGGAGCGCCCTGCGCGAGCGAACACCGCTGCCGCTGACCGCCGACGAGGTGGAGCGGCTGCGCGGCCTCGGCGACGTCGTGGACCTCACCGAGGTGGTGGACGTCTACCTGCCGCTGTCCCGGCTGCTCAACCTGTACGTGGCCGCCCACAGCGGGCTGCGCGGCGCCCTCAACACCTTCCTGGGCGCCGCCGCGGGCGGGCCGGGGGCGCAGCCGGGGACGCCGTTCGTGATCGGGGTGGCCGGCAGCGTGGCCGTGGGCAAGTCGACCACCGCGCGGCTGCTCCAGGCGCTGCTGGCCCGCTGGCCCGAGCACCCCCGGGTGGAGCTGGTCACCACGGACGGGTTCCTGCTGCCCAACGCGGAGCTGGAGCGGCGCGGCCTGATGGCCCGCAAGGGGTTCCCGGAGTCGTACGACCGGCGGGCCCTGACCCGTTTCGTGGCCGACGTGAAGGCCGGCCGCCCCGAGGTGACCGCGCCCGTCTACTCGCACCTCGTCTACGACATCGTGCCCGGCGAGGTGAAGACGGTGCGCCGCCCCGACATCCTCATCGTCGAGGGCCTGAACGTGCTCCAGCCGACGCTGCCCGGCAAGGACGGCCTGACCAGGATCGGGCTGGCCGACCACTTCGACTTCAGCGTGTACGTGGACGCGCGCACCGAGGACATCGAGCAGTGGTACCTCGGCCGGTTCCGGAAGCTGCGCGAGACGGCGTTCCAGGACCCCGACTCCTACTTCCGCCGGTACACGCAGGTGCCCGAGGAGGAGGCCGTGGACTACGCCCGGATGATCTGGCGCACCGTCAACCTGCCCAACCTGGAGCAGAACGTCCTGCCCACCCGCAGCCGCGCCACGCTGGTGCTGCGCAAGGGCCCCGGCCACACCGTCCGCCGGCTCTCCCTGCGCAAGCTGTAGGGACGCGCGGAGCGGCCCGCCCCGGCAGCCGGACGGGCTCCCGCCTCGTGGGAGCCGGGAGCCCGTGGAGGAGCCCGTGGAGCGGTCCGCCGCGGCTCAGCCCAGCGTGGCCTTCACCACGTCGGCCAGCCGGCCCGCGACCGCCGTGGCGTGGTCGATGTCGGCCGCCTCCACCATGACGCGGACCAGCGGCTCCGTGCCGGACGGCCGCAGCAGCACCCGGCCGGTGGCGCCCAGCTCGACCTCGGCCGCGGTGACGGCGGCGGCCAGCTCGGCCGTCTCGCCGACCCGGCTCTTGTCCACGTCGGGCACGTTCACCAGCACCTGCGGCAGCCGGTCCATGACGGCGGCCAGCTCGGCGAGCGACGTGCCCGTCGCCGCCACCCGGGCGGCCAGCAGCAGGCCGGTGAGGGTGCCGTCGCCGGTGGTGGCGTGGTCGAGGACGATGACGTGGCCGGACTGCTCGCCGCCGAGGGCGTAGCCGTGCCGCTTCATCTCCTCCAGGATGTAGCGGTCGCCGACCGCGGTCTGCACGAAGGTGATGCCCTCGCGCTCCATGGCCAGCTTGAAGCCCAGGTTGGACATCACGGTGCCGACGACGGTGTTCTCGCGCAGCGCGTCCCGCTCGCGCAGCGCCAGCGCCAGGACGGCGAGGATCTGGTCGCCGTCCACCTCGTTGCCGGCGGCGTCGACGGCCAGGCAGCGGTCGGCGTCACCGTCGTGCGCGATGCCCAGGTCCGCGCCGTGCTCGATGACGGCGGCGCGCAGCAGCCCCAGGTGGGTGGAGCCGCAGCCGTCGTTGATGTTCAGGCCGTCCGGGCGGGCGCCGAGGGTGATGACGTCCGCGCCGGCCCGGGAGAACGCCTCCGGGGAGACCCGGGAGGCCGCGCCGTGCGCCTCGTCCAGCACGATCTTGAGGCCGTCGAGGCGGTTCGGCAGCACCCCGATGAGGTGGGCGACGTAGGCGTCGAAGCCCTCGTCGTAGTCGCGGACCCGGCCGACGCCGGCGCCGGTGGGGCGGGCCCAGGGGGCGCCGGTGCGGTGCTCGGTGTAGAGGGCCTCGATCCGGTCCTCCAGCTCGTCGTCGAGCTTGTGGCCGCCGCGGGCCAGGAACTTCACGCCGTTGTCGGGCATCGCGTTGTGGCTGGCGGAGAGCATCACCCCGAAGTCGGCGCCCAGCGCGCCGGTGAGGTACGCCACCGCCGGGGTGGGCAGCACACCGACCCGCAGGACGTCCACGCCGGCGCTGGCCAGGCCCGCCACCACGGCGGCCTCCAGGAACTCGCCCGAGGCGCGCGGGTCGCGGCCGACCACCGCAACCGGCCGCTGGCCGGCGTAGTCGCCCGCCTCCGCCAGCACGTGGGCCGCCGCCACCGACAGTCCGAGCGCCAGCTCGGCGGTCAGATCGGCGTTGGCGATGCCCCGCACCCCGTCGGTGCCGAAGAGTCGTCCCACAGTCTTCACTCCTCCATGCGATGCGGCCGCGGCGCCAGGGGGCGGCGGGAGCGGGCGCGGCCCCGTCCCGGGGTCCGCGCTCGGCGTCTCTAGGGGTGCGTGCCCGCTCGACCCGGCCACCGTGCACGCAGGACGGCACGGTGCGCCAGATCGTACAAGCACACGTATACGCCCCTAGCTCATCATGCGAACGCCCCGGAGGCACCGAAGTGCCTCCGGGGCGTTTCGCATGGGCGCCCGGAAAGGGCGCAGCGCCGGGTGCCGCCCGCAGCGGACGGCACCCGGCGCTCGGCGTCAGCGCTTGCTGAACTGCGGCGCCTTGCGGGCCTTCTTCAGACCGGCCTTCTTCCGCTCGACCGCGCGGTCGTCGCGGGACAGGAAGCCGGCCTTCTTGAGCGGGCCGCGGTTGTTGTCGACGTCGGCCTCGTTCAGCGCACGGGCGACGCCCAGGCGCAGCGCGCCGGCCTGGCCGGAGATGCCGCCGCCGGAGATGCGGGCGACGACGTCGTACCGGTTGTCGAGCTCCAGCACGCGGAAGGGCTCGTTGACCTCCTGCTGGTGCACCTTGTTGGGGAAGTAGCCCTCAAGGGTGCGCCCGTTGATCTTCCACTTGCCGCTGCCCGGGATGATCCGCACGCGGGCGATGGACCGCTTGCGACGACCGGTGCCGGCGGCCGGCTGCGGGTCGCCGAAGCGGGAGGCGAGGGACTCGGAGGTGTACTCGCTGTCGACGGGCTCCGACTCGAAGGTCGTGATCTCGTCGTAGGTCTCCTCGCCCTCAAGGGCGATCTCGGGAGTGGTCTCAGCCACGATGCTCCTCGGTTCTCTCTGCTAAAGGGTGGTGGCCGGGACTACTGCGCGACCTGGGTGATCTCGAACGGCACCGGCTGCTGCGCAGCGTGCGGGTGCTGGTCGCCCGAGTAGACCTTCAGCTTGGTGAGCATCTGGCGGCCCAGGGTGTTCTTGGGGAGCATGCCCTTGACGGCCTTCTCCACGGCCTTCTCCGGGTTCTTGGCCAGCAGCTCGTCGTAGCGGACGGAGCGCAGACCACCGGGGTAGCCGGAGTGGCGGTAGGCCATCTTCTGGGTCTTCTTGTTCCCGGACAGGTGCACCTTGTCGGCGTTGATGATGACGACGAAGTCACCGGTGTCGACGTGGGGCGCGTAGATGGGCTTGTGCTTGCCCCGCAGGAGGGTCGCGGCCTGGGAGGCCAGACGGCCCAGGACGACGTCCTGCGCGTCGATGACATGCCACTGGCGCTGGACGTCGCCGGGCTTCGGGCTGTACGTACGCACGGTCGTGAGCCTTCGCTTATCTTCGATGAGTGGGTCCTGACAAGGCCACCCGGACGATCACGACAGCCGATGCGACACCCGGGGACGCAACCCGGATGCCTGCCGCTGGTCATCGGCCCGGTGGACCGGCGTAAGGGCCCCTCGCGTGAGATAGAGCAAGCCAATACGCATGACAGCTTCGCAGCTTACCCAAGGGCGCCGGGCCGGGTCAAAACGCCTCCCGCACCGGGGACGCCTGGAGGACGCCACCCCCCACGCCTGGAGGACGCCACCCCCCTGGCCTCAGCGGGGCCGGGCGACGCGGGCCTCGTCCCACACCGGCTCCGACGTCTCGCGCACCACCCCGTCCGCGCCGAAGACCAGGAAGCGGTCGAAGGTACGGGCGAACCAGCGGTCGTGGGTGACCGCGAGCACCGTGCCCTCGTACGCCTCCAGACCCTCCTGGAGGGCTTCGGCGCTCTCCAGGTCCAGGTTGTCGGTCGGCTCGTCCAGCAGCAGCGCCGTACTCCCGGCCAGCTCCAGCAGCAGGATCTGGAACCGGGCCTGCTGCCCGCCGGAGAGCTTGCCGAAGGGCTGGTCGCCCTGGCCCTCCAGCTCGTACCGGCGCAGCGCCGACATCGCCCGGCCCCGGTCGCGGGAGTGCTCGGACCACAGGATGTCCACCAGGGTGCGCGCGTCCGCCGCCGCTCCGGCCGCCCCGCCCGCCCCGGCCCCGCCGCCCGAGACGTGCGAGCGGTGCGTCTGCGCGAAGTAGCCCGGCACCACCCGGGCGCCCAGCCGCCACGCGCCGGTGTGCGCGACGTCACCCTCGCCGGCCAGCAGCCGCAGGAAGTGAGACTTGCCGGAGCCGTTCGAGCCCAGCACGGCCACCCGCTCGCCGTAGTAGACCTCCAGGTCGAACGGTTTCATCAGGCCGGTCAGCTCCAGCCGCTCGCAGGTGACCGCGCGCACACCGGTCCGGCCGCCGGCCAGCCGCATCCGGATGTCCTGCTCGCGCGGCGGCTCCTGCGGGGCGCCGGCCTCCTCGAACCTCCGCAGCCGGGTCTGGGCGGCGTGGTAGCGGGAGGCCATGTCCGGGCTGCTGGCCGCCTGGTTCCGCAGCCGCAGCACCAGCGCCTTCAGCCGGGCGTACTCCTCCTCCCAGCGGCGGCGCAGCTCCTCGAAGCGGGCGAAGCGCTCCCGGCGCGCCTCGTGGTACGTGTCGAAGCCGCCGCCGTGCACCCACGCGGTGGCGCCGGAGGGCCCCGGCTCCACGCTGACCAGCCGCTGGGCGGCGCGCGACAGCAGCTCGCGGTCGTGGCTGACGAACAGGACGGTCTTACGGGTCTGCCGCAGCTGCTCCTCCAGCCAGCGCTTGCCGGGCACGTCGAGGTAGTTGTCCGGCTCGTCCAGCAGCAGCACCTGGTCCGGGCCGCGCAGCAGCGCCTCCAGGACCAGCCGCTTCTGCTCGCCGCCCGACAGGGTGCGCACCTCGCGCCACTGGGCCCGCTCGTAGGGGACGCCGAGGGCGGCCATGGTGCACATGTCCCACAGCGTCTCGGCCTCGTAGCCGCGCGCCTCGGCCCAGTCGCTGAGCGCCGTCGCGTACGCCATCTGCGCGGGCTCGTCGTCCTGCGCCATGATCGCCAGCTCGGCCGCGTCGACGGCCGCCGCCGCTGCCCGCAGCCCGGGGTCGGCCACCGAGACCAGCAGGTCGCGGACGGTGCTGTCGTCGCGGACGCTGCCGATGAACTGCCGCATCACGCCGAGGCCGCCACTGACGGTGACAGTGCCGCCGTCCGGCTTCAGCTCGTCGGCGATGAGCCGCAGCAGCGTCGTCTTGCCGGCGCCGTTCGGGCCGACCAGGGCCACGGACGTGCCCTCGCCGACCCGGAACGAGACGTCGCCCAGCAGCGGGCGCCCGTCCGGCAGGTAGTACTCCAGGTGTGCGGCTTCCACGTGACCCATAGGGGAATTGTCCGCCGGACGGACGCCGAGCCCAACCACATTTCAGCCCGTGGACGGTGCGGCGGCGCCGGACGCAGGGGGCGGGACGGCCGTGCGACGCCTCAACGGGCCAGTTCCGGGCCGCTGTTCCGCGTTCCGCACCCGGGTTCCGTGCCTCGGCACGCCGGTTGCGCCCAGCGGCCCGGCAACGGCACGGCGCCGGGCTGCGGTTGGCGGAGGCGGGCGCGGCCCAGCAGTCGTCCGCGGACGGC
Organism: Actinacidiphila yeochonensis CN732; assembly: GCF_000745345.1. Lineage (NCBI taxonomy): Bacteria > Bacillati > Actinomycetota > Actinomycetes > Kitasatosporales > Streptomycetaceae > Actinacidiphila > Actinacidiphila yeochonensis. Next base: position 1,963,210 of record NZ_JQNR01000005.1, on the reverse strand, counting down.
CGAGGAGGTGGGCGGGGCCGGGCCGCACGAGGCGGGGGACGGGCCGCGGGGGCGCGGAATATGATGCGCGGCATGACTGAAGGCCCCGGGCAGCAGCCGGCCCAGGAACCCCGCGACCGAGCCCACGACGGCCGCCGCGAGGTCCTGGAGGGACGGGTCATCCCGTCACGCACCTCCGCGTCCGACCCGCGCCGGGGCTTCGCGGCGCCACAGGACCGGCAGCAGGAGCAGGAGCAGGGGAACGCGCCCGGCACCGTCCCTGCGCACGGCGACCCGTACGGCGCCCACCCCGGCCCGCCGGGCGACCCGCGGCAGGCCCCGCAGGTGCCGCCCGTCCGGCAGCAGGCCCCGCAGGTGCCGCAGCAGCCGGGCGGGCCCGGCCCGGCCCAGGACCCGTACGGCGCCCGGAACCCGCAGGCCGGGCTGCCGGGCCGGCCGGTGGACCAGGGCCCGGCCCAGGGCGGCATCAGGGGTGCGCAACCCGGCCCGCAGGGCCCGGCTCGGAGCGGCGGCTACGGCTTCCCCCAGCAGCAGGCACAGGCCCCCGCCCAAGGCGGCTACGGCTTCCCCCAGCAGCAGCCACAAACCCCCGCCCAAGGCGGCGGCTACGGCTTCCCCCAACAGCAGTCCGGCGGCGGTTCCCGGCAGCCCGGCCCGGGCCCGAACACCGGACCCTCGCCGTCCTCCCCCTCCTCCCCCTCCTCGCCGTCCTCGCCGCCCCCGTCGTCGGGTTCACCGGCTTCGGCCGGGTCGTCCGCGTCGACGCCGGACTGGGGCGCCATGGCCGAGCAGCAGGCCGCCACCGGCCGGCGCCGCAAGGTGCTGATGGTGGTCGGCGGGATCGCGGTCGTGGCGGTGATCGCCGGCGGCGTGGCGACGGCCGTGGTCAAGTCCGGCAAGAGCGATGGCCATCCGATCGCCGGCCCCAGCGGGGGAACGAGCACCGCCAGCCAGTCCCCGCTGCCGCCGGAGCCGTCGTTCTCGTCGGTCGCCCCGCCGCCCCCGGCGAACCCGCTCGACTACATCTCGACCGCCGCGAAGGACACGGCCCCGATCACCGCGGACTCCCTCTTCCCCGGCAAGCAGTTCGTGATCAACGGCCGCACCTACGTCAAGACCAACTCCACGAGCACCACGTCCTGCGCCGCCGGCGCGCGCTCGACCCTCGCGGCGGCGCTGTCCGCGGACGGCTGCACCCAGTTCGTCCGCGCCACGTACACCAACGACGCGATCGCCGTGACCCTCGGCGTCGCCGTCTTCCCGGACAAAGCGCAGGCGGCCAAGGTGCACGGCGTGGCGCAGTACGTCGCGCCGCTCAACGGCGGCGGCATCGCCGACTTCTGCCACGCGGTGGCCTGCCAGATGACGTCCAACTCGGTGGGCCGGTACGCCTACTTCGCCATCTCCGGCTACAAGAACGGCACGACGCTCCCGGGCAACGACACCGTGGGCAGGCAGGACGCCAACGACGCCTCGGACTTCGCCTTCCAGCGGATCGTCCAGCGCGGCCGGGACGCGGCGCTGGCGAAGCAGAACGGCGGCTGAGCGGCGGCCCGACGGCGCCCCGGCCCGGGCCGCGCCCTCAGCGGCAGCCGGGCAGGGTGCGCATGTTGCGGGCCTCGCGGCTGCGGGCGGCCAGCAGGTCGTCGGCCGGGTAGCCGACCTCCTCCAGGGTCAGCCCGTGCGGGCGCACCACGTTGACCGCGGAGTGCCGCACCCGGCCGGCCAGCACCTCGGCCGGGAAGCCGGCCGAGCGGTGCCCGTCGCCCACCAGGATCATCGCGCCCACCAGCGCCCGGACCATGTTGTGGCAGAACGCGTCGGCCCGCACGGTGGCCAACGCGAGCCCGTCCGGGGTGCGTTCCCAGTGCAGGTCGAGCAGGGTCCGGATGGTGGTGGCGCCCTCGCGCTTCTTGCAGTACGCGGCGAAGTCGTGCTCGCCCAGCAGCAGGTCCGCCGCCTCGTTCATCAGGTCGGTGTCCACCGGCCGGTCGTGCCACAGCACGTGGCCGCGCAGCAGCGGGTCCACGCCGCCGGGGTGGTCGCCGATGCGGTAGGCGTAGCGCCGCCAGACGGCGGAGAAGCGGGCGTCGAACCCGGCGGGGGCCTCGGCCACCCGCCACACCCGCACGTCCCACGGCAGCCGCCCCGCCAGCCGGCGCAGCAGCCGCCCGCTCTCCTCGGCCCACACCTCCGCCGGCAGGTCCACATGGGCCACCTGCCCGCGCGCGTGCACGCCGGCGTCGGTGCGACCCGCCACCGTCAGCTCGACCCGCTCCGGAAGCCGCAGCACCGTGGTGATCGCGGCCTCCAGCTCGCCCTGCACGGTCCGCCGCTCCCGCTGCCGGGCCCACCCGGAGAACTCGCTCCCGTCGTACGCCAGGTCCAGCCGCACCCGCACCAGGCCGTCCCCGGGCCGGTCGTCAAACTCACTCATCCGTGCAGCTTCTCACCCTTCGCCGCCCTCCTCGGACCACGCCCCCGCCCGGAGCGGCCCTGATACGCCCCTCTCGACCACGCCCCCGCCCGGAGCGGCGCCGATAGGATCGGCGCCATGACGACGGAGATTCCCCAGCAGGCTCCGGACGTGGTCGAAGACGTCTTCGAGGGGACCGCGACCGGTGTCGAGGTCGAGCAGGACGACGCCCAGCAGGCCGAGACCTCCATCGCCAGGCCGTGGGACCCGTCACAGATCCGGGTGACCACCAACCAGTTCTCCCTGCGCAACATCCTGGACCAGATCGACGAGGGGTCGATCGAGCTGGCGCCGGACTTCCAGCGCGGGCAGGTCTGGAAGAGCGTTCAGAAGTCCCGGCTGGTCGAGTCGCTCCTCCTCAACATCCCGCTGCCGGCGTTCTACTTCGCGCAGGACAGCAGCGGCGGCTTCCGCGTCGTGGACGGCCTCCAGCGCCTCTCCACGCTGCACGACTTCGTGCGGGGCACCCCCGCCTCCTTCACCCTCAACAGGCTGGAGTACCTGGAGGACGAGAACGGGAAGCGGTTCACCGACCTGCCGGTCCAGTGGCAGCGGCGAATCAACAACGCCCAGCTCACGGTGAACGTCATCGACCCCACCACCCCGTCCGGGGTCATGTACGACATCTTCAAGCGGATCAACACCGGCGGGACCCCGCTCAACGCCCAGGAGATCCGGCACTGCATGAGCAGGAACCGCAGCCGCCAGATCCTGAAGACGATGACGCTGATGCCGGAGTTCGACGCCGCGACCAACCTGGTCGGCCACATCCGGATGAACGACCGGGAGGTCGCCCTCCGCTTCGCCGCGTTCTGGCTGCGCGGCGTGGAGGGCTACGCGGAACAGCCGGCGATGGACGCCTTCCTGGAGACCACGACGGAATGGCTCGACGACCCGGATCGAGTGCCCGACTCCCAGGTCTTTGAGATGTTCGCGGCGTTTCGTAACGCCATGAGCAACGCCCGCCTGGTCTTCGGCGAGTACGCCTTCCGCAAGTGGCCGTTGGGGCAGACATCACGCAGCCCCATCAACCGCGCCCTGGTCGAGACGTGGTCGATCGCCCTGGCTCCGTACTCCGCCGCTGAGCTTGAGCGTCGGAGGGAAACGATCGTCAGCCGGGCACGGGAGCGGATGACCACGGACTTCCTCTACCTCGACGCGATCACCTCCTCCACCAGTGACCGCAGACGGGTGACCTACCGGTTCAACACGGCGAAGGACGCGGCGGCGGGTCGGTGATCACCTCGCTGCGCGTCGAGCGCTTCAAGTGCTTCGCGGACACCGCCCTTGACCTGCGGCCCATCACCGTCCTGACCGGCTTCAACGGCGCGGGCAAGAGCACGGTGGTGCAGAGCCTGCTCCTCGCGCGGCAGGCCGCCCTCGCCCCCGGCGCCCCGGTCCGGCTCAACGGTCCCTACGGCCTCGCCCTCGGAGAGGCCCAGGAGCTCCTCCACCCCGACGCCGCCGCCCCGGACATCCGCGTCTCCGGTGAGAGCGACGGCGCTCCCTGGGCGTACCGGTTCGGGGTCCCCGACGAGCGCGCTCTCCACCTCGACGCTCTGGAGGCCCCGGCGGAGCCGCCCGCGCCGCTCAGCCGTCCCGGTTTCGGCTTCACCTACCTCGGCGCGGAGCGGCTCGGCCCCCGGGATGTGCTGGCCGTATCGGGTGAGCCGCCGGACGAGCTGGGCGTGGGGGTGCGCGGGGAGCACACCGCCCAGGTCCTCGCGCTCCGCGAGCTGCGGGTGACGAGGAAGGCGCTCACCGTGCGGGAGCCCCTGCTGTTCCCCGGCAGCGAGGTGAGCCTGCTCCGCACGCAGACGGAGGAGTGGGCGTCGCACGTCATCCGCCCCCTGCGCCTCGAAGCACACTGGGCCGCGGGGATGGCGGCCAGCGCACTGCGGGTGCAGGGCCCGAACGGCGACGTCATCCGGCCGGCGAACACGGGCTTCGGCGTCTCCTACGCGCTGCCGGTGATCGTCGCGGGGCTGATGACCTCCCCCGGCGACGTACTGATCGTGGAGAACCCGGAAGCGCACCTGCACCCCGCCGGTCAGTCACGGCTCGGCGGCCTCCTCGCCCGGGTCGCCGGCAGCGGGGCGCAGGTCATCGTGGAGACCCACAGCGACCACGTCCTCAACGGCATCCGGCTGGCGTCCGCGGCCGACGGCCTGCTCCCCACGTCCGACGTCATCGTGCACTTCTTCGACTACGAGCGGATCGTCCCGATCGAGCTGGGCAACCGCGGCGACCTGTCGCAGTGGCCGGCCGGCTTCTTCGACCAGATCGAGGACGATCTGGGGAGGCTCGCGCGTGCCCGACGCCGCAGGTGACGCCTACCGGGTCGTCGTCGCCCACGAGAGTTTCGACTTCCGCCGCCCGCTCGGGGACACGCTCGCCGACCTCCTGGACGATTTCAGCGACGCGCTGGAAGAGCTCCAGGCGGACGGCTCCGTGGCCGCGTGGGCCTCGTGGGCGTCCCACGACTGCCGGGACGAGTTGCCGCTCTACGACTTCCTCTACGCGGGGGGTTCAGGACCGGACGCGGTGTCCCCGGACGTCCGGCGGCGGTTGAGCAGGCTGATGGACAAGTGCCGCCTCTGGGACGACGACGAGGCCGAGAAGATCCCGGACGACGTCGTCGTCGCGGGCGAGTCCACAGCATGGCCGTCGGCGGTGGGCCACGCGATGCTCCGGTCGCTGCGGGGCCTGACCACGGCCTGCCTCCTCTTCCCGACGGCGGCCACGGCCTCCGGCTGGCAGCCGGTCTCATCGGGGTCGGAGTCCGCGTCGGAGTCGGAGCCCCTTGCAACGGCTGTCTACTTCCTGCGGAGGGCGCCGGAGATCACTGGTTTCTGGCGCGCCCTCTTCGACCGGGAGGATGTGGACGAGGCGGGGTTCCCCGTACTGGCCGGCCGTGCCTTCCCCCGGCTGATACTGGCCGAGGGCCTGTCGTTCGGCCGTTTCACGGGCCACTACCGCGACCTGCGGCCGTGGGTGGTGCAGGTCCTGTCCGTGGTCAACGACCGCTTCGCCGACGCGGTGGCGGAGAATGCCGGGCTCCCCCGCCAGGTGCAGGCGGCCTTGGGCGGGAGCGGGATCACCCTCTCCCCCGAGAGCTCCAGGACACGGGCCAACGAGTCGGTCATGCGGCTGCGCGACGTGGAGCACGACGGCGGGACCTACCGCTGCGAGTGGCACGCCAAGCAGCACCCGACACACAACAGGGTGCACTTCTCGCTGCCGGGCCAGCGCTCGGACGGCAAGGTCCTGATCGGCATCTTCGTCGACCACCTGCCCACATGACGAAGCGGGCCCGCTCCCCCGGAGGGGAGCGGGCCCGCTTGCGGGTGCCCGGTCAGAGCGGCACCCCTGGTCGCAGGGCGATCAGGCGTCCTTGGACTCCTCGGCCGGAGCCTCGTCCGCGGTCTCCTCGGCCGGCTTCGCGTCCTTGGCCTCGGTGGCGGCCTCGTCGGCGGCGCGGTCCTTGGCGGAGCGCTTGGTGGCGGCCTCGGCCTCACCGACAGCGTTCTGCTGCACGGTCAGGGCCTCGACCAGCTCGATGACGGCCATCGGCGCGTTGTCGCCGCGGCGCGAGCCGATCTTGGTGATCCGGGTGTAGCCACCGGGACGGTTCTCGTACCGGGGGGCGATCTCGGTGAAGAGCGTGTGCACGATGCCCTTGTCCGTGATCGTCTGGAGCACCTGGCGACGGTTGTGGATGTCGCCCTTCTTCGCCTTGGTGATCAGCCGCTCGGCCACCGGACGCAGCCGCCGGGCCTTGGCCTCGGTGGTGGTGATCCGGCCGTGCTCGAAGAGCGACTTCGCGAGGTTCGCGAGCAGCAGCTTCTCGTGCGAGGCGCTGCCGCCGAGGCGGGCACCCTTCGCGGGCTGGGGCATGTCATTCTCCTTGTTCGCTGCACCGGCCGTGTCAGGTACCGGTGTCAGTGGCGGGTCGGCGGCCGCCGACCCGTCAACGCGCCCGAGGGCGCGGAGTGCGCCCCGCAGGGCGCGGTACGTCCGGAAGGACGCGGGTGTGTACCCGGGAAAGGGTACTCAACCCCGCACAGGACCGGCACAGGACCGGTCCCGGGAGGGGCACCGCCAGGGGTGCGGGAACCGCGCGTGGCCGTCCCCGCACCCGCTGTGGACGCGGATCAGCCCCGCGAGGGGGCCGACGTCCGTCCGACGGCCGCGGGAATCCGCGACCGCCGGAGGTGGATCAGTACTGCTCGGTCTCCACGAAGCCCGCGTCGACGTCGTCGTCCGCGCCGAACGCGTCCGCCGCCGCCGTGGGGTCGAATCCGGGCGGGCTGTCCTTGAGGGCCAGGCCCATGCCGGCCAGCTTCGCCTTGACCTCGTCGATCGACTTCGCACCGAAGTTGCGGATGTCGAGCAGGTCCGCCTCGGAGCGGGCCACGAGCTCGCCCACCGAGTGGATGCCCTCGCGCTTGAGGCAGTTGTAGGAGCGGACCGTGAGCTCCAGCTCCTCGATCGGCAGCGCCAGGTCCGCGGCCAGGGCGGCGTCCGTGGGGGACGGGCCCATGTCGATGCCCTCGGCGTCGACGTTCAGCTCGCGGGCCAGGCCGAACAGCTCGACCAGGGTCTTGCCGGCCGACGCCATGGCGTCACGCGGCCGCATGGCCTGCTTGGTCTCGACGTCGACGATCAGCTTGTCGAAGTCGGTGCGCTGCTCGACACGGGTCGCCTCGACCTTGTAGGTGACCTTGAGCACCGGGCTGTAGATGGAGTCGACCGGGATGCGGCCGATCTCCTGGCCCTGCTGCTTGTTCTGCACGGCGGAGACGTAGCCGCGACCGCGCTCGACGGTCAGCTCCATCTCCAGCTTGCCCTTGGCGTTGAGCGTGGCGAGCACCAGGTCGGGGTTGTGCACCTCGACACCGGCCGGCGGCGCGATGTCGGCGGCGGTGACCAGGCCCGGGCCCTGCTTGCGCAGGTACATCACCACGGGCTCGTCGTGCTCCGAGGAGACGACCAGCTGCTTGATGTTGAGGATGACGTCGGTCACGTCCTCCTTGACGCCCGGCACGGTGGTGAACTCGTGCAGGACACCGTCGACCCGGATCGAGGTGACGGCGGCACCCGGGATCGAGGAGAGGAGCGTGCGACGCAGGGAGTTGCCGAGGGTGTAGCCGAAGCCCGGCTCCAGCGGCTCGATCACGAACCGGGAGCGGAACTCGTCGACGACCTCTTCGGTCAACGAGGGACGCTGAGCGATCAGCATGTGTCGTCCTTCAGTCGTGGGCGCCCGCTATTTGACGCCCCCTGTATTACGAGGGTACGGGCGGTACGGGCCGGGTCCAGCCGAAGAACGGCTGAACCCGGCGTGTTCCGTACCGCCCGTGACCGTGAGCCGTGAAGCAGCCCCGGAGGGTTACTTCGAGTACAGCTCGACGATCAGCTGCTCCTGCACCTGGGTGTCGATCACCTGGCGCTCGGGCAGCGAGTGCACGAGGATGCGCAGCTTGCCGGCGTTCGCCTCCAGCCACGCGGGCACGGTCTTGTCGCCGGCCTCGCCCTGCGCCACCTGGAACGGGGTGAGGGCACGCGAGGACTCGCGGACCTCGACGATGTCGTTCACGGCGACACGGGCCGACGGGATGTCGGTCTTGCGGCCGTTGACGGTGATGTGGCCGTGACGGACCAGCTGACGGGCGTGGTCGCGGGACTTGGCGAAGCCGGCCCGGTACACCACGTTGTCGAGGCGGGTCTCAAGGATGCGCAGAAGGTTCTCACCGGTCTTGCCGGACTTCTGGTTCGCTTCCTTGTAGTAGTTCACGAACTGCTTCTCAAGGACACCGTAGATGCGCGCGCACTTCTGCTTCTCGCGCAGCTGGAGCAGGTACTCGCTGTCCTTGGTGCGCCCGCGCCCGTGCTCACCCGGGGGGTAAGGACGGATCTCGATCGGGCACTTAGCGCTCTCGCACTTGGCTCCCTTGAGGAAGAGCTTCTGCTTCTCCCGACGGCAACGCTTGCAGTCGGCCCCGGTGTAACGCGCCATTTGTCTCGTTCTCCTGTATCAGCTGGTCAGACGCGGCGGCGCTTCGGCGGGCGGCAGCCGTTGTGCGGGGTCGGGGTGACGTCCTGGATCGAACCGACCTCCAGGCCCGTGGCCTGGAGCGAGCGGATCGCGGTCTCCCGGCCGGAGCCGGGGCCCTTCACGAAGACGTCCACCTTGCGCATGCCGTGCTCCTGCGCGCGACGGGCAGCCGACTCGGCGGCCATCTGCGCGGCGAACGGAGTGGACTTGCGCGAGCCCTTGAAGCCGACGTGACCGGCGGAGGCCCAGGAGATCACGTTGCCCTGGGGGTCCGTGATCGAGACGATCGTGTTGTTGAACGTGCTCTTGATGTGGGCGTGCCCATGAGCGACGTTCTTCTTCTCCTTGCGGCGCACCTTCTTGGCTGCGCCCTGACGGCCCTTAGGAGGCATGTCCTGGTTTCTCCCGGTGGAGGTGGTCGGTCCTACAGCGAAGACCGCTTACGGATGTCCGCTGTGGACTACTTCTTGCCCGGCTTCTTCTTACCGGCGATGGCACGACGCGGGCCCTTGCGGGTACGGGCGTTGGTGTGCGTGCGCTGGCCGTGCACGGGCAGGTTGCGACGGTGCCGCAGACCCTGGTAGCAGCCGATCTCGATCTTGCGCCGGATGTCGGCCTGGATCTCACGGCGGAGGTCACCCTCGGTCGTGTAGTTCTCGTCGACCCACTTGCCGATCTTGACGAGGTCTTCCTCGGCGAGGTCGCGGACGCGGGTGTCGGGGCTGACCCCGGTGTTCTTCAGAATCTCCTGCGCGCGGGAGCGCCCGATACCGAAGACGTAGGTGAGGGCGATCTCCACGCGCTTCTCGCGCGGGAGGTCAACGCCTGAGAGGCGTGCCATTCTGCTGGCTCCTGATGGTGTCGGAGGTCTTCCGCAGTCCCGGTTCCCGTCCGCCGTACCAGGTACGAACCGGGTCCCCGGCCTCCACCGGGGGTGTCACCCCCCTGCGACCGGGGTCGCGGCAGGGGATGGGGACTGCGTATGTACATATGCGCGTCGCGCGAAGCTCTGCGGGTACGAGGGGTCGGCGTCAGCCCTGGCGCTGCTTGTGGCGCAGGTTGTCGCAGATGACCATGACCCGGCCGTGACGGCGGATCACCTTGCACTTGTCGCAGATCTTCTTGACGCTCGGCTTGACCTTCATGGACTTAAGGTTCTCCGGGTCGTGAGATCTACTTGTATCGGTAGACGATCCGTCCGCGCGTCAGGTCGTACGGAGAGAGCTCCACGACGACCCGGTCATCCGGGAGGATCCGGATGTAGTGCATCCGCATCTTGCCGCTGATGTGCGCGAGGACCTTGTGACCGTTCTGAAGTTCCACCTTGAACATCGCGTTCGGCAGAGACTCGATCACGGTGCCCTCGATCTCGATGGCGCCTTGCTTTTTGGCCATGTCCTGCTTTCGGGATCGGCTACCAGGCTCGGCTCCGGACATGCCGGAAGACACGTGGGGCCGACGTTTGAGTCTACGCTACGCCTCGCCGAAAGACGAATCAGGGAGTATGCCCAGCCGTCGCACCCGTGAACCCTCGCCCGGGGGTGACCCTGCGCGCCGGTACCGATCCGGTCCGCGACCGTCGACGGCCGCCCCCGGAGAGCGAGGCACCAGGGGTGGCCGACGAGGAGCCGTACTTACGCGAGCGGGTCCGGCGCCGCCGTGACGCCCATCTCGGCGAGCTTCGCGCGGCCGCCGTCGGGGGCGGTCAGGACGAGGGGGCCCTGCTCGGTGAGGGCGACGGTGTGCTCCCAGTGCGCGGACCAGGAGCCGTCGTCGGACTTGACCGTCCACTCGTCCTCAAGGACGTGGGTGTGCGGGGTGCCCAGGGTCACCATCGGCTCGATGGCCAGGCACAGCCCCGGCACCAGCTTGACGCCGCGGCCGCGCTTCTTGGTGACGTAGTTCAGCAGGTGCGGGTCCATGTGCATGGCGGTGCCGATGCCGTGGCCGCCGTAGCCCTCGACGATGCCGTACTTCCCGGCGGCCGGACGGGGCTGGCGGCGGATGTAGGACTCGATGGCCTGCGAGATGTCGTCCAGCCGGCTGCCCTTGCGGAACGCGGCGATGCCGGCCCACATGGACTCCTCGGTGACCCGGCTGAGCTCGGCCAGCTCCGGGTCGTGCCCGGTGCCGACCAGGGTGGTGTAGGCGGCGTCGCCGTGCCAGCCGTCGACGATGGCCCCGCAGTCGACGGCGATGATGTCGCCGTCCTTGAGGATCGTCTGCCGGTCGGGGATGCCGTGCACGACCACGTCGTTCACCGAGGTGCAGATGCTGGCGGGGAAGCCGCCGTAGCCGAGGAAGTTCGGCTTGGCCCCGTGGTCGGCGATCACCTTCGCGGCGACCTCGTCGAGGTCCTTCGTGCTGGCACCCGGCACCGCGGCGGCCCGGGTCGCCTCGTGGATGGCGGCGACCACCAGCCCGGCCCTGCGCATCGTGGCGATCTGCTCGGGGGTCTTGATCTCCAGCATCACGGCTGACGCCCTTCCTGCCTGCTGTCCTTGCTGCAACCATACGGCCGTGGCGCCCACCGGGGCGCCACGGCCGTATCGGGAACCTGTCCCGCGTTTACGCTCTGGGTCCTGCCGCGCGCGCTACGCGCTGCGCCGCTGCTCGCCGCCGGCCCGCAGGGCCGTCATGGCGCGCTCGGTGACCTCGGCCACCGCGCCGAGCGCGGAGATCGTGACCACCAGGCCCTGCTGCTTGTAGTAGTCGATGATCGGCTCGGTCTCACGGTGGTAGACCTCAAGCCGGTTGCGCACCTTGTCCGGAGCGTCGTCGTCACGGCGGTAGAGCTCGCCGCCGCACTCGTCGCAGACGTCCTCGACGGCCGGCTTCTTGTAGTCGACGTGGAAGACGTGCGCGCTGTCGTTGCGGCACACCCGGCGGCCCGCGATGCGCTTGACCACCTCGTCCTCGGGGACCTCCAGGTCGAGCACGCCGTCCAGACCGATGCCGTGCCCCGCCAGGTACACGTCCAGCGCGCGGGCCTGGGCCTCGTTGCGCGGGAAGCCGTCGAGCAGGAACCCGTTGGCCGCGTCCGCCTGCTCCAGCCGGTCCTCGGCCATCCCGATGGTGACCTCGTCGGGCACCAGGTTCCCGGCGTCCATGTACGCCTTGGCCTGCTTGCCCAGCTCGGTGCCCTGGCTGATGTTGGCGCGGAACAGGTCGCCCGTGGAGATGTGCGGGATCGAGAGGTTCTTGGCGAGGAACGCGGCCTGCGTCCCCTTGCCTGCGCCCGGCGGGCCGACCAGGACGATTCGCATCAGCGGAGGAACCCTTCGTAATTACGCTGCTGGAGCTGGCTCTCGATCTGCTTCACGGTCTCCAGACCCACACCGACGATGATGAGGATGCTGGTACCGCCCAGCGGGAAGTTGCCGTTGCTCCCGTTGAAGATCGCGATCGCGACCGTCGGCACGAGGGCGATGAGACCCAGGTACAGCGAACCCGGCCACGTGATGCGGTTGAGCACGTAACTCAGGTACTCAGCGGTGGGGCGACCAGCCCGGATACCCGGGATGAACCCACCATACTTCTTCATGTTGTCGGAGACTTCCTCGGGGTTGAAGGAGATCGCGACGTAGAAGAAGGCGAAGAAGACGATCAGCAGGAAGTACGCCGCCATGTAGGCGGGGTGGTCGCCCTTGGTGAAGTTGCGGCTGATCCACTGCGCCCAGCCGGCCGTCGACCCGGAGAACTGGACGACCAGCGCCGGGATGTAGAGCAGCGACGAGGCGAAGATGACCGGGATGACACCGGCCTGGTTCACCTTGAGCGGGATGTACGTCGAGGTGCCGCCGTAGGAGCGGCGGCCGATCATCCGCTTCGCGTACTGGACCGGGATGCGGCGCTGCGCCTGCTCGACGAAGACCACCAGGCCGACCATCGCCAGGCCGATGGCGATGACCGCCAGGAACTCGACCCAGCCGCCCGCGATGTGGCCGGCGACCTTGATGCCCCACAGGGAGCCGGGGAAGCCGGCCGCGATGGAGACGAACATCAGGATCGACATGCCGTTGCCGATACCGCGGTCGGTGATGAGCTCACCGAGCCACATGATCATCACGGTGCCGGCCGTCATGCAGGTGACCATGGTGACCGTGGTGAAGATCGACTGGTTCGGGACGATGTCGTTGCCCTGGGTACAGGTCGAGAAGAGGTTGCCGGAGCGGGCCGTCGCCACCAGGCCGGTGCCCTGGAGCACCGCCAGGGCCACGGTGAGGTACCGCGTGTACTGCGTGATCTTGGTGGTGCCCGCCTGGCCCTCCTTCTTCAGGGCTTCCAGACGCGGGATCACCACCGTCAGCAGCTGGAGGATGATGCTCGCCGTGATGTACGGCATGATCCCCAGCGCGAAGATCGTCAGCTGGAGGAGCGCGCCGCCACTGAACATGTTGACCAGGCCGAAGAGGCTGTTGTTGCCCTTCGTCTGCTGGACACACGCGTTGACGACACTGAAGTCGATTCCGGGCACCGGTACGTGCGCGCCCAGCCGGTAGACCACCACGATACTGAGCGTGAACAGCAGCTTCTTGCGCAGGTCGGGCGTCCTGAACGCCCGGGCGAACGCGGTGAGCACGGTGCCTCCTGCACCCCCCGCGCCACGGCGGAAGGACGGTCACGTTTGAAGATCTGACGGATACGGGCCCGAGTCACCTTACCGGCGTGGCGGCCCCGGTAGGAATGACCCATCGCCCAGTGATAATTCACAGAAACGAACGACCGGGAACGCCCAGGAGTTTCTGGGCGCCCCCGGTCGGGTGGTGCAACGGGCTCAGACGAGCTCGGTGACGGTACCGCCGGCGGCGGTGATCTTCTCGCGGGCGGAGCCGGAGACCGCGTCAACGGTCACCTGCAGCGCCACCGAGACCTCGCCGGTGCCGAGCACCTTGACGAGCTGGTTCTTCCGCACGGCGCCCTTGGCGACCAGGTCGGCCACGGTCACCTCGCCACCCTCGGGGTAGAGGGCCGCGATCTTGTCCAGGTTCACGACCTGGTACTCGGTGCGGAAGGGGTTCTTGAAGCCCTTGAGCTTGGGCAGCCGCATGTGCAGCGGCATCTGCCCACCCTCGAAGCGCTCCGGAACCTGGTACCGGGCCTTGGTGCCCTTCGTACCACGACCGGCCGTCTTGCCCTTCGACGCCTCACCACGACCAACACGGGTCTTGGCGGTCTTGGCGCCGGGGGCCGGACGGAGGTTGTGGACCTTGATCGGGTTGTCGCCCATGATCAGTCGACCTCCTCAACCGTGACGAGGTGGCGGACGGTGTGGACCATGCCGCGGATCTCCGGGCGGTCCTCCTTGACCACGACGTCGTTCAGCCGCTTCAGGCCGAGCGAACGCAGGGTGTCACGGTGGTTCTGCTTGCTGCCGATGTAGGACTTGGTCTGCGTGACCTTGAGACGCGCCATCACACACCAACCCCGGCCCGGGCGCGCAGCAGCGCGGCGGGCGCCACGTCCTCGATCGGCAGGCCACGGCGGGCGGCGATCTCCTCGGGGCGCTGAAGCCCCTGGAGCGCGGCCACGGTGGCGTGCACGATGTTGATCGCGTTGTCCGAGCCGAGGCTCTTGGACAGCACGTCGTGGATGCCCGCGCACTCCAGCACGGCACGCACCGGGCCACCGGCGATAACACCGGTACCGGGCGAAGCCGGCTTGAGCAGCACGACGCCCGCGGCCTTCTCACCCTGGATCGGGTGCGGGATGGTGCCCTGGATACGGGGGACCTTGAAGAAGTGCTTCTTGGCCTCCTCAACACCCTTGGCGATGGCGGCCGGCACCTCCTTGGCCTTGCCGTAGCCGACACCGACGGTGCCGTCGCCGTCGCCCACCACGACCAGCGCGGTGAAGCTGAAGCGGCGGCCACCCTTGACAACCTTGGCGACGCGGTTGATCGCGACGACCCGCTCGACGTAGGCGGTCTTCTCGGCCTGCTGGCCGCCGTCCCGCCGGTCCTTGCGGTCCCGTCGCTCGCCACCGGCACCGCTTCCGCGGCGCTGGGGTCCAGCCATTGGAATTACCTCTCCCTGTTGAACGCGTTTTCCGCTAGCTACGCAGCGGCGTCAAGCCGCTGCTGCGACGGGCGGCTCAGAACTTCAGGCCGGCCTCACGGGCGGCGTCCGCCAGGGCGGCGATGCGCCCCGCGTACTGGTTGCCGCCGCGGTCGAACACGACGGCCTCCACGCCCTTGGCCTTGGCGCGCTCGGCCACGAGCTGGCCGACCTGCTTCGCCTTGGTGCTCTTGTCGCCGTCGGTGCCGCGGATGGACGCGTCGAGGGTCGACGCCGACGCGAGCGTGTGGCCCGCGAGGTCGTCGATGACCTGCGCAACGATGCCGCGGTTGGACCGCGTGACGACCAGGCGCGGACGCTCGGCCGTACCGTTGACGCGCTTGCGCACGCGGATGTGACGGCGCTTGAGCGCCGCACCCTTGTACGCAGAGCCCTTGGCGATCTTGACTCCGTATGCCATGGCTACTTACCAGCCTTTCCGACCTTGCGGCGGACGACCTCGCCGGCGTACTTGACGCCCTTGGCCTTGTACGGGTCGGGCTTCCGCAGCTTGCGGATGTTGGCCGCGACCTCGCCGACCTTCTGCTTGTCGATGCCCTCGACCGAGAACTTGGTCGGGGACTCGACCTTGAAGGAGATGCCCTCGGGCGCCTCCACGAGGATCGGGTGGCTGTAGCCCAGCGCGAACTCCAGGTTGGAGCCCTTCGCGGTGACTCGGTAGCCGACACCGCTGATTTCCAGCGCCTTGCTGTACCCCGCGGTCACGCCGGTGATCATGTTCGCCACCAGCGTGCGGGACAGGCCGTGCAGGGCCTTCGATTCACGCTCGTCGTTCGGGCGGGTCACCACGAGGGTGCCGTCCTCGCCCTTGGCGATGTCGATCGGCGCGGCAACGGTGTGGGTGAGGGCGCCCTTGGGGCCCTTCACCGCGACCGTCCGGCCGTCGATGGTGACGTCCACACCGGCGGGAACCGAGATGGGCAGCTTGCCGATTCGCGACATTGCTCTACCTCTCTTTCCCGGTTACCAGACGTAGGCGAGGACTTCCCCACCCACGCCCTTCTTCTGCGCCTGCTGGCCCGTGAGCAGCCCGTGGGACGTGGAGATGATCGCCACGCCCAGGCCGCCGAGCACCTTCGGCAGGTTGGTGGACTTTGCGTAGACCCGCAGGCCCGGCTTGCTGATGCGCTTGATGCCAGCGATCGAGCGCTCGCGGTTCGGGCCGAACTTCAGCTCGAGGATGAGGTTCTTGCCGACCTCGGCGTCCTCGACCTTCCAGCCGGTGATGTAGCCCTCCTGCTGGAGGATCTCCGCGATGTGCGACTTGATCTTGCTGAACGGCATCTGCACGTCGTCGTGGTAAGCCGAGTTCGCGTTGCGCAGACGGGTGAGCATGTCTGCGATCGGGTCAGTCATGGTCATGTGGTGGCCCTAGGCCTCTCTCGCCGCGGTTTCCTGTCTGCTCCGTCCCTCTCCCCCGGCGCTGAGCCGGGGGCGGGTGTGGTGCGGGGACCTACGGCGTAGTAGTTCGGTCCTGTTAGGTGGACCGTCGGTAGACGGTCTACCAGGAGCTCTTGGTCACGCCCGGCAGCTCGCCGCGGTGCGCCATCTCACGGAGGCACACACGGCACAGGCCGAACTTGCGGTACACGGAGTGCGGCCGGCCGCAACGCTGGCAGCGGTTGTACGCGCGCACAGCGAACTTGGGCTTGCGGGCCGCCTTGGCGATCAGCGCCTTCTTCGCCACGGTCAGTTCTCCTTGAACGGGAAGCCGAGGTGACGCAGCAGGGCACGACCCTCGTCGTCGTTGGTCGCCGAGGTGACCACGGTGATGTCCATGCCCCGGACGCGGTCGATCTTGTCCTGGTCGATCTCGTGGAACATGACCTGCTCGGTGAGACCGAAGGTGTAGTTGCCACGGCCGTCGAACTGCTTCGGGGACAGCCCGCGGAAGTCGCGGATACGCGGCAGCGCCAGCGACAGCAGCCGGTCCAGGAACTCCCACATGCGGTCGCCGCGCAGCGTCACGTGGGCGCCGATCGGCTGGCCCTCACGCAGCTTGAACTGCGCGATGGACTTGCGGGCCTTGGTGACCTGCGGCTTCTGGCCGGTGATCGTGGCGAGGTCGCGGATGGCGCCCTCGATCAGCTTGGAGTCGCGGGCGGCGTCGCCCACACCCATGTTGACCACGATCTTGGTCAGGCCGGGGGTCTGCATGACGTTCTCGTACTTGAACTCGTCACGCATCTTGCCGGCGATCTCGTCGCGGTAGCGCGTCTTCAGACGCGGGGCGACGCGAGTGGTTTCGGCAGCGGTGCTCATCAGATGTCCTCACCGGTCCGCTTGGCAACACGGATCTTGTTGCCGTTGTCGTCGAAGCGGTAGCCGACCCGGGTCACGACCTTCTTGCCGTCCTTCTCCACAACCAGCTGAACGTTGCTGACGTGGATGGGGGCCTCGGTGGTGATGATGCCGCCGGTCTTCGAACCGCGGTCGGTCTGGCCGGCCTTGGTGTGCTTCTTGACCCGGTTGACACCCTCGACCAGGACGCGGTCCTCGCGGGGGAAGGCCACGATGACCTTGCCCTGCTTGCCCTTGTCCTTGCCGGTGATGACCTGGACCAGGTCGCCCTTCTTGATCTTCATCGGTTACAGCACCTCCGGCGCGAGCGAGACGATCTTCATGAACCTCTTCTCGCGCAGCTCACGGCCGACAGGGCCGAAGATGCGGGTGCCGCGGGGGTCACCGTCGTTCTTGAGGATGACCGCGGCGTTCTCGTCGAAGCGGATGTACGAGCCGTCGGCACGGCGGCGCTCCTTGACGGTGCGCACGACGACGGCCTTGACGACCTCGCCCTTCTTCACGTTGCCACCGGGGATCGCGTCCTTGACGGTGGCGACGATGACGTCACCGATGCCCGCGTAGCGGCGACCCGAGCCACCGAGAACACGGATGCAAAGGATCTCCTTGGCACCAGTGTTGTCGGCGACACGCAGTCGCGACTCCTGCTGGATCACGTCTTTCTCCTGTTTGTCTGCCGGTTCCCGGCGGGGCCGCGCACCTGGGGTGCGCGGCCCCGCCGAGCCTGGCGGAACCGACCTGCGGGTGAGTCCCCGCAGGAATGACCAACCTCGGATGAGGGCCTGGTGTTACTTGGCCTTCTCGAGGATCTCGACGACGCGCCAGCGCTTCGTCGCGGACAGCGGCCGGGTCTCCATCAGGAGGACGCGGTCACCGATCCCGGCGGCGTTCTGCTCGTCGTGCGCCTTGAGCTTGTTGGTGCGGCGGATGACCTTGCCGTAGAGGGCGTGCTTGACGCGGTCCTCGACGGCAACCACCACGGTCTTGTCCATCTTGTCGCTGACGACCAGACCCTCACGGGTCTTCCGGAAGCCGCGGCTCTCAGTCTCAGTCACATTCTTCTCGCTCATCAGGCGCTCTCCACCGTCTCAATACCGAGCTCGCGCTCTCGCATGAGGGTGTAGATCCGGGCGATGTCCTTACGGACGGTCTTGAGCCGGGAGTTGTTCTCCAGCTGACCGGTGGCCGCCTGGAAGCGGAGGTTGAACAGCTCCTCCTTGGCCTCGCGCAGCTTGTCGACGAGCTCCTCGTCACCCAGCTGGCGCAGATCGGAAGCCTTGGTACCGGCCGCCATCACGACTCACCTGCCTCGCGCCGCACGATGCGGCACTTCATCGGAAGCTTGTGCGCGGCGCGGGTGAGCGCCTCACGCGCAGTCTTCTCGTTCGGGAAGGACAGCTCGAACATCACCCGACCGGGCTTGACGTTCGCGACCCACCACTCCGGAGAACCCTTACCGGAACCCATGCGGGTCTCGGCGGGCTTCTTGGTCAGCGGGCGGTCCGGGTAGATGTTGATCCAGACCTTGCCGCCACGCTTGATGTGCCGGGTGATGGAGATACGAGCGGACTCGATCTGCCGGTTGGTCACATACGCCGGGGTGACGGCCTGGAGGCCGTACTCACCGAACGCCAGCTCGGTGCCGCCCTTGGCCATGCCACGCCGCGTGGGGTGGTGCTGCTTGCGGTGCTTGACCCTGCGGGGGATCAGCATGGTAGATCAGCCTTCCGTTCCGGGGGTCTCAGCCGCAGCCGGGGCCTCAGGAGCGGTGGTCGCCTCGGCCTTGGGGGCCTCGCTCTGCGGGCGACGGCCACCACGGCCACCGCGCTCACCGCGCTCGCCACCGCGGCGCTGCGGACGCTCGTTGCCGCCACCACGGGCCGGGCGGTTGCCCGCACGCGCGGCGGCGTTGTCGGCGCGGACCTCGGCGATGTTCTTGACGTCGCCCTTGTAGATCCACACCTTCACACCGATGCGGCCGAAGGTGGTCTTGGCCTCGAAGAAGCCGTAGTCCACGTTCGCGCGCAGGGTGTGCAGCGGAACCCGGCCCTCGCGGTAGAACTCGGAGCGGGACATCTCGGCGCCGCCGAGACGGCCGCCGCACTGGATCTTGATGCCCTTGGCGCCGGCCTTCAGCGTGCCCTGCATGCTCTTGCGCATGGCACGACGGAAGGAGACACGGGAGGACAGCTGCTCGGCGACCGCCTGGGCCACGAGCTGCGCGTCCATCTCCGGGTTCTTGACCTCGAGGATGTTCAGCTGGACCTGCTTGCCGGTCAGCTTCTCCAGGTCACCGCGGATGCGGTCGGCCTCCGCGCCGCGACGGCCGATGACGATGCCCGGCCGGGCGGTGTGGATGTCGACGCGGACGCGGTCACGGGTGCGCTCGATCTCCACCTTGGAGATGCCGGCCCGCTCCATGCCCTGCGTCATCATCCGGCGGATGGCGACGTCTTCCTTGACGTAGTCCTTGTACAGCTTGTCGGCGTACCAGCGGGACTTGAAGTCCGTGGTCACGCCCAGCCGGAACCCGTAAGGGTTAACCTTCTGGCCCATTACCGGGTCTCCTCCTTGCTGGCGACGACCACGGTGATGTGGCTGGTCCGCTTACGGATGCGGTAGGCACGACCCTGGGCGCGCGGCCGGAACCGCTTCAGGGTCGGACCCTCGTCCACGTACGCCTCGCTGATGAACAGCGAGTTGGCGTCGGTGTGGTCGTAGTTGTGCGCGGCGTTGGCGATGGCGCTGTCAAGCACCTTACCCACCGGTTCGCTCGCGGCCTGCGGCGTGAATCGCAGGACCGCCTGAGCCTCCGTGGCGTCAAGGCCACGGATGAGGTCCACCACGCGGCGGGCCTTCATGGGCGTGACGCGGATGTACCGCGCCTGGGCCCTGGCTTCCATGGTTGTCCCTTCGGTGTCTGAAATGGTCTGGCGTTCCGCTGATCAGCGACGACGCGACTTGCGGTCGTCCTTCTCGTGGCCGCGGAAGGTGCGGGTCGGCGCGAACTCGCCGAGCTTGTGGCCGACCATCGACTCAGTGACAAACACCGGGACGTGCTTGCGGCCGTCATGCACCGCGATCGTGTGGCCGAGCATGGCCGGGACGATCATGGAGCGGCGGGACCAGGTCTTGATGACGTTCTTGGAACCGGCTTCGTTCTGCGTGTCCACCTTCTTGATCAGGTGGTCGTCGACGAAGGGCCCCTTCTTGAGACTGCGCGGCATCTTTAACCGGCTCCTAGCGCTTCTTGTTCGTCTTGCGGCGGCGGACGATGTACTTGTTGCTCGCCTTCTTGGGAGAACGAGTACGGCCCTCCTTCTGACCCCACGGCGAGACGGGGTGGCGGCCACCGGAGGTCTTACCCTCACCACCACCGTGCGGGTGGTCGACCGGGTTCATCGCGACACCGCGGACGGTCGGGCGGACGCCCTTCCAGCGCATACGGCCGGCCTTGCCCCAGTTGATGTTCGACTGCTCGGCGTTGCCGACCTCACCGATGGTGGCGCGGCAGCGGACGTCGACCATCCGGACCTCGCCGGACGGCATGCGAAGGGTGGCCATGGAGCCTTCCTTCGCCAGCAGCTGCACCGAGGCGCCCGCGGAGCGGGAGATCTTGGCGCCGCCACCGGGCCGCAGCTCGATCGCGTGGATCGTGGTACCGACCGGGATGTTGCGCAGCGGCAGGTTGTTGCCCGGCTTGATGTCGGCGTTGGCGCCGTTCTCGATCCGGTCACCCTGCTTCAGCTTCGCGGGGGCGAGGATGTAGCGCTTCTCGCCGTCCGCGTAGTGCAGCAGCGCGATGCGCGCGGTGCGGTTGGGGTCGTACTCGATGTGCGCGACCTTCGCCGGCACGCCGTCCTTGTCGTGCCGCCGGAAGTCGATCACCCGGTAGGCGCGCTTGTGGCCGCCACCCTGGTGGCGAACGGTCACACGGCCGGCGTTGTTGCGGCCGCCCTTGCTGTGCAGCGGGCGGACCAGCGACTTCTCCGGCGTGGACCGCGTGATCTCGACGAAGTCGGCGACGCTGGCGCCACGACGGCCCGGTGTCGTCGGCTTGTACTTGCGGATACCCATTTCTCAGTCCTCGGAAAGTTTCCGGACTTCGAGTCGATCCGGCCTCCGTCAGGAGACCGGGCCGCCGAAGATGTCGATGCGGTCGCCCTCGGCGAGGGTCACGATGGCGCGCTTGGTGTTCGCGCGCTTGCCGAAGCCGGTGCGGGTGCGCTTGCGCTTGCCCTGCCGGTTGATCGTGTTCACGCCGGTGACCTTGACCTGGAAGACCGTCTCGACGGCCTGCTTGATCTGGGTCTTGTTGGCACGCGGGTCGACGACGAACGTGTACTTGTTCTCGTCCAGCAGCGCGTAGCTCTTCTCGGAGACGACCGGCTTGATCAGCAGGTCGCGGGGGTCCGTGAAGGTCTTGCTGGTGACGGTGGTGCCAGTGGTGGTCTCGGTCTCGGCCATCAGGCGTCGCTCCCTTCGGTCTCGGCGACGCCGTTACCGGTGGTGAAGCGGTCGAAAGCGGCCTTGGTGAAGACCACGTCGTCGGAGACGAGCACGTCGTACGTGTTCAGCTGGCCGGCCTCCAGGATGTGCACCTGGGGCAGGTTGCGGGCGGACAGCCAGCCGGCCTCGTCGGAGCGCTCGACGACCAGGAGCACGTTCTTGCGCTCGCTGATCTTGCCGAGGAGGCTCTTCGCGGCCTTGGTCGACGGGGTCGTCCCCTCGACGAGGCCGGACACGACGTGGATGCGGCTGTGGCGCGCGCGGTCGGTCAGGGCGCCGCGGAGGGCGGCCTTGACCATCTTCTTGGGCGTGCGCTGCGAGTAGTCACGCGGCACGGGACCGTGCACGACGCCACCACCGGCGAACTGCGGCGCGCGGGTCGAGCCCTGACGGGCGCGGCCGGTGCCCTTCTGGCGGTACGGCTTCTTGCCGCCGCCGCGGACCTCTCCGCGCGTCTTGACCTTGTGCGTGCCCTGACGGGCAGCGGCCAGCTGCGCGACGACGACCTGGTGGATCAGCGGGATGCTGACCTTGGCGTCGAAGATCTCGGCCGGGAGCTCGACGGTCCCGGTGGTGTCGCCAGCGGGCGACAGGATGTCAACAGTGGTCATATCCCTCAGGCCCCCTTGGCCGCGGTGCGGACCAGGACGAGGCCGCCGTTCGGACCGGGGACGGCGCCCTTGATGAGCAGCAGGCCCTTCTCCGCGTCAACGGCGTGGACGGTCAGGTTCTGGGTGGTGACCCGCTCGTTGCCCATGCGACCCGCCATGCGCAGGCCCTTGAACACGCGGCCCGGGGTGGCGCAGCCGCCGATGGAGCCCGGGGAGCGGTGCTTGCGCTGCACACCGTGTCCGGCGCCGAGGCCACGGAAGTTGTGGCGCTTCATGACACCGGCGAAGCCCTTGCCCTTGCTCTTGCCGGTCACGTCGACCTTGACACCGGCCTCGAACACCTCGGCCGTGACCTCCTGGCCGAGGGTGTACTCGGCGGCGTCGGAGGTGCGCAGCTCCACAAGGTGGCGGCGCGGGGTGACGTCGGCCTTGGCGAAGTGGCCCTTGAGGGGCTTGTTCACCTTGCGCGGGTCGATCTCGCCGAATGCGATCTGGACGGACTCGTATCCGTCACGGTCGTTGGTTCGGATCTGGGTCACGACGTTCGGACCGGCCTTGACCACGGTGACCGGGACGACACGGTTGTTCTCGTCCCAGACCTGGGTCATGCCGAGCTTCTCGCCCAGGATGCCCTTGATCTGCTTAGCCATCTCTTCCGCGCCTCTCAGAGCTTGATCTCGATGTCAACGCCGGCCGGAAGGTCCAGGCGCATCAGCGAGTCAACGGTCTTGGGGGTGGGGTCGAGGATGTCGATCAGGCGCTTGTGCGTGCGCATCTCGAAGTGCTCGCGCGAGTCCTTGTACTTGTGCGGCGACTTGATGACGCAGTACACGTTCTTCTCAGTGGGCAGCGGCACCGGGCCCGCGACCTGCGCACCGGTACGGGTCACCGTCTCGACGATCTTCTTCGCCGAGGAGTCGATGACCTCGTGGTCGTAGGCCTTGAGCCGAATGCGGATCTTCTGTCCCGCCATGGCTACTCCGTAGTCCTTGTCTCTTCTCGCTCCGGCATCCGCCTCGCCCGACCCACGCGGTCGGGCGTGTCGCGCCCCTCGTAAAGAGATTCACCGCAAGCGGAAATCCCTGGCCCCAGGGGTTTGTGTGGGAGAGATCCCACCGGATGCCTGGCCGGAACCGCGCACACGCTTCCCGGAAGATTCCCGTACGTCCGCCCCAGCGCTGCCGTGTGAGGCAGTTGGGGCGACGAGTACCGTGGGACTCGCTTCCGGTCCTCCCGACGGGAGGCGCGCAGCATCGGCGCTCGACCGAGCAACTAGAGCAGTCTGCCATACCCGACGTGCCGGAGGCCAATCGAAGCGGGTTACCTTACCCCGCGCCCCCACCGGCCCAAACCCGGACGGGCCCGTCGCCGCCTTCGCGACGTGGCGTAGGCGTGACGCGACGCGGCGTGGCATAGGCGTGGCGTGTGCGGCTCGCGGAGGCGGTCAGACCTCGGTCCAGGTGGCCATGGCGGCCTCGCGGGTCCAGATCCGCACCCTTGCCCGCACCTTCCGGGCGAACAGGTCACGCTCGGCCACGATGCTGAGGTCGCCTGCGCCGAGCTGACGCCGGGCGGCGTGCTCGGTGAGCCCCATCGCCGTGCTGCCTCCGTCGCAGAGAGCCCGCAGGAAGGCGCCGTCCCACGTCCGCTCGTGGAGCACCCATGGCGCCTCACCGGCGGCGGTCCTCCGCAGTTGCTCGGCGAAGCGCGCGGCGCAGCTCCGCCGGGCCGTGCCGTCCTTGACCTGGAAGACGTGGTTGCCGGTCTCGATGATCGTCGCGGTGGGCAGCACCAGTCGCACCCCGTCGCGGGTTCCGCGGATCAGCTCGGCGACCATCTCGTCGCGGTGATCGTTCATGTAGGGGACGTCGAGCAGCTCGACGAAGACGGACGTGTCCAGGAAGTCGACCACCGGGACGGGAAGCGCCGACCTCGGCTTCTGCTCGCTCACAGGTTCCTCAGGAACTCCTCGACGCTCGACGCGTCGGGTCGGTGGGACGCCAGGGCATCCGAAAGGCGGCCCTTGGAGACGGCGTCACCGAGGTCGCCGGCTGCCAGCAGATCCACGTAGCCGGGCAGGTCCGTGAGCCGGCTCAGCACGCTCTCCCCGGACTCCGGATCGCGCGTGCACACGATCACACCCGGGTGGTCCTCGGCGGTGAGGGAGTTGAGCAGGGCCGGGCTGTGTGTGGTGAACAGCACGTCGACGGCCCGGTTGCGGGACTCCTCCCGCACGAGGTCGAGGACGCGGGCCGCCTGCGTCGGATAGAGGCCGTTCTCGATCTCCTCGATCACGAGGAGCCGCTCCGCGACCGGCGTCTCCGGTTCGTCGAGCAGCGCCGTGCCGAAGGCGAGGAACCGCAGCATGCCGTCGCTGAGCAGGCGCGCGGGCACCTCGTGGACACGGCCGTGGTAGCCGGCCTCCATGAGGACGAGCTGGACGTCGCCCAGTCCGGTGGTCACCTGGTCGATGGCCTGGACGGTGAACTCCGGCATCCCCGCGACCAGTTGCTCCAGTCGCTGGAATCCGCCGCCGGGCCGGCTCTCACGCAGGTGGGCCACGACGGCGCTGAGGTTGTCCGCGCCGCGCCGCAGCTCCACGTCGCGCCGGGGTACGTACTGACGCATCAGGTGCGGCACCGGGTCGAGCAGGAAGACGCTGCTCAGGGCCGCCGAAACGGCCCCTGCGGCCGATACGAGCAGGCGTCCGGCGGCGGTGGTCTTCGGCGCCCACGCACGTACCTCGGCGCCGACGCGACCGCAGTCGGGACGCCCACCCGCCGCGGAGGGCACGGACCCGCACGGCTCGCCCGCGCCGGCGTCCTGGCGGCGTCATGGCGGAAGCCTGACGGAAGGGCGTCGGCCGGTCGGCGGGCCGTCCGGAGCCGTCCTATTCGCGGGTGAGGGCCGTGCAGACGCACGCCTTGTTGCCCTCGGGGTCGGCGAGGACGGTGAAGGACGGGGCCTCCGAGGCGTCGACCACCGTGCCCCCCGCGGCGAGGGCGGCCGCGATGCGCTCCTCGGCCACCTCCGGGGCCAGCCAGAGGTCGATGTGCCAGCGCTGGCGCGGGGTGTCGCCGGCGGTGGTGCTCTGGAACCACACGCTCGGCACGCGGCCCGTCGGGTCGAGGACGGAGCCGCGCACCACGTTGCCGGGGTCTCCGGTGAGGAGGGCGGACCAGAACGGCGCCACCGCGGCCTCGTCGGCGGTGTCCAGGGCCAGCTCCAGCTGTGTCACCTCCCCGGGCGCGGCGGCCATGCCGTGCTCCCGGGCCAGCCCGGTGACGGCGCGGGCGAGCCCGAGGTCGGCCGCGGTGACGCCGACCGCGCCGGTGGCCTCGTCCACGCTGAACAGGGCGACGTCCACGAAGCCGCGCCCGGCCCGGACCTCCGCGACCTCGTGGCCGGCCGCGGCCCCCGTCGCCATGACGGCGGCCGCGAACGCCGCGCGGGCCGCCGCGTCGGCGGAGCGGTAGCGGGCGGCCAGCGGCAGCCCGAGCCTGCGCCAGTCGCCGAGCCCCTCGGCGATGGCGGCCAGGACCTTCGGTGTGCTCAGTACGTCCATGGCCCGCCATGCTCCCAGCCGCTCCTGCCGGCCCGGGCCCGGGTGCCCGCCGTGTCGCCCGGGTGCGGGACGCGGCCCCTTCGCCCTCACCCGGAGGGCGCCGCCGTCCCGGGAGCGGACTCAGAGGCGGGCGCCGCCGTCGACGCGCAGGATCGCGCCGGTGACGAAGGACGCCCGGTCGCTGAGCAGCCACGCCGCCGCCTGCGCGATCTCCTCGGGGTCGGCGCCGCGCCGCAGCGGCGTCGCCGAGGTGAGGCGCTCCTGGAGCCCCGGGGACCTCTCCCCCCACTCCCGGATCATCTCGGTGAGGGTGTTGCCGGGCGCGACCGCGTTGACGCGGATGCCCTCGGGCCCGTACGTGACCGCGGCGGACTCGGTGAGGCTGTTGACGGCGCGCTTCATCGCCGCGTAGGCGGGCAGCTCCGGGTTGGCGCCGTGGCTGCCGACACTGGAGTTGTTGACGATCGCGCCGGTTCCCGCGGTGGCCCGGATCGCGGCGACCTCGGCCTTCATCGCCAGCCACGGGCCCCTGAGGTTGACCGCGTAGACGTGGTCGAAGTCCGTCTCCGGGACCTGGTCCAGCGGGGCGGGCGGGATGGACGTGCCGGCGTTGTTGAAGGCCAGGTCGAGCCGCCCGTACAGCTCGACCGCGCGGTCCACCGCCGCGCGCACGCTCGCCGCGTCGGCCAGGTCGCACACGGCGTAGTCCGCGGTGCCGCCGGCCGCCCGGATCTCCCCGGTCACGGCCTTGAGCTGCTCCTCCGTACGGGCCGCGAGCAGCACGCGGGCGCCCTCCCGGGCGAACAGCCGCGCGGCGGCGGCGCCGATGCCGCGCCCGGCACCGGTGATGAGGGCGGTCTTCCCGGCGAGCAGGCCCAGCGGGGCCGTCCGGCGGGGAGCGGTCGGGTTGGTGGTCGTGGTGTCTTCCATGGGACCAGGCTCCGGCCGTCCGCCCGGCGCATCCAGGCACCGGCGGTACCTGGATGCGCCCGCGGCGCCCGCGCACACTGGAACCGTGGACAGACGAGAACTCGCGGCGTTCCTGCGCTCCCGGCGGGAGCGGATCACCCCGGCCGACGTGGGCCTGCCCGCCGGGTCGCGCCGCCGCACGCCGGGGCTGCGGCGGGAGGAGGCGGCGCAGCTCGCCTTCATCTCGACGGAGTACTACACACGGCTGGAGCAGGCGCGCGGTCCGCACCCGTCGCGGGAGGTGCTGGCCGGCCTGACCCGCGCGCTGCGGCTGTCCGACGCCGAGCGCGACCACCTGCACCACCTCGCGGGCGTCCCCCGGCCCCGCCGCCCGGCCCGTCCCGCGAGGTGCGGCAGAGCATCATCGACCTGCTGGAGCGGCTTCCGCAGGCCGCCGCGATGGTCACCTCGGCGGCCTGCGAGGTGATCGCCTGGAACGATCTCGCCGCCGCCCTCATGGAGGACTTCTCCGCGCTGCCGCGGCGTGGGCGCAATCTGGTACGGCAGGTCTTCCTCGGGCCGCAGGAGGACGGCCGGCGGCTGTACGGGGTGTCGGACGCGGGCGAGTTCGCCCGGTACTCGGCCCAGCGGCTGCGCGCCGCCGCGGCCCGCTACCCGGCCGACCCCGAGCTGAAGGCGCTGGTGGCCGAGCTGCTGGCCGGCAGCGAGGAGTTCCGGCGGTTGTGGGAGTCGCACGACGTCACGGCCGGCCGCACCCTGTGCAAGACCTTCCGGCACCCGGTGGTGGGCCCGATCACCGTCAACTGCGACGTGCTCGACATCGCCGACCGCGACCAGCAGGTCGTCGTCTACACCGCGGTGCCCGGTTCGCCGTCGGAGGAGGCGCTGCGGCTGCTCGCGGTCATCGGCACGCAGCGCATGGACGTCCCCCGCTGAGGCTCCCGGCGCGGTCCGGGGTCCGCGGACTCCCGCCGGCCCGGCGGTTCAACGGGGGTTGCGGCGGGCGAAGTCGGCGGCGATCTCGTCGAACGTCACCCAGCGCACGCCGTCATGGGCGTTGATGTGCTCGATGAGGCGCTCGTGCATGAGGAGTTGCTGCGGGTGCCCGGACACGTCGGGGTGGACGGTCATGGTGAAGGCGGCGCGCTCCATCTCCCGGTGGACCCAGTCGAACTGGTCGCGCCACTGCTGTTCGAGGTCGCGCGGGTTCACGTAACCGTGGCTGTTCGGCGCCGCCTTGACGAACATCATCGGCGGCAGGTCGTCGAGGTACCAGTTGGCCGGGATCTCGATGAGCGAGGTGCCGGTGCCCCGTTCCATCGGCTTCATCCACGCCTCGGCCGGCTGGTCGTAGTCGATGCGGGTCCAGGAGTCGCCGGTGCGGACGTAGTAGGGCTCGAAGTCGTGGTGCATCATCGAGTGGTCGTAGGTGATGCCGCGCTCCAGCAGCAGCTCGGCGGTGTTCTCGCTCAGCTCCCACCAGGGCGCGACGTACCCGGTGGGGGCCGCGCCGGTGCGGCGGGTGAGCAGTTCGACGCAGTGGTCGAGGACGTCGGCCTCCTGCTGCCGGCTCATCGCGATCGGGTTCTCGTGCGAGTAGCCGTGGACGCCGACCTCGTGGCCGGCCGCCAGGCACGCGTCGAACTGATCGGGGAAGGTCTCGACGGAGTGGCCCGGCCAGAAGAACGTCTGCCGGATACCGGCCCGGCGGAAGAGCTCCAGCATCCGCGGCACGCCCACCTCGCCGGCGAAGACGCCGCGTGAGACGTCCCCCGGCGAGTCCGCGCCGCCGTAGGAGCCGAGCCAGCCGCCCACGGCGTCGACGTCCACGCCGTAGGACACGAGGATCTCCTTGGCCACGCTCACCACTCCTTCCATCCGTCGCTCCGGGCCCACCGCCACGAGCGAGGGGGGCGGGCCGGTGCGGAAACCGGGGCCGGAGCCCGGGGCGCGGACGGGTCGGCGGCCGCGGACGGTCGGCGGCGCGTCCCGGACTCTCCCATCGTCGGGGCACCCGCGCCGGCTCGCACCTCCGCACGACGCCGACGTGACGGGACCGGGAAGCGCGGAAGGCGGCTGGACGGCACCTGTGCGACCAGCTACGACGGGCCGCGAGGGCCGTGGACGGCGGGCCGGGGGCCGGCGCGCGCCGGTCGTCCGCAGGCCGGGTTTCACGCCGGTGAAAGGTTTCGGCGACGTTGTGTCATCGCCGCAGCTCCGCGCGCCTTCACGCTGGACTGGACCAATCGGGGCCGGGTACAAACCCTTTACAGGATGGGGCAGTTCATGCGTCACTCATGACGCGTCCGCATCAGGCAGCACCTCCGCACCGCACCTTCGCGGCGCGAACCGCGACGCGCGCACCTGTGGCACATGGATCGGCGCGAACCGCGCACACCCGCACGGCACCCCCCGCACCAGCGCCCCGGAGTTCCCGGACCCCGCACGGCCCGTTCCCCGCCCAACCGCGGCGACGGGAGTCCTCACGGGCTGGATCTACGCGAGTAGAACAGTGTTCGAGAACACCCCCACCACAACGCGCCAGGAGGAAACGGCCTTGTTCTCCCGAACCCGCACCACCAGGGCACCCCAGCGGAAACTGCTGGCGGCCGGAGTCCTCGGCGCGAGCATGGCGCTGGCCGCCGCGATGTCGGCGGGCACCGCCTCCGCCCAGCCGGCGCCCTCCGGCAGCAGCGTCCCCCTCGGCCACGGCTACATGGGCGTCGGGTACGTCCAGGACAGCAAGGACTTCAAGCCCGACACGCGCCGACTCCAGCTCGACGCCGCCGGCGCCGGCGTCACGGGCGCGGCCACCGCTGCGGCGGCGAACCCCGTCGGGATCGACGTCTCGCACTACCAGGGGACGATCACGTGGTCGTCGGTGAAGTCCGCCGGCATCGCGTTCTCCTACATCAAGGCGACCGAGGGCACGACCTACAAGGACCCGAACTTCAACGCCAACTACCTCAACGCCTACAACGCGAAGGTGATCAGGGGCGCCTACCACTTCGCGCGGCCGGACCTGTCCACCGGCGCGGCGCAGGCCACGTACTTCGCGAGCAACGGCGGCGCCTGGTCGGCGGACAACCTGACGCTGCCGGGGATGCTGGACCTCGAAGGCGGCTGCTACAGCAAGACGGCCTCGGCGATGCAGTCCTGGATCCTCGACTTCTACACCACCTACAAGGCGAAGACGGGCCGCGACGTCGTCCTCTACACCAGCCCGAGCTGGTGGAGCACCTGCACCGGCGGCTGGACCGGCATGTCCGCCAAGAGCCCGCTGTTCGTGGCCGACTGGACCACCGCGTCCAGCCCGACCATCCCCAACGGCTTCCCCTACTACACCTTCTGGCAGTACTCCGACTCCGGCTCGGTGAGCGGCATCTCGGGGGCGGTGGACCGGGACCGGTTCAGCGCGAGCAGCGCCCGACTGCTGGCGCTGGCCAACAACACACCCTGACGGCAGCGGAGTTCCGCTCCGGGTCGGCCCCTCCCGGGGGCCGGCCCGCAGGGCCGGCCCGATGACACGAGCGGCGCCCGCAGCCCGGTCACGGGCGGTCCCCGCCGTCGAAGCCGCCCGCGGGCGACCGCCCGCTACCTGCCGAACCGGCGTTCGCGGCTCGCGTACGAGCGCAGGGCGCGGAGGAAGTCGACGTGGCGGAACGCCGGCCAGTAGCAGTCCACCCAGTGCATCTCGGCGTACGCGGACTGCCAGAGCAGGAAGCCGGACAGCCGCTGCTCGCCGGAGGTCCGGATGATGAAGTCGGTGTGGGCCGCGGTGGGCGAGTACAGATGGCGGGAGATGTCCTCGATCTCGAACCGCTCGACCAGCTCGGCGGGGTCGCCGCCCGCGGCGAGGTGCTCCTCGAAGGCGCTCTTGACCGCGTCGACGATCTCCCGCCGGCCGCCGTAGCCGACCGCGACGTCCACCTTGAGGCCGCCGCGCCCGGTCGTCGCGGCGGTGGCCTCCTTGAGGACGCGGGCGTGGGTGCCGGGCAGCATGTCGAGTGAGCCGATCACCTGGACCTCCCAGGGGCGGCCCTCGGCCGTGATGTCCCGGACGGTCTCCTCGATGATCTCGATCAGCGGGCCGAGTTGCTCCGCCGGGCGCCCCAGGTTGTCGTCGGAGAGCATGAAGAGGGTCACCCGCTCGATCCCCGCGGCGGTGCACCAGCCCAGGAACTCGGTCACCTTGGCGCCGCCGGCCCGGTACCCCTCCCGGACGTCCGTGTGCCCCGCCTTCCGGGCCCAGCGCCGGTTGCCGTCGAGCATGATCCCGACGTGCTGCGGGCGCGGCAGCCCGGCCAGGGTGGTGGCCAACCGGCGCTCGTACACCGCCTCGATCGGCCGCCGAAGGAACAGCGGGAGCAGCTTCATGAACCATCTCCATCGCGATCGCGGACCCCGCCGCGGACCCTACCAGGGGCTTCTCCGCCACCCGTAACGGGCGCCTCAACGCCGAGACCCCGGCCGCTACTTGACCGCGAGGAAGCCGCGGACCGCAGGCGTCCGCTCCGGACCGCGGGCGGGTTGCCGGACCACGCTCCGCCGAGTGGACGGGGGAGGCGGACGGCTCCGGCGCGTCAGGCACCGCGTCGGGCACGTCGGCGAGCGCCGGGCCGCGCGACGGGACCCGTTCCGCCCCCTGCCGGGTGACCTCGTGACGGCCCGCCGTGGGGAACCGCGGTTCGGCGGCGCGGACCCCGGCGGGACGCCCCCCGAGGGACGGTGTCCCCGTCGGGCGCCGCCGGGGCCTGGCGGGGGCCGCGACGCCGGCGTCAGCGGGCCCCGCCGTCAGAGGACGTCGTACGTCAGGTGCGTGGAGTTGGTCGTGGCGGTCACGCTCCGCCGCACCAGCGTGCGCGGCGCCGCTCCGGTGAACAGCGGGGTCCCGGCGCCCAGCACGACCGGTGCCAGGTGGAGCGTCAGCGTGTCGACCAGCCCGGCGTCGAGCGCGGAGGCGATCGTGGCACCGCCGCCCATGAGGACGACGTCGAGATCCAGGCCGGTCTCCGACGACGCCGTCGCGGCGCGCTCGCGAGCCACGGTGACGGCGTCGGGCAGACCGGTGGTGACGAACCTCCAGTCGAGGTCGCCGAGCCGCACCGACCGGGGCGGTGAGCTCGTCACGACGACGAACGCGGGCCGGCCGACCTCGGCGGCACCGTAGCCGGAACGGTCGTCCCAGCCGTTCGGCCCGTCGACCAGGTCGAAGAGCCGGCGGCCGAGGACGACGGCGCCCGATCGGGCGGTCGCCTCGCTCAGCACCCGGCGTTCGTCGGGGTCGTCGGAGAACGCCCAGGTGTGCAGGGCCTCGCCACCGGTACCCAGGCCGTTCTCGGGGCCGGGATCGGGGCCGGTGACGAAGCCGTCGAGGGAGACCGAGATGTCAGCGATGATGCGCGTCATACCGGAGCAGACCCGGTCCGCCACCCGGACTCATCGCCCGGAGGAGCCCTGGCCCGCGACCGTGCGGGTTCAGCGGCACCGCACCGATCGGAACGGCCGACGCCGCGCGGCCGTCTCGGCGCGGCGGGCGCGTCGACGGGGGGTGCGGGCGCGTCGTAGGGTCGTCGGAACGTACGACCGGCGCGGCCGACGTCACCGAGGCCCCGGCCCGGCGGGCGCGGGCACGGCACCGGAGCGCACGGCACAGCACCGTCGAAGCGTGACCGCAGGAGCCCGGAGGCCCGCATGACCAGTACAAAAGGCGCGGGCAGAGCGGGCTCGGGCACCGGGGCGGGCGGCAAGGGCGCGCTGCTGCGGCTGCGCAAGGTGAGCCGCTCCTACGGCAAGCGGCAGGCGCTGCACCCCATCGACCTGGACGTGCCGGCCGGTCGCTGCGTCGCCCTCTTCGGCCACAACGGCTCGGGCAAGTCGACGCTGCTGCGGATCGCGTCCGGACGGGACACGCCCACCAACGGGCAGGCGCTCTTCGCCGGCCGGGCCGTCGCCGAGGACGACCCGGAGGTGCGCGCCCGCGTCGCGGTCGTCGGCGACACGGTGGCCTGCTACCCGGACCTGACCGTCCGCGAGCACCTGGAGCTGGTGACGATCGCGCACGCCGTGGACGACGCGGCCGGGTGGATCGACCAGATCCTGGAGGACCGCCGGCTGTCCGACCACGCCGACGCGCTGCCGAGCTCGCTCTCCTCGGGCCAGATGCAGTCGCTGCTGCTGGCGGCGGCGCTGGTCCGCCCGCGCGACCTCCTCGTCCTCGACGAACCCGAGCAGCGGCTCGACCCCGAAGCCCGGCAGCGGCTCGCGGAGCTGCTGGTGGCCGAGAAGAAGAGCGGCGTCGCGGTGCTGCTGGCCACGCACCAGGCGGAGCTGGCGGAGGCCGTCGCCGATCACATGGTCGCCTTGGAGGACGGTCGGGTGATCGCCAAGGGCACGCCGGCGGCGGTCCTGCGCGAGCTGGGCGTGACCGCGTGACCTCGTCCCGCTCGGCAAAGAAATCCGGCCGCTCCGGCCGCTCCGCCAACCGCTCCACCGGCCGTCCCGCCGACCGCCCCACCGGCCGGTCGTCGGACGCGACAGGTGCGTCGGACGCCCCGAAGCGTTCCGGCGCGTCCACGGACGAGCCGACCGCCGCACCGGCCGCCGCGCCGGCCGCCGAGGACGCCCCGGTGGCGCCCCCCACCACTGAACGGCCCGATGACGCGACCGGCGACGAGACCGTCCGGGCCGCCGAGGCACCGGACCCCGACGCGGACACGGACACGGACGCCGACGGGGACACGGACGCCGACGGGGACGACGAGCCCGGCTGGTCCGAGGCCGAGGACGACCGCACCGCGGAGACCCTCGCCTGGCTGAAGCGCAAGCGCCGCGCCCACCGCCGCCAGCAGGGCCGCGACCTGGCCGTCCTCCTCTACACCGTCGTCCTGGCCCTGGTCGCCTACGGCAGCGGCATGGTGCTGCACTTCCTGCGCGGCCTGGGCGAGGGCGCCGACTACGGCGGCTTCGGCGCCGGGCTGAGCCGCGCGCTGCCCTCGCTGATCCCGGCCGTGGCCGTGCTGCTGGGCCTGCTGTCGGCCCGCGACGCGCTGTGGCGCGGACCCGTCGTCCTCCCGGCCCCCCAGGTGGGGTGGCTGCTGGCGCAGCCGGTACGGCGGGCGGCGGTGCTGCGGCCGTGGTTCCGGCTGTCGGCGTGGCTGGCGCTGATCCCGGCGGTGCTGGGCGGGGTGGCGGCCGGGGCGACGCTGCGGGTGACCGGGCAGGCGTCCATCGGGCCCGCGCTGCTCGGCGTCGCGCCCGGCGCGGTGTGCCTGCCGCTGCTGTCGGTGGCGCTCGGCATGGCGGTGGAGCGGCGCCCGCACCGGACACGGACCGTACGGCGCTGGACCGGGCCCGTCGTCCTCCTGCTGGCCGCGCTGGCCGCGCAGGCGGCGCTGGCCGGGAACGGGCACCGGGTGCGGCCGCTGGAGTGGGTGGAGCTGTGGTCGGGCCCGTGGGGCTGGGCCGCGCAGCCGGTGGTGCGGGCGTGCGGCGGCGGGGTGCCGGGCTGGCCGGCGGCCGTGGCGCTGCTGCTGGCCGGGACGGCGGCGGCGGTGTGGTTCGCGCACCGCGAGGCCGCCGGGGTGCCGACCACCCACCTGAGGGCGCGGGCGGCGACGGCGGCCACCGTCGCGTCCGTCTTCTGGTCGCTGGAGCTGCGGGCGGCGAAGCTGGCGCTGATGGAGGCCGGCGACGGCGAGGGCACCCGCCGGGTGCGGCTGCGGCCGCCGCGCGGCCGGCGGACCCGGCGGTACGTCGTGGTCTGGCGGGACCTGCTGACGCTGCTGTGCTCCCCCGGCCGGCTGGGCCGGGCCGCGGTGTGGGCGGCGGCGGGCGCCACGGCGGCCGGGGTCGGCGCCGACCTGGGCGGGGAGCGGCGGCCGGTGGGCCTGGTCGTCGGGCTGCTGTGCGGGTACCTGGCGGTGGGCGCGCTGGCCGAGCCCGCCCGGGTGGAGACGGACGACCTGCGCCGCTCGGCGTGGGCGCCGTACCGGTTCCACACGCTGGTGCTGTGGCACGGGGTGCTGCCGGCGGTGCTGGGCACGGTGCTGGGGCTGCTGGCGGCGGTGCCGTTCGCGCTCCACGGCTCGCCGCTGGCGCTGCTGCTGGTGCCGCTGTGCGCGCCGCCGTTCACGGCCGCCTCCCTCTACAGCGCCTGCCGCGGGCCGGCCCGTACGCACCTGATGTTCCTGGGCGGCGGCTCCCCGATGGGCGGCCCGGGCCCGCTGATCTACCTCGCCTGGTACGCCGCCGGCCCGCTCATCGCCGTCGGGTGCCTGGCCCTGGCCCTGTCGCTGGCCGCGCCGACGACGGTCGTCCTCATGGACGTGCTGGTCACGGCCGCCCTGGCCTCCCTGGCCGCCCGCTCGGCGGACCGGCTGGTGAGCCACTGACGAGGGAGCCGGCCGCCGGGACCCGCTGACGGACGCGTGAGCCAGGAGGCCCGCCCCGGCACCCCGCACCGGCACGACCGCCAACGCCGCGGCGGGATGGGCCCGTTGGGCGCGAAGGCGGGTGAATCCGACGCGGCATGTCCGGCTCCGGTTGGTGGCAGACTGGCCCGCGGCCTCGTGCGAGGGCGGGGCCGTGCGCCGGACCGGGGGGAACGGGGGGTGGAGCTGCCGTGTCGGTGATCGTCAACATCGCGATCGGGCTGGCGACCAGCGTGATCAGCGGCGTGCTGGTGTGGCTGTGGGAGCGCGGCAAGCGGCTGCGCGCGCTCAACCGGCGAGGCCGCTTCTTCGGCCTGGCCCCCGGCGGCACGTGCCTGATCGTCATGAACAACGCGCACGACGCCCCGACCCGGGCCGCCCAGGAGGACGTGCTGGCGATGCTCGACGTGGCCGCGCTGGCCGGCGAGTTCGGCTGCGAGGTGACGGTGGAGTCCAGCGGAGGCTTCCGGGGGAGCAACGGCGACCGCACCGAGTTCTGCGTCGGCGGCCCGGGCTCCAACGCCCGCACCGCCGGGCACATGGCCGCCTACCTGCCCGGCTTCCGCATCCTGCCGTGGAACAGCGGGCCGGACAGCATCGCGTTCCGGATCGGCGGCCGCACCTACCGCTACGACAAGGCGCACCAGCAGTACGCCCTCGTCGCCAAGTTCCGCCCGGCGGAGGCCGCCGCGCCCGTCATCCTCATCTGCGGGCAGGGGCCGGTCGCCAACCGCGCGGCGATCCATTTCCTCAAGCGGGCCCACCGCGAGCTCGCCGCGGCCGTACCCTCGCAGGACCGCTACTGCCTGCTGGTGCGCGTCGCGAACATCGAGACGTACGGGCACCTGGGCTCGGCCCTCGAACGGGACGTGACCGAGGCGGTGTTCTCGGCGGCGTAGCGGGCGGGCACGGAAGGAGAGGGCGGTGGCGGCGGCGGAAGCGCTCACCCAGTTAGGCGTAGGGTCCGCGATCCTCGGCGGGCTCACGACCGTGCTCACCACCTGGGTCGCCTCGCGGCAGGCGCGGAGCCTCGGCTCCGGCGGTCTGCGGGAGCTGCGGGAGGAGCTCAGGGGGGCGCCCCTCGGGCACGCCTCCCGGATCGTGTTCAGGATCGTGGACGCGCTCGTCCCGGCTCCCTACTCCCTGGGCATCGACCGCCAGGTGCTGGCCCTGTGGGAGGCCCGGCAGGACCCGCGGATGCGCTTCGTCGGCGAACCGTACCCGAGCGGCCTCACCCTGGAGGTCGTGTCCGCGCCCCCGGACGCCGACCCCGGGACGACCCGCCCCGATCGCCTGTTCCCCCTGGTCAGCCCGGCTCGTGGGCGCCTCGTCGTCCTCACCGGCAAGCCCGGCGCCGGCAAGTCGCTGCTGCTCCGCGAGCTCGCCGTCGACCTGGCGGCCCGCTCCCGGCGCAACCGCGCCCGGCCGGTGCCGATGCTGCTGGGGGTCAGCGGGCTCAACCTGGCCGGGTCCCACTACAGCGTGCCGCTCGGAGAGTTCTCCGCACGCGCCTGGACCGGAGGACGCGTCACCGGCCCGTGGAAGGAGCGGTGGCTGGAGCGCGGGGCGTGCGTCGTCATCCTCGACGGCCTCGCCGAGGAGACCGCGCCGGGATCGGTGGACGGCCGGATGACCGCCGAGTGGCTGCGCGAGCAGATGGCCGCCTACCCCGGGAACTCCTGGGTCCTGGCCACCCGCGAGGAGAGCACCGTCGACCTCGGGCTGGGGCCGGCCACGGTGGTCCGCGTCCTGCCGCTCACCGGCGAGCGGGTCCGGGAGCGCGTCGGCCGGCTGCTGCGGAGCCGCGAGCCGAGGCACACCCTGGCCGGCGTGGTCGGCGGGAGCGGGCCGCCCGCCGCCGACCGGCCCACCGCCGACCTCGTCCGGACCTGGCTCGACGGCTTCGGGCTGACGGAGCTGGCGGCCTCGCCGATGATGCTCCCGCTGATCGTCGGCGCCTACACCGCGACCCCCTCCGCCCCGCCGGCCCGCAGGGCGCTGGACGCCTACGCCGCCGTCCTGGACGCGCTCATCGCCCGGAAGCTCCGCGGCCGGGGCGCGTCGGGCGGCAGCCGGCTGGTGCGGGCGGCCGGCGCGCTGGCCCTGGAGATACTCGTGGCCGACCGCACCGCCATTCCCGCCGAACAGGCCGTGTACGCCGTGGCGAAGCACCTGCCGCACCGCTCCGTCACCTCGCTGAGCGCCGAGTTGGAGATGCTGGAGCGAGCCGGCGTCCTCCTCCAGGACAGGGACGGCTTCTACGCGTTCTCCTACCGCGCCCTCCAGGACTACCTCGCCGCCGAGCAGATCCGCGCGGACGAGCGGGTCGAGCTGCTCACCCAGCGGGTGACCGACCCGGCCTGGCACAGCACCATCGCGCTGTGGGCCGCGGACGCCGACGCCACCCCGGTGGTCACCGCCTGCCTGGACGCCGGCACGCAGCCCTCCCTGGACCTGGCGCGGCGCATCGCCGAGGTCAGCCCGCGGGTGTCCCCCGGCGTCCGCAGCGAGTTGCGCTTCCACGGCCGCCGGCCGCACGTCGACGGTCCCCGTTCCGAACGGCCCGAACCGACGGTCTCGGCCGAGCCGTCCGACGCCCGGCACCCGGTGGGCCGGCTGTCCGCGCTGCCCGCCCCCGCGTCCCCGCTGGCCGACTACGTGCTTCGGCAGCACACGGCACGCCTGGCCGCCTGGAAGCGGGCCGACCTGCGCGACG
Source organism: Actinacidiphila yeochonensis CN732 (assembly GCF_000745345.1). Lineage (NCBI taxonomy): Bacteria > Bacillati > Actinomycetota > Actinomycetes > Kitasatosporales > Streptomycetaceae > Actinacidiphila > Actinacidiphila yeochonensis. The sequence goes on along the minus strand of NZ_JQNR01000005.1, from coordinate 1,925,535 downwards.
CGGTGTCGGCGCTGCGCCTGCCGTGGACCGCCCGCGACCCCGAACTCCTCCTCACTGCCGCCGTGTTCTTCCACGACAGCGACCTGCCCGCCGAGGCCGACCGCTACCGCGGCCAGGGCCTGGTCGCGCTGGCGCTGCGCCACTACCCCGAGCACCGCAGCGGCGCCCGGGACCTGTGCCTGGCCGCGCTGAGCGGGATGGACCGCAGGGAGCGCAGCGGCCCCGACATGGCCGCGGCCGTCACCGCCTACCTCACCGGCGAGCAGGACCTGCCCGAGCCCGACTGCGGAGGCACCGAGCACATAGTCCGGGCGCTGCGCCGCCGCCTCAAGCACCACGGCCCGAACGGCCTGCGGGAGCTGGTGCCGCTGCTGGCCTCGCACGAGGGAGCCGCCGACGCGGTCCAGGCGTGCCTGCGGAGGGACACCGAACTCGCCCACGCCGCCGACGTGTTCCTGGCCGAGCAGGAGCTGCACGGGCTGCCGCCGCTGGAGGCGTGGGCGCGGCTGGTGGAGAGCTGGCGCAGCCGGCGGCGCGAACTCGTCCTGGGGTTGGGCTGGCTGGGCCAGCTCGGCCTCGAACGGGCGGCTTTACGGGAGGCAGCCGACCGGCTGGCCGCGCACGGCCCGCACACCACGCCGCCGCTCAGCGGTGAACTCACCCGGCTGGCCGCCGCGGTGGCCGAACTGGACCGCTCACTGGACTACTGGCGCTACGAGGAGAAGGACGCCCACCTGCGCGCCGCCGACCGCGTCGCCGGGATGCTGCGGCAGGAGGTCGCCAAGGTGCCCACCGCGCTGTCGGTGGAGCTGGTGGAGCCGGCCGCCGCGCGCGTCCAGCAGCTGGTCCGCTCCGCCCGGGCGGAGCTGGCCGCGAAGCTGCCGCCGAAGCCGGAGATCAGCGCGGCCCTGCCCGCCGCCAGGCTGCACGAGGAGACCGTCGGCGTCCAGGTGCGGGTGGCCAACGCGGACGGCCGCGCGCCGGTGCGGGCCGGCCGGCTCACCGTCACCGCCGATCCTGAGCGCCTGCGGCCCGCGGCCCAGACCGTGGACCTGCCCCCGATGGTGCGCGGCGGGGCGAGCTGCGTGGTGGAGGTGCGGTTCGAGACGGCCGCCGGGCCGCACGACGGGTTCGGCCACGGGCACGGCGGGATCGGCGCCGTCGTGGTCCCGGCCGAGACCCCGGACACCACCGCGGGCGTCGCCATGGACGTCGCCATGGACGTCGAACTCAGCCACGAGGACGGGCAGTCGGCCCCGCCCGTGCTCGGGCGGCTGACGCTGCCCGTGGACCGCGCCCCCGCGCCCGTGGACCCGAACCCGTACGCGGACGGCGCCCTGGGCCGCCCGGTGGACGACCCGCGCATGTTCTACGGCCGCGAGGAGCTGGTCGCGCGGGTCAGGACCCGGCTGCGGAACGCCCGTACACCCGGCGCCGGCATCGCGGTGATCGGCCAGAAGCGGACCGGCAAGTCCTCGATCCGGCTGCAACTGCTGCGGCTGCTCGCGGCCGAGGACGGCCTGCCCGTGGTGGACGTCGGAAACCTCGGCGGCCTCAACGCCACCGACGCGCTCAACAGCGCAGGCCGCCTGCTCGGTGTGGTGCTGTGGCGCATCCTGGACGGGGCCGAGCAGACCGTCGCCGGCCCGGTCCGGCTGCTGCCGCCCGGCTTCGACCGGGACCGGCTGATCACCAGCCCGGACCCGGTGCACGACTGCGCCGCCCTGTTCACCGCGTACCGCAGGGCCTGCCCGGACCGGCCGCCCTGGGTCGTCTTCATCGACGAGTTCCAGTACGTGGAGCAGTGGGTGCGCGACGGCGCCCTGCCGGCGTCGTTCATGACGGCCTTCAAGGCGCTGGTCGAGCGGCAGCTCTTCCACCTGGTGCTCGTCGGGCAGTCCGACATCGAGGAGCTGGTCACGGCCGACCCGAACGCGTTCGGCGTCTTCGGCATCGAGCGGGTCAGCTACCTGGACGAGGTGGGCGCCCGCGCGCTCGTGGAGCAACCGGCGCAGCTGGCCGAACCGTTGGAGGGCAGCCGCAGCCGGTTCCGGGGGCGGGCGTTCGCCGAGATCTTCCGGCTCTCCGGCGGCAACCCCTTCTACGTGCAGCGGCTGTGCGCGAAGATCGTCGCCCGCATGAACGAGGAGAACGCCCGCCTGGTGACGGAGGCGGACGTCGCGCAGGTGGCGGAGGCCATGGTCGGCGCGCTGACCGAGGCCGACTTCGACAACCTGGAGACGTCGGTCCTGGTGGCCGGCGCCCCGGCCAAGCTCCGGGTGCGGGCCCTGCTGGCCGCCGTCGCGCGGTCCTGCCGCCGCCAGGGCCACGAGCCGGTCCCCGCGTCGGCGGCCGACATCGCCCGCGCGCACGTCGGGCCGCTGCCGCCCGGCCTGCTCGACGCGCTGGAGGCGCACGGGGTGGTGACGCGGGAGCGGGACGGGTACCGGATCGTCGTCGGCCTCTACGAGGCGTGGCTGCTGCGGTTCGCGGCGGCCGCCCCGGCCGTGCCGCATCCGGACGGGACCGCGTGCGAGCCGTCCGAGACGCACTGAGACGAGCCGTGAGAGCGGTGGAAGGAGCGGTGAGAGGAGTCGTGAGAGGAGCGGTGAGGCCGTCGTGAGCCCAGCCGGCCCGACCAGCCCGGCCAACCCGTACGACTTCGTCGACGGCCTCCCCACCGGGTCGGCGTTCGTCGACCGTCCCGCGCTGCTGGAGAAGGTCACCGCCGTGTGGAAGGTGCCCGGACGGCCGGCCAACCTGAGCCTGTTCGGGCTCAGCAAGACCGGCCGCAGCAGCCTCGTCGCCCGGGCGCTGGCCGGCATCGGCCCGGAACGCCGCCGCGACCTGGCGGTGGTGTGGCTGAGCGTGGGCCGGCAGCCCTCCGTCTACGGGCTCTTCGGCGCCATGGCCGAGCAGATCACGACCGCCTTCCCGGACCTGCCGGAGCTGGCCGCGCTGGCCGCACCGGTGCGCGACACCCGGGACCTGCTCAAACTGCCGGGCGCCATAGCCGAGTTCTTCGGCGCCGTCGGCGAGCGGGGCCGCCACGTGCTGGTGGTGATGGACGACTTCGACCGCGCGCCCCGGGTACTGCCGGAGCTCTCGGCGTTCCAGCTGCTGCGCACGCTGGCGAGCGAACCCGACTACCCCGTCGGCCTGTTGACCATCTCCCGGCGCCCCCTCGCCGCGATCGAGACCGACGCGGCCGGCGGCTCCCGGCTGGACCAGGTGATGGGCGAACGCGTCCACGTCGGGCTGTTCACCGCGGCCGAGGCGGGCCGGATGGTTGACCGGGCCCGACGGGCCGGGCTCGACCTGTCCGCCGTACTGCCCGAGCTGCTGGCCTGGTCCGGGCTCCACCCCTACCTGCTGGGGGTGCTGTGCCGGCGGCTGGTGGAGCAGCACCGGGAGACCGGACGGCTGGACGTGGCCGCCGCGGCCGAGGCGGAGGCCGGCGAGTTCCGCAGCTACTTCTCCCGGCTGGTCGAGGAGCTGGACGAGGACATAGCGGGCGGCGGGGACCTGCTGCGGGCCGTCGCCGACGGCGCGACGGTGGCGCCGGCCCCGGGGAGCCGCAGGGCCTCGGCGGCTGCGCGGCCCCGGCCTCCGGCGGCCCGGCCTCGGCCCCGGCCCCGGCCTCCGGCGGCGCGACCACGCCCTCCGGCGCTGCGACCGCGACCCTCGGCCACGGCGTGGGAACGGCCCCGGGCTGCGACGCGGACACCGTGCCGGAGTCCAGGCAGCTGCGGGACCTCACCGACCTCGGGGTCGTCGTCCGCAACGGCGCCGACCTGCGGCTCTTCTCCCCCGCCCTCACCGGCTACGTCCGCGATCCCCGGGTGCTGGGCCGGCCGGGCGGCGCCCGTACCGGCGGCCACCGCTGCACCGCGCTGGTGGTGGCCACCGAGTGGAGTTCGGCGCACGGCGGCCTGAGCACCCTCAACCAGCGGCTGTGCTGGGCGCTGGCCGGACAGCGGGTGCGGGTGTTCTGCCTGGTGCCGCAGGCCACCTCCGCGGAGGTCGAGGAGGCGGCGGCACAGGACGTCACCCTGCTCGTGCCACCGCCGCTGCCCGGCGTGTCCGCGATGACGGCGCTGCTGCGCCGGCCCGCCCTGCCCGTCGGCGTGCTGCCGGACCTGGTGATCGGGCACAGCCGGATCACCGGCCCGATCGCGCTGCTGCTCGCGGAGATCTACTTCTGGCAGGCCACCAGGCTGCACTTCGTCCACATGGCACCCGACGAGATCGAGTGGTTCAAGCCCGACCGGGAGGAGGACGCCGTCCACAACGCCGACGCCCGCACCAAGATCGAGCTGGGGCTGGCCCGCGCGGCCGATCGGACGGTGGCCGTCGGGCCCCGGCTGCACGACCGGTTCCTGAGCTCCCTCGGGCTGCGCACCGACCGGGAGCCGCTGCGCTTCGACCCGGGCTTCGACCTCGGCGACCCCGAGCCCGCCCGGGTGCCTGCCGGGTCCCCCATGACGGTGCTGATCACCGGCCGGGTGGAGGACTGGGAGCTCAAGGGGCTGGACATCGCGGTGCGGGCCTGCGCCAGGGTGGCCGGCTGGCGGCAGCTCCAGACCGGCGCCAAACCGGTCGAGCTGCTGGTCCGCGGGGTGCCCGAGCAGGACGTGGCGGAGCAGCTCAAACGGCTGGAGGAGTGGCGGGGCGGCGCCGACCTGCCGATCGTCGCCCGTCCCTTCACCACCGACGGCCAGTCCCTCGCCGACGACCTGGCCCGGGCCAGCGTGGTGGTGATGCCCTCGCGTGCCGAGGGCTTCGGCCTCTCCGGCCTGGAAGCCCTGGTGGAGGGCAGGCCGGTGCTGGTCAGCAGCCGCAGCGGGCTGGGCGAGCTGCTGCGGGCCGAGCTGGACCCGGAGGCCGCGGCGGCCTGCGTGGTGCCGACGACCGGCCACGACACCGACACGGACACCGACACCTGGGCCCGGGCCATCGAGCGCGTCCTGCTCCACCCGAAGGACGAGTTCGCCCGCGCCGAGAAGCTCCGCCAGGACCTCGCCGCCCGCCTCACCTGGGCCGGCTCGGTGGAGAAGCTGCTGACCGCGCTGGAGCGGTGACCCCTCCCGATCCGCTCCCGGCCCGGGACCGTCCAGCCGGCGGGAAGCCCCCGGAACCCGAACCGGTCCCGGGGGCTTCCCGCCGAACGCAGAAGGGCCCCGGGTGCTCGCGCACCCGGGGCCCTCCCGTTACGGCGTCAGGCCCGCCGCAGGCCGGAGATCACTTGTTGATCTTGGTGACCTGGCCGGCGCCGACCGTACGACCACCCTCACGGATGGCGAACTTCAGGCCCTCCTCCATGGCGACCGGCTGGATCAGCTGGACGGTCATGGAGGTGTTGTCGCCCGGCATGACCATCTCGGTGCCCTCGGGGAGGGTCACGACGCCGGTCACGTCGGTCGTCCGGAAGTAGAACTGCGGACGGTAGTTGTTGAAGAACGGCGTGTGGCGGCCGCCCTCGTCCTTGGACAGGATGTACGCCTGCGCCTCGAACTCGGTGTGCGGGGTGACCGAACCCGGCTTGATGATGACCTGGCCGCGCTCGACGTCCTCGCGCTTGATGCCGCGGAGCAGCAGACCGACGTTCTCACCGGCCTGGCCCTCGTCGAGCAGCTTGCGGAACATCTCGATGCCGGTGACCGTGGTGGTGGTCTTGTCCTGCTTGATGCCGATGATGTCGACGGTCTCGTTGACCTTCAGGACACCACGCTCGATGCGGCCGGTGACGACGGTGCCACGACCGGTGATCGTGAAGACGTCCTCGATCGGCATCAGGAACGGCTTGTCGACGTCGCGCTCGGGGGTGGGGATGGCCTCGTCCACGGCGCTCATGAGGCCGAGGAGCTTCTCGCCCCACTCCTTGTCGCCCTCCAGCGCCTTCAGCGCGGAGACGCGGACGACCGGCAGGTCGTCGCCCGGGAACTCGTACTCGGAGAGCAGCTCGCGCACCTCGAGCTCGACGAGCTCCAGGATCTCCTCGTCGTCCACCATGTCGGCCTTGTTCAGCGCGACCACGATGTACGGCACGCCGACCTGGCGGGCCAGCAGCACGTGCTCCTTGGTCTGCGGCATCGGGCCGTCGGTGGCGGCGACCACCAGGATGGCGCCGTCCATCTGCGCCGCACCGGTGATCATGTTCTTGATGTAGTCCGCGTGACCGGGGCAGTCGACGTGGGCGTAGTGGCGCGACTCGGTCTGGTACTCGACGTGCGCGATGGAGATGGTGATACCGCGCTGGCGCTCCTCGGGCGCCTTGTCGATCTGGTCGAAGGCCGAGGCCTCGTTCAGGTCCGGGTACGCGTCGTGCAGCACCTTGGTGATCGCCGCGGTAAGGGTCGTCTTACCGTGGTCGATGTGACCGATGGTGCCGATGTTGACGTGCGGCTTAGTCCGCTCGAACTTCGCCTTCGCCACTGGGGTCCTCCTGGGAGTGGATCTGTACGCCTTGCTTCATCGGCGCCAGGTGATCTTTGCTGGGTTGCCGACTGCCGGGGCACCCGCCGCGCACCCCCGCCAGAGCCCCCGGAGGGGTTCGCGGGGATTCGCGGCGGTATGCCCCGAAGCCTGCTGTCAAGCCTAGACGAGTACTACTCGCCCTTGGCCTTCGCGATGATCTCCTCGGCGACGTTCCGCGGAACCTCGGCGTAGGAGTCGAACTGCATGGAGTAGCTGGCCCGGCCCGAGGTCTTCGACCGCAGGTCACCGACGTAGCCGAACATCTCCGAGAGCGGGACCAGGCCCTTGACGACGCGGGCGCCGCTGCGCTCCTCCATGGCCTGGATCTGGCCACGGCGGGAGTTCAGGTCGCCGATCACGTCGCCCATGTAGTCCTCGGGCGTGGTGACCTCGACGGCCATCATCGGCTCAAGGAGGACCGGGCTGGCCTTCCGCGCGGCCTCCTTGAACGCCTGCGAACCGGCGATCTTGAAGGCGAGCTCGGAGGAGTCGACCTCGTGGTAGGCACCGTCGATCAGGATGACGCGCACGCCGACCATCTCGTAGCCGGCCAGGATGCCGAACTTCATGGCCTCCTGCGCACCCGCGTCCACCGACGGGATGTACTCGCGGGGGATGCGGCCACCGGTGACCTTGTTGACGAACTCGTAGGACGCGTCGCCGCCCTCAAGGGGCTCGATGCCGATCTGCACCTTCGCGAACTGACCGGTACCACCGGTCTGCTTCTTGTGGGTGTAGTCGACCCGCTCGACCGCCTTGCGGATGGTCTCACGGTACGCGACCTGCGGCTTGCCGACGTTGGCCTCGACCCGGAACTCGCGCCGCATACGGTCGACCAGCACCTCGAGGTGCAGCTCGCCCATACCGCCGATGATGGTCTGGCCGGTCTCCTCGTCCGAGTGGACCTGGAAGGAGGGGTCCTCCTCCGCGAGACGCTGGATGGCGACACCCAGCTTCTCCTGGTCGCCCTTGGACTTGGGCTCGATCGCGACCTGGATGACCGGAGCCGGGAAGTCCATGGACTCCAGGATCACCGGCTTCTTGTCGTCGCAGAGCGTCTCACCGGTGGTGGTCTGCTTCAGGCCCATGACGGCGACGATGTCGCCGGCGCCGACCGACTCGATCTCCTCACGCTTGTTCGCGTGCATGCGGTAGATCTTGCCGATCCGCTCCTTCTTGCCCTTCACCGAGTTCAGCACAGCCGAACCCGCCTCAAGGCGACCGGAGTAGATCCGGACGAAGGTGAGCTTGCCCAGGTGCGGGTCGCTCATGATCTTGAACGCCAGCGCGGAGAGCGGCTCCTCGTCGGACGGACGGCGCGTGACGACCTCGTCCGAGTCGTTCACCGCGTGGCCCTCGATGGCCTCGATGTCGACCGGGGAGGGCAGGTAGCGCACGACGGCGTCGAGCAGCGGCTGCACGCCCTTGTTCTTGAACGCGGTACCGCAGAACACGGGGGTGACGGTGGTGCCGCCGCCCTTGCCCGAGTTGATGGTGATGCGGCGGATCGCCGCGTACAGCTGCTCCACGGAGGGCTCGGTGCCCTCCAGGTACAGCTCCATCATCTCGTCGTCGTTCTCGGCGACGGCCTCAAGGAGCTTGCCGCGCCACTCGTCAGCAGCCTCGGTGTGCGTGGCCGGGATGTCGACGACGTCGTACATCTCGCCCTTGGTCGCCTCGGCGGACCACACCAGGGCCTTCATCTGGACGAGGTCGACCACGCCCTTGAAGTCGGCCTCGGCGCCGATCGGCAGCTGCATCACGATCGGGGTCGCGCCGAGGCGGTCCACGATCATGTCGACGCAGCGGTGGAACTCCGCGCCGGTGCGGTCGAGCTTGTTGACGAAGCAGATGCGGGGCACGCCGTAGCGGTCGGCCTGACGCCACACCGTCTCGGACTGGGGCTCCACGCCGGCGACGCCGTCGAACACCGTCACGGCACCGTCGAGCACGCGCAGCGAACGCTCCACCTCGACGGTGAAGTCGACGTGGCCCGGGGTGTCGATGATGTTGATGGTGTGGTCGACGTCGTTCAGCGGCCAGTGGCAGGTCGTCGCGGCGGACGTGATCGTGATGCCGCGCTCCTGCTCCTGCTCCATCCAGTCCATCGTCGCGGCCCCGTCGTGGACCTCGCCGATCTTGTAGGAGACGCCGGTGTAGAACAGGATCCGCTCGGTGGTGGTCGTCTTGCCCGCGTCGATGTGGGCCATGATCCCGATGTTGCGGACCCTGGCCAGGTCAAGCGAAGTGGTGGCCATGTGGCTCAGTCTTCTCTCGGTTCTCGATGGGGGTAGCGACTACCAGCGGTAGTGCGCGAAGGCCTTGTTGGACTCGGCCATCTTGTGGGTGTCCTCGCGGCGCTTCACGGAGGCGCCCAGACCGTTGCTGGCGTCGAGGATCTCGTTCATCAGCCGCTCGGTCATGGTCTTCTCGCGGCGGGCGCGGGAGTACCCGACCAGCCAGCGCAGCGCCAGGGTGTTCTGGCGGCCCGGACGGACCTCGACCGGCACCTGGTAGGTCGCGCCACCGACACGGCGGGACTTGACCTCAAGGGTCGGCTTGATGTTCTCCAGCGCGCGCTTGAGGGCGATGACCGGGTCGTTGCCGGACTTCTCCCGCAGGCCTTCCAGAGCGCCGTACACGATGCGCTCGGCGGTGGAGCGCTTGCCGTGCAGCAGGATCTTGTTGACGAGCGAGGTCACCAGAGGGGAACCGTAAACCGGGTCGATGATGACCGGACGCTTCGGGGCGGGGCCCTTACGAGGCATTGTTTACTTCTCCTTCTTGGCGCCGTAGCGGCTGCGGGCCTGCTTGCGGTTCTTGACACCCTGGGTGTCAAGCGAACCGCGGATGATCTTGTAGCGAACACCCGGCAGGTCCTTCACACGACCGCCGCGCACGAGCACGATGGAGTGCTCCTGAAGGTTGTGACCCTCGCCCGGGATGTAGGCGGTGACCTCGATGCCGCTGGTCAGACGCACACGCGCGACCTTACGGAGCGCCGAGTTCGGCTTCTTCGGGGTGGTCGTGTACACACGCGTGCAGACGCCACGGCGCTGGGGGGACCCCTTCAGCGCGGGCGTCTTGTTCTTCTCGACCTTGTCCTGCCGGCCCTTCCGGACCAGCTGCTGGATCGTAGGCACCGTTTCTCCGGTTTCTGTGTGCCGATCTCGTTACTTCTAACCTGGGGCTCCGACCCACGCGGTCGGGTGTGTCGCTGACCCCGCACGTATCCGGAGATCCGGAAGAGTGCGTTGAATGGGTGTCGCGGCCTCGGATTCCTCATACGGTCGCATGGCACGCACAAGGACCCGGGCACACCCCAGGCACAGACGAGAGCGTACCTATCGCATCGGCTGGGGTCAAAAAACATACGGCTGGCCCGCCGCACGGCCCGCGATCACCGCCGGTCAACCCGCCGGGGACGCCTCACCCCGGCGCCGGGGAACAGCCGCCGGCCACTCGGGCCGCCCCACCTCGCCCCGGCCCGCCCCGCAGTCCGGGCACGCCGCTCCTTCCGGCGGCGGCCACCGACCGCGGCGGGACCACGTTATAGCGCAGCGCGCCGCGGCCGCACCGTCCGCGCCGCACCGGGAGTCGCCCCGCCACCGCTGCCGTCGGGCCGACCGGCGGCGACGCGCCCGGCGGGAACGCGCCCGGCGGGGACCAAGGCGTCAAGGGGAGGGAGCGAGCGCGCGGCTCAGCTCCCGGCGGCCGGGCCGGGACGGTCGTCAGTCGGAGCCGGCCGGCTCGCCGACGCGCGCGGTGCCCCCCTTGGGGGGCGCGTCGGCCTCGCCGGGCAGGAACTGGCCGACCACCCTGACGAACATGTCCCGGCGGTCGGCGGGCACGCCGAGCACCTCGGCCAGCTCCTCCAGGGTCGGCGGGGTGTCGGCGTCGAGCTCCGCGGCGACCGCCCGGGCCGCCGGGCCCGCGGTCGACGCTGGTAGCGGCAGCTCCTCGGCGGTCAGCCGGCCCGAGCGGATCAGCATGTCCCGCACCGGCACGTCCAGGACGCGGGCCAGCCGCCGGGTGGTCTCCAGATCGGGCATGCTCTGACGCTGCAGCAGCCGGGTCACCGCGGCCCTGTGCACGCCTGCCTCATCGGCGACACGCGACCGCCCCCCGCCACGGGGGCTGTCGATGTCATATCCACGCCTACGCATCAGGGCCTCGACCCAGCTGGCGAAGGCGTCAAGTTCGGTGGTGGTCATGCGCCTGCTCCCTCCAGGGGGCCTCAGTTTACCGCGCTTGCGCGCACTAAATTACGTGCCTTCTCGCACGCAATTCATGGAGAGAGCCTGGAGAAACCGTGCAGGTTAGGCCAACGTTTTACTCTGAGCAATGGAAGCCGACGCACCATCGCGACAGAACGCCCACAGCCGGAAGAGCCGGACTCCGGATACGGGCGCCCCGACGCGGAACGCGGGGGGCTCTTCGGATGTTTAGTTGCGCGCTCGCACGCATCATGGCACCGTTGCCGAGCGCGTCGCGTCCAGCGACCGCGGACTCTCACGGAGGTTCCATGTCCCTCCCCGCTTCGCCCTGGCAGGAGGCCGCAGCCTGTGCGGGCCTCCCGGCCAAGGCGGTCTTCGCCCGGCGCGCGTCGGAGGCGGCGCCCGCACTGCGGGCGTGCCAGGTGTGCACGGTACGGCGCGAGTGCGAGGAGATCGTCGCTCCCGCCGCCTCCTGGTTCGACGGGGTGTGCGCCGGACGCCTGTGGCGCAACGGCACACCTGTGCGCGTTCCGGCACAGGACCCGGGCGCGACCGTCTCCCCGCCCGCCGGTTCCGGCCCCGCCGCTCACGCCGTGCGCGGCCGCGCCCTCGCGACCGGGAGGGGGACCCGTGGCTGAGCGGAACGGACCCGCGCCGACGACCGGCGCCGAGCAGGCCGACGCCCAGCGGACCGGCACCCGGCCGACCGGCACCGAGCAGGCCGAGGCCGAGCAGGCCGTGCGTGACGCCGCGCTGTGGATCGGGATGCTGGTGCGGCAGTTCCCCGAGCTGTCCGAGGAGCTGGCACCCGGGCGGGGCCGGCCGCGGGAGGCCGGCCACGACGCCGAGACCCGGGCCCGCGCCGAGCAGGCCCGCCGGGCGCGCGAGTCCCGGCTGCTGCGCGAGGAGCGGCAGGACGCCCTCACGGTCCAGCAGCGCCACGGCCTGGCCGTACCCGGACACAGCGCGGCCCCGCTGCGGCTGCACGTCTCGGACGCGATCCGGGACATCAGCGACGGGGTCGTGGAGCTGGAGGAGGCGGTGCACGCCAAGCTCGGGCTGCCGCTGCCCCGCCGGGCGCCGGTGCCCGAGCGGCTGCTGCGGGTCGGGGCCCTGTTGGGCGTGATCGCCGGGCAGCCGGTGCTCGCGCGGCACGTGCGCGACGAGGCCCGCCGTATGGCACGCCGGTGCGCGCGGGCGCTCGGCGACACCGAGCAGATGGTACGAGTGCCCGGCCGGTGCCCGTTCTGCGACTCCGTCTCGCTGCGGGCGTTCCCCGCGCGCCGCGCGGTGCTGTGCGTCAACCCCGCCTGCCGTTGCGCCGACGCGGACTGCGGGTGCCGGGACGACGCCGCCTACCGCCACGTCTGGGACGAGGCGGCGTGGGGGGCGCTCGGGAACCGGGACGGCTTCGCCGCCGCGATGGACGCGCCACCGCCCGCCGCTCCCGCGGGCACGGAGGTGGCGCGGTGACCGGCCGGCGCCACGGCGGGGCCGTCGACGGGCTGCCGGTGCTGGTTCCCGCGGAGCTGGCGGCCCGGGAGGTGGGGGTGGCGACGGCGACGATCCGCAAGTGGGTGCAGCTGGGATACCTGGCGGCGTCCGGGAAGGCGGGCCGGGCGCACGTCTTCCACCTGGCCGACGTGTTCGCCGCCGAGCGCCGGGCCCACCACCGCCCCGCCCTCTGACCCCGTCCCTCCGCTCTTCCTCCGCCCGTCCCCTACCCCTTCCTCTTTCCCCGGCTCCCACCCAGCCCCCGCAGGCCACCGGCGACATCGCCACCGGCCAGCGGGGGCTTTCTCCGTCCCCCGCCCCCTCCCCCTCCCGGCGAGGGGGACGGCGCCGGGAGGGGGACGGCCCACGCACTCCAGCCCCCGCAGGCCCCACCGGCCGACGGGGGCTCCTCTGTCACGCGGACTCCTCCATCGGCGGACCGGGCCGTCGTCCGGTGGGCGCGACCTCCCCGGACGGGCCGGCCCGTCGTGCTCGCTACTCAGGCCCGCTCGCCAGACGGGCCCGCCGCCGGGGCCCGCGCGCCCGTCCGGGAGGTCCGCGGCAACCCGGTCCCGAATAAGTTGCGTGCGCGCACGAAACCGTGTCACAGTTGGCGCAGCGGCAGAGCTGTGCCCGCCGCCGAGAACCGCCGGGCGGGGCGAGCCGAACTGCTCCCTCCAGTGCACGGCCCCCCGCCCGGCCTCCCGCCCACGGGCAACGCGACACCAGCTCCGCCCCAGGCGAGTCCGACGACCCGCCCCGGCCGACCGCAGGCCACCCTCCCCCGCAGCCCCGGCGGACCGCCGACGGCGACCCGCATCCCGGCAACGCGCCCCGGGGGCGGGCCGCCGACCGCGAACCACCCGGTGGACCGCCACGCCCACCGCGAGCGGGGGCGTCAGCCCGAGCCGGCCGCCGACCCGGGACACACGACTCTCCAGCAAAGAGGTGGAACCGTCATGACCACTCCCCCGAGTGCCTTCCCCGACGTCGAGGCGCTGGTCATCCAGATCCTCCAGGCCGAGCCCTCGCTCTCCTCCGCGGCGGTGAGCCGCGACGCCCCCGCCGGCTTCGACGGAACGCAGAGCGCGGTCCTGGTGAGCCGTTACGGCGGCGCGTGGGTCGGCGACCTGTACCTGGACAACCCGATGATGCAGCTGGAGGTGTACGGCCCGGACAAGGCCACCTCCTTCACCCTGGCGAACGCCGCGCGGCACGCGCTGCTGTCCACGATCGGCACCTCGTACGGCGGGGTGACCGTCAGCGACGTCGTCGAGCAGGACGGTCCGCGCTGGATGCCGGACTACCTCTACAACGCGGCCAAGCGCTACGTCTGCATCATCCGGATGTCGATCGACAGCCGCTGACCCGCCGCCGACCAGCCGCTGACCCGCCGCTGACCGTCGGCCGACCCGCCTCCGACCGTCGGCCGACCCGCCGCCGACCGGCCGCCAACCGTCGGCTGGCCGGGCCGGCCCGCCGACGGCCCCACGCCCGCGGTGCCCCTCCGGGCCCGCGAAGGCCCGCGTCCCCGGACGCGGCCCACCCCCGGGCATCCCGCCCGCCCCAGACAGGCCCCGCACCCCGCGGGGCCTTCGCCGTACTGCGGCGAGAACCCTCGCTTCACCCATCCCAAGGAGAAGACATGGCAGGCAACAACACGTCCGAGATCCGGGTCGCCGGCACCGGCCGCATCCTCGTGGGCAGCGTCGGATCGCCCGCGCCGACCGACTTCGGCCAGGTCGACTGGGGCCAGGGCTGGACCGACCTCGGCTACACGTCCGCGGACGGTGTGACCTTCAGCAAGAAGGACAAGCTCGACCCGATCGACACCTGGCAGGCCGTCAGCCCGGTGCGCTTCATCTACTCCGACCGGGACCTGACGCTGAAGTTCGCGCTGCTCCAGTTCAACGCGGACACGCTGCCGCTGTTCCTCGGCGGCGGCAAGGTCGGTCCGGCCGACTCGTCCGGTAGCTCGGACGGTGCGTACTCCTACGACATCGCGGACGGCCCGCAGGCGGACGAGCACGCCCTCGGCCTGGAGTTCACCGACGGCACCGCCATCACCTACCGGTTCGTCATCCCCCGCGGCCAGGTCACCGCGAGCGACGACCTGAAGCTGGCCCGCAAGGCCGCCGTCCAGCTCGGTGTCACCTTCACCGCGCTGAACAACGGCACCGACCCGCTGGCCACCTTCGTGATGAAGGACCCGGTGTACGCCGGTTCGAACCCCGCGGCCTGACCGTCCGCACCCGCCGGGGCGGCGGGCTGAACGGCCCGCCGCCCCGCACCACCCGGCCGTACCCCGGCCCGGCCGTCCGCGGCCGGGCCGGCCCCCCGCGCCGGTCCCGCACCACCTGGTCATCCCCGTTCGACGCAGCACCGTCATTCCCGAGAGGAACGCCATGTCCTTCAACGTCAACGCCGCCCGTGCCCAGCGCCAGGAAGCCCTCGGCCGCGCCTGGACCTTCGAGCTGGACGACGAGACCTTCGAGTTGCCCACCGAACTGCCCCGCGCCACCGCGCGGGCGCTGCGTTCGCTGGACGACAACGACGTGGACGGCCTGCTGCGGCTCCTCCTCGGCGACCAGCAGTACCCGCGCTTCGAGGAGCACGAACTGACCATGCAGGACGTCGCCGCCATCCTGGAGGCCTACGGCAAGGAGACCGGGCTCGGCCTGGGGGAAGACTGAGCCTCGACGAGTTCGCGGAAGAACACGCCGAGGCCCTCGAAGCCGACCTGCTCCGCTACTACGGCGTGGACCTGCTCGACCGGTACCGCGGCGGGCTGTCCAGCCGCCGTCTCGCGGTACTGATCAGGCACCTGCCGAGGGACAGCGCGGTCAACCGCGACCTGTTCGGCGAGGCCGCCGACTGGTCGGTGGGCGACCACCTGCTGGCCGCCGCGGTGGACCACCTCGCCGCGGCGAACTGGATGTTCGCCACCGTCAACAGCGACGAGGACTCCTCCCCGCCCGACCCCCCGCAGCCCGTGCCCCGGCCCGCCGACACCCGGCCGGACGGTACGGCGACGGCGGACGGCGCGGCTCCGGAGACCGCGGCGGAGCAACCGTCGGCCGTCGAACTGCTGCGCTTCTTCGGCTGATCCCGCGGCCGGCGACCGGCAGCCGGTGCCTGGTCCGACGCCGGCCCGGCCGTGGCCGTCGCCCGAGCCCGACCGCGTACCCCTGCCCGAGCCCGGCACCCGAGCCCGATCGCGTACCCCTGTCCGGGGCCGACGCCCGCGACCGCCCCGCCTCACTCCGGCGCGTCGTCCGGGGCGTCGGCGGTCCGGCGCGGGCGGTGGCGCTCGGGCGCGGGCAGCCGCGGGATCGTAGGCGACTTCGAGCGCCGGTTCTTCGGCGTCAGCGCGGGTCTGGGCACCGGCGTTCCACCGCGGACCCGCCGGCGCCGGTCCTGCTCGCCGGCGCCCTCGGCGCCCGGTTGCGCGGGCTGGTCGCCGGTGCCGGCGGGATCGGGCCGGAGCCGGTCCGCTGGGAAGTCGATGACCTCCCCCGGGTCCTCCATCACGCGCAGCGGCCGCCACCGGCCGAGCCAGCCCTCCCAGCGGGCGGCGGCGATCCGCGGCCCGTACTCGGCAGCGGCGTCCTGCCACCCCGCGGCGTACGCGGTGACCGCCGCGCGCTCGTGCTCCTCCGCCGACACCACCACGACCCCTTCGGGGCCGTACCGCTCAATCAGCCGTCCCAGCCGGGCCAGCAGTCTGGGCAGCCCCTCGGGTCCGACGTCCTCTTCCGTGCCGCGCTCAAGACCGCCGGGTTCGACGGTCCCCCCACCGTTGTCGTCCCCCACCGTAGTTCTCCCTGGCACCGGTTGTTCCGCACACCAGTACACCCCACCGGCACGCGACACGGCGTAGGTCCCCCGCTCCCCCGCCGGAGCCGCATCCCGGCAGTCGGCGTCACGCCGGCCCGGAAACCCCCCGTTAATGGGGCTTGACCTGCGTGTTCACCGGCAGGCAAACCGCTGAATCATACCGCCCGTACCCGGGCGCCCCCTGTGGCGATGCCCACGCCCGCCCAGCGGGCGCGTCCGGCGGGCCGCGGGGCGCACCGGCAGGGCGATAGGAGGCACCATGACCGACGCACCCCCTGAACAGGTCGTGACCGACTTCAGGGCCCAGGTAGCCGCCACGACCACCCAACTCCAGTCGTCGCTGGGAAAGGTGGAGCAGTCCATCACCGGGGTCGGCAAGGCCGTCGCCGGCGTGGCCAAGGCTGTGGACGGCCTCGGCCGCTCGCTGCGTGCCCTGGCGTCCTCGGCCGACGCGCTGTCCGGCTCGATCGCGGCCATCGCGAAGTCCCTGGCCGCGAACGTCGCCAAGCCGCTGGCCGCGCTCGGCACCGCGGTGGCCGCCCAGCTCAAGAAGGTCGTCGCGAGCCTGGGCAGTTCGCTGTCCGCCGCGATCAACAAGGCCCTCGCGAGCGTGGGCAAGGCGATCACCACCCAGGTCGGCAAGATCGCGGCCGGGGTGGGCAAGGCGATCTCCACCGAGGTCGACCGCACCCTCACCAGCATCGGCGCCTCGGTCGGCACCGTCGCGAAGAAGATCGCCACCGACGTCTCCGGCGCCATCACCAAGGTCGCCACCGCCATCAAGGGCCTCGGCACCTCGATCGGCGACACGATCGCCAAACCGATCAACACCGTCGCGCAGGCCATCAAGAGCCTGGGCACCTCGATCGGCGACGTCGCGAAGAAGATCGGCACCGACGTCTCCGGCGCCATCACCAAGGTCGCCACCGCCATCAAGGGCCTGGGCACCTCGATCAGCACCGTCGCCAAGAAGATCGGCACCGACGTCTCCGGCGCCATCACCAAGGTCGCCACCGCCATCACCGGCCTCGGCACCTCGATCGGCGACGCGATCGCCAAACCGATCAACACCGTCGCGCAGGCCATCAGCGGCTTCGGCGACGCGATCGGCAAGGTCGCGCAGAGCCTCCGGGACGTGGTCACCTCCCTCGACGGCATCGGCGAGGCCGTCCAGGGCATCGCCGACTCCGTCCGCTCGGTGGCCACCTCCGTCAAGGGCGTCGCGGCCTCGCTGCGCACCCTCGGCCAGTCCATCGGCAGCACCGGCAAGAACGTCAACGCGCTCGCCAAGTCGCTGCTGAACCTGGGCAAGGCCCTGGTGCAGCTCGGCCGGGACACCGTCACCTTCGCCGGCTCCCTCAAGCAGGCCGTCACCGAGCTGCTGGACTTCAACACCCAGGCGGGCAACGCCGGCAAGTCCGCCAAGACGCTCGGCGACAACTCCGCCAAGGTGGACACCGAGCTGAGGAAGCTCAAGACCTCGGCGCAGGGCTCGGCGAGCCAGCTGGCGTCCATGAAGACGGCCACGGACAAGGCCGAGCAGTCCATGACCAAGGCCGGGACGGCCGGCACCACCGGCGGCAAGAACCTGGGCCAGTTCGAGTCCGGCGCGAAGAAGGCCGGCCAGGGCATGGACGGCCTGAACAAGTCGATGAAGGGCAACCTCCTCGGCCTGCTGATGCAGCTGCTCGCGCCGCTGATCCAGAAGGTCATCGACATGGCCATGCAGTCGAAGACGATGCAGCAGGTCATGCAGAAGGCGTTCCAGGTCATCCAGACGGTGATCAGCGCCGTGATGAAGGCGATCGGCCCGATCATGCAGAAGGCCGGAGCGCTGATCTCCCAGATCTGGACCGCCATCAAGACGGCGATCACCGCGGTGGTCACGGCCGTCGCGACCGTGGTGAAGACCTACTTCAACCTGTACAAGACGATCATCACCACGGCACTGAACGCGATCAAGACCGTCGTGAGCGGCGTGTGGAACGGCATCAAGGCCGTCATCTCGCCGGTGGTCAACTGGATCACGTCGGCGATCCCCAACGCGTTCACCACGGTGCGCAGCAAGCTGTCCAGCATCTGGGGCGACCTGAAGGGCATCGCGGGCACCGCGTTCGGCGGTATCCGCAGCGCCGTCACGTCGCCGATCAACTCGGTGATCGGGCTGATCAACTCCGCGATCGGCCGGATCAACGGCATCAAGGTGTCCATCCCCGGCTGGGTGCCCGGCGTCGGCGGCAAGAGCTTCGGCGTGCACCTGCCGACCATCCCGCGGCTGGCCACCGGCGGTGTGATCATGCCGCAGAGCGGCGGCGTCCCGGCGATCCTGGCCGAGGCCGGCGAGGCCGAGGCGGTGCTGCCGCTGAGCAAGCTCGACCAGCTGCTGTCCCGCACCGCCGCGGCGGCCCGCTCCGGCACCGCGGGCGCCGACGGCAGCGGCTTCCACATCGAGAACTACTACGCCGCCACCAGCACCAGCCCGCAGGCCACCGCCGACGCGCTGACGTTCCTGTCGAAGGCGCGCGGATGAGTGGCGCGGACGCGTCCGGCGCGGCGCTGTCCGGCGTCGGCACCGCCGCGCAGCTGCTCGTCGTCCCGCTGGCGGCCGGCTCCGCGGACCTCCAGCGGATCGTCGGCGCGCTGCGGACGGCCGGCACCGCCGTCGGCCGGGTGCGCACCTCCGCCTCCCAGGTCGCGGCGGCGGTACGGCAGGTGAAGTCCGCGGCGGACGGCGGCGGGCGCAGCCTGGTGGCGGCCGCGCGCGGCGCGACCGGCGTCAACGGCGGGCTGAGCTCGCTGACCGCGAGCGTCAAGCGGCTGCGCACCTCGCTGGGCCGGCTGGACACCGCTTTCGGCGGGCTGTTCGGCCTGATCGGCGGCATGCTGGCGAGCGTCCCGCAGATCGCCCAGCTGATGGACGCCTTCGGCAAGGCGGCCGCCGTGGTGCAGGCCGTGATGACCGCGATCAACCTGCTGTCCAAGACCACCCCGATCGGGGCGATCACCGGCCTGCTGCTGCCGCTGCTCTCCCAGCTGATCGACCTGGCGGTCAACTCCCAGACCGGGCAGCAGATCATCGACCAGGTCTTCCAGCAGGGGCTGGGGCTCTTCCAGCAGATCCTGACCTTCCTCGGCCCGGTGCTGAAGGTGTACGCGACCGTCATCGGCACCTACTTCACCGCGTACCTGACGGTGATCGCCGCCGTGCTGACGGCGGTGAGCGCCGTGCTCACCAAGGGCTTCCCCGCCGTGCGCACGGCGGTCGCCTCGGCGACCAACGCGCTGCGCGGCCTCGCCTCCTCGGCGTGGCAGGGGCTCAAGAACGCGGTCAAGCCGGTGCTGACCTTCTTCACCCGCGACATCCCCCAGGCGTTCCAGCACGTCAAGGACGGCGCCTCCAACGCGCTGCGCGGCATGGGGCAGTTCGTCGAAACCGGCACGCAGGCCGTGGTCAGCGTGTTGAAGGCGCCGCTGGAAGGCATCATCGGCTTCGCCAACTGGGTCATCGACGGCCTGAACTCGATCGGCTTCTCCTTCTTCGGCAAGCACTTCGGCATCCACCTGTCCAAGATCCCGATGCTGGCCGAGGGCGGCGTCGTCCTCCCCGCCACCGCCCGCTCCGCGAGCCGCGTGCTGCCGCTGGGCGACCTCCAGCGCCGGCACCTGCTCGCCTCCACCCGGCGTGCCGGTACCGCCGACGGCCCGACGCGGCTGGCCGCCTTCCACGAGCGCCCCGGCGACAGCGCCCGCGGCATCGCCGAGGACCTGCTGTTCCTCCGCGCCGCGCGCCCCAGCGCGCCCGCCGCGGCATGACACGAGAGTGAGGTGACGGCCCGATGGCCGCAACCACCACGTCCGCATCCGACGCCACCACCACCGACTCCGCCGGCGTGGCCGACGACCTGGCCCCCGGTTCGCTGATCACCCAGGACGGCCAGATCCAGTGGGCCGGGCTGCTCATGGGTCCCGGCACCGCGTACGAGATCGACTCCGCCGGCCTGACCGGCTGGGAGGACATCCCCGACTTCGACACCAGCGACGCCGACCGGCCCACCGCGCACGGCGCCTGGCCCGGCTCCCGCTACGCCAAGCCCCGCAAGGTCGGCGGCCAGATGTGGGTGCTGCCGCCCGCCCCCGGGGACGCCACGCTGGCCGTCGTCCGCACCCTGCGCAAGGCGCTGTCGCTGGCCGACGAGGAGCGCTGGCTGACCGTGCGCCTGCACGGCGAGCTGCTGACCGCGCGGGCCCGGGTCAGCCAGCGGGTGCTGCCGCTGGACCGGGTCTACGTCCGGCAGGGCGTCGCGCACGCCGCCGTGCAGTGGCAGGCCGACGACCCGCGCCGCTACAGCGCCGACCAGCAGACGGTCAGCACCAGCCCGCCGGAGCCCGAGGCCGGCGTGTCCTTCCCGCTGAGCTTCCCGCTGGACTTCGGCCAGGCCACCAGCACCGGCGACGTCAGCGCGGAGAACACCGGCTCGGCGCCCACCCAGCCGGTGATCACCTTCAACGGCCCGTGCAGCAACCCGACCGTCACCGAGCAGACCACCGGCCGCCGGCTGCGGTACGAGATCACGCTCACCGCGGACGACCAGCTGGAGATCGACACCATGGCGGCCACCGTCACCCTCAACGGCACGGCCTCGCGCCGCCACACGGCGTCCGCCGACTCCGACCCCGAGGAGCTGTTCGCCTTCGTCCCGGGCCGCTTCGAGCTCTCCTTCCGCCCGGACACCTCCACCGCCGACGCGCGCATGTCGGTGAGCTGGCGCAGCGCCGAATGGTGAACCGTCCCGTACCCGTTCGCGGCCTCTCCCACGACGAAGGGGGCTCACGATGACCATCCACTCCGCATGGCTGCTCACCAGCGGCCAGACCGCCCAGGACACCCGGCTCACCCAGCTGGGCGCGACCCTGCCCGCCGACCCGCTCAGGGTCCGGTCCGGCATCCTGCCCGGCTCCGCCGACGGCTCGGCGGTCCTCGCCGCCTTCGACCTGGAGAACCGGAGCGGCATGTCGGCCACGGTCGCGCCCGGGCGGGCCGTCATCCAGGGCATGGCCACCCAGGGCGCCTACCCGATCACCCTGTCCGACGCCACGCCGGTGTCCTTCGCCGACGGCGACGCCCAGTACGACCGGATCGACCTGGTCTGCCTGCGCGTCTACGACGCCTCCTACGCCGACGAGCAGACGACGGCCGACCTGGAGGTGCTCGCGGGCAAGCCCGACGCCGTCCCGCAGCCGCCCGCGACCCCGGACCTGGCGCTGCCGCTGTACGCCGTGCGGGTCGCCGCCGGCACCTCGGCCGGCACCGGCGGCGTGGACTGGACGAAGGTGGAGGACCTGCGCGCCACCACCGTGGCCACCGGCGGCGTCCTCCCCGCCTACGGCAACACCGCCGTCCCTGGCACGTACGTGGGCCAGTTGCGCGACCTCGGCAACTCCCTCCAGCGCTGGGACGGCACCGCGTGGGTGGCCTACCCGCAGGGCATCGGCGGCATCGCCCCCGCCGACACGGCCACCGGCGCCTACACCGGCCAGTACCGCGACACCACCGACGGGGGGCTCCTGTGGTGGACCGGCACCTCCTGGGAGGAGCCCGTCCCCAGCTACGTCTTCGTCGAAGACGCGGTCGGCAAGGTCGGCACGACCGCGTCGACCACGTACGTCTCCGCCCTCAGCGGGACGGCCACGCCGGTCACCTCCGACTTCACCGCGCCGGCCAGCGGCGCGATGGTGTTCCGCATGGGCGCGCGCGTCTCGACCACCAGCGCCACCGCCACCGGATACCTGTGCCTGGTCATCACCCAGGGTTCGACGACGTTCCAGGCCGCCGGCGACAACGTCGCGATCCTGGCGCCGGGCCTCTACCCCACCTCGTACGCGACCGAGTTCGAGATCAGCGGCATGACCCCCGCCCAGGTCTACACCGCGACCCTCTACCACCGCAGCAGCGTCTCCTCGGCGACCGTCACCTTCCGCAACCGCTACCTGCGCATCGACTCCGCGTCCTGACCCGCGGCCAGACCTCGTCGAAAGCCCCTGAAGGAGCACACGATGACCGTCCACTCCGCATGGCTGCTCACCAACGGCCAGACAGCCGAGGACACCCGGCTCACCCAGCTGGGCGCGACCCTGCCCGCCGACCCGCTCACCGTCCGGTCCGGCATCCTGCCCGGCTCCGCCACGGGCTCCGCGATCGTCGCCGCCTTCGGGCTGACAAGCCAGAGCGGCATGTCGGCCACCGTCGGCCCCGGGCGCGCCGTCATCCAGGGCACCGCCGCCCAGGGCGCCTACCCGGTCACCCTGTCCGACGCCACCCCGGTCACCATCGCCGACAACACCTCGCAGTACGCCCGGATCGACCTGGTGTGCCTGCGCGTCTACGACGCCTCCTACGCCGGCGAGCAGACGACGGCCGACCTGGAAGTGATCCAGGGCACGCCCAGCGCCGTACCCGTGGTGCCCGCGATCCCGGAGCTGACACTGCCCCTCTACGAGGTACGGGTCCCCGCCGGCGCCTCGGCCGGCGGCGGCGGCGTGGACTGGACGACGCAGGTGCTGGACCTGCGCGCCACCACCGTGGCCACCGGCGGCGTCCTCCCCGCCTACGGCAACACCACCGTCCCGGGCGCCTACCCCGGCCAGTACCGCGGCCTCGGCAACGTACTCCAGCGCTGGGACGGCACCGCGTGGGTGCCCTACCCGCAGGCCGTCGGCGGCATCGCGCCCTCCGACACGTTCGCCGGCGCCTACACCGGGCAGTACCGCGACACCTTCGAAAGCCGGCTCCAGCGGTGGGACGGCACCACCTGGCAGGAGCTGGTCCCCGGCTTCTCCCTCAACGGAGCGATCGCCGGCGGCGGTACCACGTCGACCGCCTACGTCTCGACGCTGACCGGCGCCACCACCCCGATCACCGCCGACTTCACGGCGCCCGCCAGCGGCAGGGTGCTGGTCCGCGTCACCGGGCGCGTCGTGAGCAGCAGCGCCACCGCCTCCGGGTACCTGACCGTGGCCGTCACCCAGGGCTCGACCACGTTCCAGGCGGCGTCCGACGACCTCGCCGCCGTGGGGTCGGGCGCCTACCCCCACTCGGTGGCGACCGAGTTCCAGCTCGGCGGCATGACCCCGGGCCTGGTCTACACCGCCACGCTCTTCTACCGCAGCAGCATCGCCTCGGCTACCGCCACCTTCGCCAACCGTGTCGTGCACGTCGAGCCCGGGCGCTGAGCGCGGCCTGCCTCGTCGAAGCCTTTGGAGGAGCTCACGATGACCGTCCACTCCGCATGGCTGCCCGCCACCGGCCAGACCCGCGCGGACACCCGGCTCACGCAAGCGGGCGCGACCCTGCCCGCCGACCCGCTCACCGTCCAGTCCGGCATCCTGCCGGGGGTCCCCGACGGCTCGGCTAAGGTCGCCGCCTTCTGGCTGCTGAACCAGAACGGCATGTCGGCCACCGTCGACCCCGGTCGCGCCGTCATCCAGGGCCCGGCCGCCCAGGGCGCCTACCCGGTCACCCTGTCCGACGTCACCCCGATCACCTTCGCCGACAACGCCACCCCCCACGGCCGGATCGACCTGGTGTGCCTGCGCGTCTACGACGCCGCGTACCCCGACACCGACAACCCCGGCCAGGAGACCAAGGCCACCCTGGAGATCGTCAAGGGGGAGGAGAGCTCCACCCCCCAGGTACCCGCGACGCCGCACCTGGCGCTCGCGCTGTACGCGGTACCGGTCGCGGCCGGCGCCTCGACCGGCATGGGAGGCCTGGACTGGACGAAGGTGCAGGACCTGAGGGTCACCACCGTGGCCGCCGGCGGCGTCCTGCCCGCCTACGGCAACGCCGCGGTCCCCGGCGCCTACCCCGGCCAGCTGCGCGACCTCGGCAACGTGCTCCAGCGCTGGGACGGCACCGCATGGGTGCCCTACCCGCAGGCCGTCGGCGGCATCGCCCCCTCCGGCACCACCACCGGCGGCTACGTCGGCCAGTACCGCTGCACCACCGGCGGCTACCTCCAGCGGTGGGACGGCACGAACTGGTGGCAGACGGTCCGCGGCTACAGCTACGTGGCGGACCCCAGTAACTCGCTCGGCGGCAGCACGAACTCCGCGACCTACACCACCTCCATCCTCGGACAGATCGCGCCCCCTGTCACCGGCGGCTCCGGCACAGGGGTCTTCACCTCGTTCGGCATCAGCTACCTGTTGCCGCTCACCATCCCCTTCACGGCGCCCGCCAGCGGCGCGGTGCTGGTCCGGATGGGAGCGCGTATCGAAACCGACAGCGCGACCGCCTCCGGCTACCTGTCCGTCGGCATCACCGAGGGGAGCACGACGGCGTTCTCGCCCAGCGACAACTGGTCCGCCGTCGGTTCCGGCGTCTCCTACGGCTCGTTCGCCACCGAGACCCGGCTCTACGGCATGACGCCCGGCCTGACCTACACCGCCACGCTGTACCACCGCGTCAACGGCTCCTCGGCCAACGCCGTCTTCCGCAACCGCTACCTGCGCATCGACCCCTCGTGGTGACCCGCGACCGAGCCGAATCCGAGAACGACGAAGGAGCAACCCCATGACCACTCCCCCGACCCTGTACTCCGCGTGGGTGGCCGACACCGGCCAGACCCGCCAGGACACCCGGCTCTCGCCGATCGGCACCTTCACGCCGACCGCGTCGCCGTTGGCGTCGCTGTCCGGTGTGGTGCCCGGGTCCAACGACGGCTCGACCCTGCTGAGCGGCTTCAACGTCGTCGGGACCTCCGCGATGAAGGTCACCGTCTACGCCGGCCGCGCGGTGATCCAGGGCCTGGACACCCAGGGCGCCTACAGCGTGGCGGCCAACACCTCGGTCGAGTTCACCATCGAGGACGGCAACCCGCAGTACCCGCGCATCGACCTGATCGTCCTGCACGTCTACGACGCCCAGGTCGACTCCTTCGGCCGCAACGAGGCGGTCATCGAGGTGATCAAGGGCGCCGAGGACTCCGCAACGCCGGTGGTGCCCGCGGTGCCCGACCGGGCGCTGGCGCTGTACAAGATCACCGTGCCGAAGGGTGCCAGCGCCGGCGAGGGCGGCATCCCGTGGAGCAGCGCCCTGGTGGACCTGCGCACCGCGACCGTCGGCCTCGGCGGCATCCTGCCGACGACGGCGGGCGGGCCCCAGGGCGCCTACCCCGGCCAGTACCGCGACGTGTACGACTCGACGGGCAACGGCCACCTGGAGCGCTGGAACGGCTCGGCGTGGACCCGGTACTCGGCCTTCCCGGACCCGGTGTGGAAGAGCTGGACGCCGACCTGGTCGACCACGACCGGCAAAGCCCTGCCGTCGTGGGGCGACGCCACCATCAGCTGCCGCTACGTCCAGCTCGGTCCGGTCGTGCACTTCTCGTTCGACGTCTCCTTCGGCGCCGGCACCAAGTTCGGCACCAGCCCCGCGGTCGAGGACAACTGGTCCTTCTCGCTGCCGGTGCCCTCCGCCGGGTCGAACCAGACCATCGGCACGGCCGCCCTGTGGGGCAGCGGCCAGAGCGCCGGCTACCGGGTGATGGCCCACATCCGCTGCCTGAACAGCAAGTTGATGGGCATGGAGGTCGCCACCGGCATGCCCAACTACACCGCCCTCAACGGCACCGGCCTCGCCGACGCCACCACGCCGTTCGCCTGGGCCGCCGAGGACGCCATCCACGGCTTCGGCACCTACGAGGCCGCCGTATGACCACACCGGTCACCACGCCGTACCGGGCGATCTTCTGCGACCTGCGGACCGACCAGGTCTTCGACATCCTGCCCCTCCAGGACGTCACCCTGGACGACTACATCGGCAAGCCCGGCTCGCTCACCGGCACGATCCCCGTGCCGAACCAGGCGATCGCGGCGCGGGCGGCGCGCATCGCCGAGGGGCGCACCTCGGTGTACCTCGAACGCGGCGGCGACCTGTGGTGGGGCGGCGTCATCTGGACGTCCACGCTGGCCAGCACCGACCGCGGCATCGTCACCCTGGAGATCCAGGCGGCGACCTTCGACTCCTACGCGAGCCGCCGGATCATCAGGACCGACCTGTCGTGGCAGGGCGCCGACCAGCTGGAGATCGCCCGCGATCTGTGGCGGTCGCTCCAGGGCCAGGCGCTCGTCGGCCTGCCGAACGGCGCTCCCGTCCCGACCGCCCTGCCCGGCGGGGACATCGGCGTCACCTACGGCGCCGAGACCTCCGGCGTGCCGCGCGTGCAGGCGTACAGCGACGGGGACGAGACGACGTACTACGACGCGCTCACCCAACTCGCCGCGCTGGACAACGGGTTCGAGCAGCAGATCGCGGTCTACCGCGATCCGGACAGCGGCGGGCGGGTACGCCGGCTGCGGCTGGGCAGCCCGCGCATCACCACCGGGTCCACCGACCTGGTGCTGGACATGCCCGGCTCGATCCTCGCGTACTCCTTCCCGCGCGACGCCACCCGCGGCGGCACCACCGCCGTGGCCCGCGGCGCGTCGACCAACACCGACTCCAGCGAGGAGTCGCGGCCGACGCTGTCGGTCGAGGCGGTCGCCGCGGACCTGATCGCGGCCGGCTGGCCGCGGGTCGACCTCACCGCCGACTACAGCGACATCACCGACACCAGCACCCTCGACCGGCTGGCCGCCACCCAACTGGCCGACGCCGAGGGCGCGGTGGTCATCCCCGAGATCACCATCCGGCTGGACGACCTGGTGCCGCCGCAGCTGCTCGGCCGCACGGTGCGGCTGCGGATCAACGACGTCTGGTACGCCGACGGCTTCGACAGCCGGTTCCGGATCATCGGCGTCAAGGTGATCCCGCCGCAGCGCGGCGTCCCGGACACCGCCGACCTGTACCTGGAGGAGGTGGCGAGCGCGTGACCCAGCTCCCCGAGGACATCATCGACCGGCTGGCCGACATGGACCGCCGCATCCGGAAGCTGTCCACCGCGGTGACCATCCGGCGGCCGATCACCACCATCGGCGGCACCGCGATCCGCATCAAGGACCAGCACGGCAACACGATCATCTCCGACGCGGCGGCCGGCGGACTCGGCCGGCCGTACCTGGCGATGCTGCCGCCGCAGGACGTCACCTACACGCGCTGGCCGCAGACCACCTCGACCGTCTGGACCACGATCGCGCAGAGCCAGAACGTCGTCTGGCAGCCCAACCTGCATCTGATCGTGGCCACGTACGCCCCCAGCGGCACCACCGGGCAGCTCCAGGTACTGGTCGGCGGGGTCCAGGTCGGGCAGACCGCGACCGTGACCGCTTCCGGCACCTTCGAGTACAACGGCCCGGTCGTGGACTCCGAGGTGTTCGCCAACCAGTTCGGCAAGCAGCTCACCTTCGAGATCAAGGCGCAGGTCACCAGCGGCGCCGGCCCCGTCTACGCCCAGACGCAGCTGATGCACGGCATCGAGAGCTGACCGACCACCCAGTCCGGAGGAAACCGCCCATGGACATCGACCCGTCCCAGCCGTGGGGCATCGCCATCGACTACTTCGGCCGCGCCTCGGTGGCCGACAGCGGCCACGACGTCGCCGTCCGGATCTACGACCAGACCCTCGGCAGCCCGCTGGCCCCCGACCCGGTCACCGACACCTACCCGGCGGTCTACGTCACCGCGCAGATCAGCGAGAGCGGCAGCGACGGCACCGTGCTGACCGGCAACGGCCTGGTCTACCTCCAGCCGTCCGGCACCTCCCCGGTCGCCCCGGACCAGACCTCGGTGCCGGCCGCGGTCGCCGCGGCCGTCGCCGACTTCCAGACCCGCGCCACCGGCTACGCCGCGCTGTGCGCGACCTGGCTCCAGCCCGCCGACGGCGGTGACGCCGCCAACCCGCCGACCGACGACGGCAGCGGCTCCACCCCGCCGACCGACGACGGCGGCACCGGTACGGACACCGGCACGGACGGCAGCGCCGGCACGGACCCGGGCACCGCCGGCACCGGGAGCACCACCCCGGCGGCCGACGGCACCGACGGCAGCACCGGTACCGACCCGGCGGCCGACTCCGCCACCAGCACCGACAGCACCCAACCCGCCGCCTGACCCGATCGATTGGGGACACCCATGGCGAACCCCCTGTCCGCCGACGCCCTCGTCGCCGCCCTGCGGCGCGAGGGCGTCACCGTCGTGGAGCACGACGGCTGGCGCACCCACAACCGCGACACCAAGGGAGCCTGGGGGCCGGTGAACGGCGTGGTCGTCCACCACACCGTCACCTCCGGCACCGACTCCTCCGTCGCCCTCTGCTACGACGGCCGCTCCGACCTGCCCGGGCCGCTGTGCCACGGCGTGATCGCCAAGGACGGCACCGTCCACCTCGTCGGCAACGGCCGCGCCAACCACGCCGGCGCCGGCGACCCGGACGTGCTGGCCGCCGTCGTCGCCGAGCGCGCCACCCTGCCCGCGCCGCGGCAGAACACCACGGACGGCAACACGCACTTCTACGGCTTCGAGTGCGTCAACATGGGCGACGGCAAGGACCCGTGGCCCGAGGCGCAGCTCGACGCGATCGCCCGCGCCTCGGCCGCGATCTGCCGGGCCCACGGCTGGCACGCGGCCTCGGTGATCGGCCACAAGGAGTGGACCGACTCCAAGATCGACCCGGTCGGCTTCACCATGGCGAGCATGCGCGCGCGGGTCGCCGCCCGCCTGGCCCAGAACCCGGCCCCGGCCGCGACCGCCACCTCCGGCACGACCGCCGCGCCCCCGGCCAAGCCGGCCAAGCCCGCCTACCAGCCCTTCCCCGGCGCCGCCTGGTTCAAGGCCGCGCCGAACTCCGCGCTGGTCACCGCGATGGGCCGTCGCTTGGTCGCCGAGGGCTGCTCGGCGTACAAGCAGGGGCCCGGCCCGCAGTGGACCGAGGCCGACCGCGACTCCTACGCCAGGTGGCAGCGCAAGCTCGGCTACTCCGGCACCGACGCGGACGGCTGGCCCGGCTCCGCCTCCTGGACCGCCCTCAAGGTCCCCTACACCGGCTGACCGGCCCACCCGCCGACCGGCTCTCTTCCGTCACCCGAAAGGTGGACACCCATGTCCGATGCCGCCAAGCGCACCGCGCGCACCGCCGTCCAGACCCTGGTCGGCCTGCTGGTGCTGCTGCCCTCGGCCGCCGGCTCCTCGGGGCTGTCAGGTCTCGTCGGGGACCTGCCGTGGGCCGCGGGTGCCGTCGCGGCGGCCGGCGCGCTCAGCCGCGTCATGGCCATCCCGGCGGTGCAGGCCCTGCTGCCCGGCTGGCTGCGCACGCAGGCCCTGGTCAACGGCGACCAGGCGCTGCTGAACCTGCCCGCCCCCGCCCCGGCTGCCACCCCCGCCCCCGCTCCGGACCCGGCCTCCGCTCCGGCCGGCGGGGAAGCCGCCACCACCCCGGCCGGCTTCGGGTTCACCGCCGGCTCGGGGTCCGGCTCGGCCCCCGCCCCGGCCTCGGCGCCCGGCTCGGGCTCGACCGGGGAAGGCGGCGGTGCATGAGTGAGCCGACCCTGTCCGACCCGGCCGCCGTCGCCCTGGAACTCGAACGGCTGCGCGGCGCCGTGGAGGCCGGCTTCGCCCGGGTCGACGGCGCGCTGGCCCTGCTCGTACAGCGCAGCGACCAGACCGACCGCCAGCTCGCCGACCACGAGACGCGACTGGACTCACTGGAACGCGCCCGCTGGCCGCTGGCCAGCATCGGCGCCGTGGCGGCGGTCGCCACGGTCGTCGTGACGGCCCTGGAGATCCTCTCCCGGTAGCGCCCCGGGAGCGGCCCCGGGCCGGACGGCTCAGTGCCCCGGGCCGAACAGCTCGGCTCCCAGGCCGGACCGGCTCAGCTCCCCGGGCCGGACGGCTCAGCTGGGTGCGACCGCCACGAGCGCGACGATCAGGCCGAGGACGACCAGCACGCCGAGCGTCACCAAGTAGCCGAGGATCAGCCCGGCGGTGGCCAGGCCCGCTCCGTCGTCGCCGGTGCGGCGGATCCGGCGCTTGGCCATGTGGCCCAGCACGATCGCGGGGATCGAGCTGAGCCCGAACGTCATCGTGCCCACCACACCGCACACCAGCGACGCCGTCGCGTAGCTGTCGTTGCGGCGCGGCGCGAAGGGCGCCGGGTAGGCGGGGAGCGCCGCCGGGTAGGGCCGGGGCAGCGGGATGTCCTGGGTGAGCCGGTCGAGGTCGGCGTAGGTGCGGGCCTGGTACGCCAGGCCCAGCCGCTCGTCGTACTCCTCGGGGCGCAGCCGCCCCTCGGTGAAGGCCCTGCTGAGGACCTCCACCGCCCGGTCGCGGTCAGCGTCTCCCGCCAGCATGCCCTCATCATGCCGCAGGGCGGCCGCTCCCGGAGAGGGAACGGCCGCCCTGTGGACAACCTGTGACCTGGAAGGTCACCCGGAGGGGACGACTCAGCCGTTGTACGGGCCGTAGTCGTAGTCCTCCAGCGGCACGGCCTGGCCGGAGCCGGCGCCGAACGGGCTGTAGTCGATGTCGTCGTAGCCGACGGCCGAGTACATCGCGGCCTTGGCCTCCTCGGTCGGCTCCACCCGGATGTTGCGGTAGCGGGCGAGGCCCGTACCGGCCGGGATGAGCTTGCCGATGATGACGTTCTCCTTCAGACCCAGCAGCGAGTCCGACTTCGCGTGGATCGCCGCGTCCGTCAGCACCCGGGTCGTCTCCTGGAAGGAGGCGGCCGACAGCCAGGACTCGGTGGCCAGCGAGGCCTTGGTGATACCCATCAGCTGCGGACGGCCGGAGGCGGGGTGACCGCCCTCGGACACCACGCGGCGGTTCTCGGTCTCGAACCGGCCGCGCTCGACCAGCTCGCCGGGCAGCAGCTCCGCGTCGCCCGACTCGATGATCGTCACCCGGCGCAGCATCTGCCGGATGATGATCTCGATGTGCTTGTCGTGGATGGACACACCCTGCGAGTTGTAGACCTTCTGCACTTCCTGCACCAGGTGGATCTGGACCTGGCGCTGGCCGAGGATGCGCAGCACGTCGTGCGGGTTGGTCGCGCCGTAGGTGAGCTTCTGGCCCACCTCGACGTGGTCGCCCTCCGCCACCTGGAGCTTGACGCGCTTGGAGATCGGGTAGGCGATCTCCTCCGCGCCGTCGTCCGGGGTGACCACGATCTTCTTGGTCTTCTCGGTCTCCTCGATGCGCACCCGGCCGGCCGCCTCGGAGATCGGGGCGACACCCTTGGGCACGCGGGCCTCGAAGAGCTCGACGACACGCGGCAGACCCTGCGTGATGTCGTCACCGGCCACACCACCGGTGTGGAAGGTACGCATCGTCAGCTGGGTGCCGGGCTCACCGATCGACTGGGCGGCGATGATGCCGACCGCCTCGCCGATGTCCACCAGCTTGCCGGTGGCCAGCGAACGCCCGTAGCAGAAGGCGCAGGTGCCGACGGCCGACTCGCAGGTCAGGATCGAGCGGACCTTGACCTCCTCGACCCCGTACCGCACCAGCTGCTCGATGAGCACGTCGCCGAGGTCGACGTTGGCGGGAGCGACGACCTTGCCGTCGATCACCACGTCCTCGGAGAGCATGCGCGCGTACACGCTGGTCTCGACGTCCTCCGCCTTGCGCAGCGAACCGTCCGCGGCCCGCTCGGCGATCCGCAGCTTCAGACCGCGCTCGGTGCCGCAGTCCTCCTCGCGGATGATGACGTCCTGCGAGACGTCCACCAGACGACGGGTCAGGTAACCCGAGTCGGCGGTACGCAGGGCGGTGTCCGCCAGACCCTTACGGGCACCGTGGGTGGAGATGAAGTACTCCAGCACGGACAGGCCCTCGCGGAAGGACGCCTTGATCGGACGCGGGATCGTCTCGTTCTTGGCGTTCGACACCAGACCGCGCATACCGGCGATCTGGCGCATCTGCATCATGTTCCCTCGGGCACCCGAGTCGACCATCATGAAGATCGGGTTGGTCTTCGGGAAGTTGGCGTTCATCGCCTGGGCGACCTCGTTGGTCGCCTTGGTCCAGATGCTGATGAGCTCGTCCGACCGCTCCTGCTTGGTGATCAGGCCGCGCTCGTACTGCTTCTGCACCCGCTCGTCCTGGGCCTCGTAGGAGGCGATGATCTCCTTCTTCGCCTCCGGGACCACGACGTCGGAGATGGCCACGGTGACGCCCGAACGGGTCGCCCAGTGGAAGCCGGCCGCCTTCAGGTTGTCGAGCGTCGCCGCCACGATCACCTTCGGGTAGCGCTCGGCGAGGTCGTTGACGATCTCGGAGAGCTGCTTCTTGCCCACCGGGTAGTCGACGAACGGGTAGTCCTCCGGGAGCAGCTCGTTGAAGAGCGCCCGGCCCAGGGTGGTGCGCAGCCGGAAGCTGTCACCGACCTGGTACGGCTCCTCGCCCTCCACCGGCTCCGGCGGGGTCCAGCCGCGCGGCGGGACGGTGCCCACCGGGAAGCGGATGTCGACCCGGGACTGCATCGACAGCTCGCGCGCGTCGAAGGCCATGGTCGCCTCGGCGGTGGAGCCGAACGCCCGGCCCTCTCCCTTGATCACGCGCTCCTCGGAGTCGGTGGTCAGGAAGAAAAGGCCCAGCACCATGTCCTGGGTCGGCATGGTGACCGGACGGCCGTCGGCCGGCTTGAGGATGTTGTTCGAGGACAGCATCAGGATGCGGGCCTCGGCCTGCGCCTCCGCGGACAGCGGGAGGTGCACGGCCATCTGGTCGCCGTCGAAGTCGGCGTTGAAGGCGGTGCAGACCAGCGGGTGGATCTGGATCGCCTTGCCCTCGACCAGCTGCGGCTCGAAGGCCTGGATGCCGAGGCGGTGCAGGGTCGGGGCACGGTTGAGCAGCACCGGGTGCTCGGCGATGACCTCTTCGAGGACGTCGTACACCACGGTGCGGCCGCGCTCGACCATGCGCTTGGCCGACTTGATGTTCTGCGCGTGGTTCAGGTCCACCAGGCGCTTCATCACGAACGGCTTGAAGAGCTCCAGCGCCATCGCCTTGGGCAGACCGCACTGGTGCAGCTTCAGCTGCGGGCCGACGACGATCACCGAACGGGCGGAGTAGTCGACGCGCTTGCCGAGCAGGTTCTGGCGGAACCGGCCCTGCTTGCCCTTGAGCATGTCGGACAGCGACTTCAGCGGGCGGTTGCCCGGCCCGGTGACCGGACGGCCGCGGCGGCCGTTGTCGAAGAGCGCGTCCACGGCCTCCTGGAGCATGCGCTTCTCGTTGTTCACGATGATCTCGGGCGCGCCGAGGTCGAGAAGCCGCTTCAGGCGGTTGTTGCGGTTGATGACGCGGCGGTACAGGTCGTTCAGGTCGGACGTGGCGAACCGGCCACCGTCGAGCTGCACCATCGGGCGCAGGTCCGGCGGGATCACCGGGACGCAGTCCAGCACCATGCCGCCGGGCTTGTTGGAGGTCTGCAGGAACGCGGAGACGACCTTGAGCCGCTTGAGGGCACGGGTCTTCTTCTGGCCCTTGCCGGTGCGGATGATCTCCCGCAGCCGCTCGGCCTCCTCGTCCAGGTCGAACGACTCCAGGCGCTTCTGCAGCGCCGCGGCGCCCATGGAGCCCTGGAAGTAGGTGCCGAAGCGCTCGCGCAGCTCGCGGTAGAGCAGCTCGTCGCCCTCCAGGTCCTGGACCTTGAGGTTCTTGAAGCGGGCCCACACCTCGTCGAGGCGGTCCAGCTCGCGCTGGGCGCGGTCGCGCAGCTGCTTCATCTCGCGCTCGGCGCCCTCACGCACCTTGCGGCGGACGTCGGCCTTCGCGCCCTCGTTCTCCAGCTCGGCGAGGTCGGACTCCAGCTTCTTCTGCCGGGCCTCGACGTCGGCGTCGCGGCGCTGCTCGACCTGCTGGCGCTCCACGGAGACCTGGGCCTCCAGGGAGGGCAGGTCGCGGGTGCGGCGCTCCTCGTCGACCCAGGTGATCATGTACGCCGCGAAGTAGATGACCTTCTCAAGGTCCTTCGGGGCGAGGTCGAGCAGGTACCCCAGGCGCGACGGGACGCCCTTGAAGTACCAGATGTGGGTGACGGGAGCGGCCAGCTCGATGTGGCCCATCCGCTCACGACGCACCTTGGCGCGGGTGACCTCCACGCCGCAGCGCTCGCAGATGATGCCCTTGAAGCGCACCCGCTTGTACTTGCCGCAGTAGCACTCCCAGTCCCGGGTGGGGCCGAAGATCTTCTCGCAGAAGAGCCCGTCCTTTTCCGGCTTCAGGGTGCGGTAGTTGATGGTCTCGGGCTTCTTGACCTCGCCGTGCGACCAGGTCCGGATGTCGTCCGCGGTGGCGAGGCCGATCCGCAGCTCGTCGAAGAAGTTGACGTCGAGCACTGTGTCGTCAATCCCTCTCAGGGTTGATTCTCAAATGGTCTGAACGGGTCGCGGGGCGGGCCCGTCCGGCTGGTGGCCGGACGGGCCCAACCCGTCAGACCTCTTCGACGCTGCTCGGCTCGCGCCGGGACAGGTCGATGCCGAGCTCCTCCGCCGCGCGGAACACGTCTTCGTCGGTGTCCCGCATCTCGATGGACATGCCGTCCGAGGACAGCACCTCCACGTTGAGGCAGAGAGACTGCATCTCCTTGATGAGCACCTTGAAGGACTCGGGGATGCCGGGCTCGGGGATGTTCTCGCCCTTGACGATGGCCTCGTAGACCTTCACGCGGCCCAGAACGTCGTCGGACTTGATGGTCAGCAGCTCCTGGAGGGCGTACGCGGCGCCGTACGCCTCCAGCGCCCACACCTCCATCTCGCCGAAGCGCTGTCCACCGAACTGCGCCTTACCACCCAGCGGCTGCTGGGTGATCATGGAGTAGGGACCGGTGGACCGCGCGTGCAGCTTGTCGTCGACCAGGTGGTGCAGCTTCAGGATGTACATGTAGCCGACCGAGATCGGGTCCGGGAACGGCTCGCCGGAGCGGCCGTCGAAGAGCCGGGCCTTGCCGGACGGGAGCACCATGCGCTCGCCGTCGCGGTTGGGCACGGTGTGCTCCAGCAGACCCGTCAGCTCGTCCTCGCGGGCGCCGTCGAAGACCGGGGTGGCCACGTTGGTCCGCGTGTCCACCTTGTCCGCGCCGATCACCTGGAGGCGTCGCGCCCAGTCGTCGCCGAGCGTGGAGACGTCCCAGCCCTGGCTGGCCAGCCAGCCGAGGTGGATCTCCAGCACCTGTCCCGGGTTCATTCGGGACGGCACGCCGAGCGGGTTGAGGATGATGTCGACCGGGGTGCCGTCCTCCATGAACGGCATGTCCTCGACCGGCAGGATCTTGGAGATGACGCCCTTGTTGCCGTGGCGGCCGGCCAGCTTGTCACCGTCGGTGATCTTGCGCTTCTGCGCCACGTAGACGCGGACCAGCTGGTTCACGCCGGGCGGCAGCTCGTCGCCCTCCTCGCGGTCGAAGACGCGCACGCCGATGATCTTGCCGGTCTCGCCGTGCGGCACCTTCAGGGAGGTGTCGCGGACCTCGCGGGCCTTCTCGCCGAAGATCGCGCGCAGCAGCCGCTCCTCCGGGGTCAGCTCGGTCTCGCCCTTCGGGGTGACCTTGCCGACCAGGATGTCGCCGGCCACCACGTCGGCGCCGATCCGGATGATGCCGCGCTCGTCGAGGTCGGCCAGCACCTCCTCGGAGACGTTCGGGATGTCCCGGGTGATCTCCTCGGGGCCCAGCTTGGTGTCGCGGGCGTCGACCTCGTGCTCCTCGATGTGGATCGAGGAGAGGACGTCGTCCTGCACCAGACGCTGGGAGAGGATGATCGCGTCCTCGTAGTTGTGGCCCTCCCACGGCATGAACGCGACCAGCAGGTTCTTGCCGAGGGCCATCTCGCCCTCGTCGGTGGAGGGGCCGTCGGCCAGCACCTGGCCGGCGATGACGCGCGCGCCCTCGTCCACGACGACCTTCTGGTTGAAGGACGTGCCCTGGTTGGAGCGGGAGAACTTCGCCACCCGGTAGGTGGTGTACGTGCCGTCGTCGTTGGTGACCGTGACGTAGTCGGCGGACACCTCCTGCACGACGCCGGGCTTCTCGGCCTTGATCACGTCGCCGGCGTCGACCGCGCAGCGGTACTCCATGCCGGTGCCGACCAGCGGCGCCTCGGCCTTGATCAGCGGGACGGCCTGGCGCATCATGTTCGATCCCATGAGCGCGCGGTTGGCGTCGTCGTGCTCCAGGAACGGGATCATCGCGGTCGCGACCGACACCATCTGGCGCGGGGAGACGTCCATGTAGTCGACGTCGTCGCCGGGGATGTAGTCGATCTCGCCGCCGCGGCGGCGGACCAGCACGCGGGACTCGGCGTACCGCAGGTCCTCGGTCAGCGGCGCGTTGGCCTGCGCGATGACGAAGCGGTCCTCCTCGTCGGCGGTCAGGTAGTCGACGTCGTCGGTGACGGTGCCGTCGACGACCTTGCGGTACGGCGTCTCGACGAAGCCGAACGCGTTGACCCGGCCGTAGGAGGCCAGCGAGCCGATCAGACCGATGTTCGGGCCCTCAGGGGTCTCGATCGGGCACATCCGGCCGTAGTGGGACGGGTGCACGTCGCGGACCTCGAAGCCGGCCCGCTCACGGGACAGACCGCCGGGGCCCAGCGCCGACAGGCGGCGCTTGTGGGTCAGGCCCGAGAGCGGGTTGGTCTGGTCCATGAACTGGGACAGCTGGCTGGTGCCGAAGAACTCCTTGATGGAGGCGACGACCGGCCGGATGTTGATCAGGGTCTGCGGCGTGATCGCCTCAACGTCCTGGGTCGTCATCCGCTCGCGGACCACGCGCTCCATACGGGCCAGGCCGGTGCGGACCTGGTTCTGGATGAGCTCGCCGACGTTGCGCAGGCGGCGGTTGCCGAAGTGGTCGATGTCGTCGACCTCGACGACCATCGTCTGGCCGTTGTCGCCCGCCGTCTCGGTCTCACCGGCGTGCAGCATCACCAGGTACTTGATGGTGGCGATGATGTCGTCGGTGGTGAGCACGCCGGCGTCCAGCGGCGCGTCGCTGCCGAGCTTCTTGTTCACCTTGTAGCGGCCGACCTTCGCGAGGTCGTAGCGCTTCGGGTTGAAGTAGAGGTTCTCCAGCAGGGTCTGGGCGGCCTCCTTCGTCGGCGGCTCGCCCGGGCGCAGCTTGCGGTAGATGTCCAGCAGCGCGTCGTCCTGGCCCTGGGTGTGGTCCTTCTCCAGGGTGGCGCGCATCGACTCGTAGTCGCCGAACTCGTCCAGGATCTGCTCGGTGGTCCAGCCCAGCGCCTTCAGCAGGACGGTGACCGACTGCTTGCGCTTGCGGTCGATGCGGACACCGACCATGTCGCGCTTGTCGATCTCCATCTCCAGCCAGGCACCCCGGGACGGGATGATCTTGGCGGAGAAGATGTCCTTGTCCGAGGTCTTGTCGATCGAGCTGTCGAAGTAGACACCCGGCGAGCGGACCAGCTGCGACACGACGACACGCTCGGTGCCGTTGATGCAGAAGGTGCCCTTGCTGGTCATCAGGGGGAAGTCGCCCATGAAGACCGTCTGGGACTTGATCTCGCCGGTCTCGTTGTTGGTGAACTCGGCGGTGACGAAGAGCGGCGCACCGTAGGTGAAGTCGCGCTCCTTGCACTCGTCCAGCGAGTTCTTCGGCGGCTCGAAGCGGTGGTCGCGGAACGTGAGCGACATCGAACCCGAGAAGTCCTCGATCGGGGAGATCTCCTCGAAGATCTCCTCCAGACCGGACTTCCTGGGGACGTCCTGCCCACTGTCCAGGGCCGCCTCGACCCGGGCCTTCCACGCGGCGTTGCCGAGCAGCCAGTCAAAGCTCTCGGTCTGGAGCGCGAGGAGGTTCGGAACTTCGAGCGGTTCACGGATCTTCGCGAAAGAGATGCGCAGCGGGGCGGTGCCCCCGCCGTTGTTCGAATTGGTGGTCGAGGCGTTGCGCGAGGCGGCCAAGAGGGGGTCCTTCCGAGGGCTCGGACTCACTACGCGCGTACCGGACCGAACCCGAGCGAAGTCGAGAAAGCCCTGATAGGAGGCTTGCTCGCAGGTGCTCGGACACGGGCATACCGCTGGTGACGGGCCAGGCAGCAGCTAACAGGCAGCGCAAAGGGTCAGTGTAGCCACTTGGCTCACTGATGTCCAGGCTGAGATTCGGAGTACCGAATCGACGCCCCCTCGACCTCATCCGCGGCCGCCGGTCCTCGGAAGCCCGGCCCCGCGTCCCTCGTCATCCTGCTGTCGTCATCGTGCCGTCGCCATGCCGTCTTCTGTGCCGTCGAGCGCATCGCTATGCATTCCCGCATCCCGCTCGATCCATGCATCCGGTCCCCCTCGATCTGCCTCGATCTGCGAGGCCGGTCGCGTGGATCGTGTGGCGGGCCGTCCTGAGAATTGCGCGCCGCGTCCCGTACGTCAAGGCCCATCCGGCGCCCGGATCGAAAACGACCGAGGGCGGCCACCCGATCGGGTGGCCGCCCTGCGGCGGCTGGAGCAGCCGCGGAACCGTGGTCCCGCGGCGGTCACTCCATGGAGTTACTTGACCTCGACCGAGGCGCCGGCGCCCTCGAGCGCCTCCTTCGCCTTGGCGGCGGTCTCCTTGTTGGCCTTCTCCAGGACGGGCTTCGGGGCGCCGTCCACGAGGTCCTTGGCCTCCTTCAGACCCAGGGAGGTCAGCTCGCGCACGACCTTGATGACCTGGATCTTCTTCTCGCCGGCGCCGGTGAGGATGACGTCGAACTCGTCCTGCTCCTCGGCGGCCTCGGCCGGGGCGCCCGGGGCACCCGCGGCGGCGACCGCGACCGGGGCGGCGGCGGTGACGTCGAACTTCTCCTCGAACGCCTTCACGAACGCGGCCAGTTCGATGAGGGTGAGCTCCTCGAACTGGGCGAGCAGGTCCTCGGTGCTGAGCTTCGCCATGGTGGCGGTCCTTCCATTCCGTTCGGCTGGTGCCGTGATGTACATGTCGGCGGGCGTACGTCGGGCCCGCTGCGACCTCCGCCGTCCCCGTCCGGGCCCGCCCCGGCCGTTGCCGGCCGGCGGGGCACCTCGTGGATCAGGCGGCGGTCAGGGTGCGAGCCGAGTTACTCGGCACCGCCCTGCTCGCCCTCGGCGAGCTTGGCCCGAAGCGCCTCCGCGGTGCGGACGAACTTCGAGGGCAGGGCCTGGAAGAGCGCGGCAGTCTGGGACTGCTTGGCCTTCATGGCACCCGCCAGCTTGGCGAGCAGAACCTCGCGGGACTCGAGGTCCGCGAGCTTCTTGATCTCGTCGGCGGACAGCGCCTTGCCGTCAAGGACACCGCCCTTGATGACGAGCGCGGGGTTCTCCTTGGCGAAGTCGCGCAGACCCTTCGCCGCCTCGACCGGGTCACCGGTGACGAAGGCGACTGCCGACGGACCTGCGAACAGGTCGTCGAGCGAGCTGATCCCGGCCTCGTTGGCCGCGATCTTGGTCAGCGTGTTCTTCACCACGGCGTACTGGGCGTTCTCACCGAGCGCACGGCGCAGCGTCTTCAGCTGCGCCACGGTGAGACCGCGGTACTCGGTCAGCATTGCGGCGTTGGAGCTGCGGAACTTGTCCGTCAGCTCTGCAACCGCGGCAGCCTTGTCGGGCGTCGCCATGAGTCTCGGCCTCCTTCCGGGTGATTGCGGACCGCCCGGCGTGAAGGGCCTCTCCGACCCAAAACGAAACGCCCCGGCGCTCGGCGCACGGGGCGGAACTCGACGGAGGCGGGTGCAGCGAACTGCGTACGCTTCCGGAGTGTCATCCACGGTCACCTGCGCGGGCCGTCCGCCTGTGCGGAGCCTTCAGCCATCAGCCCTTGGGGGGCATGACGGCAACCTGCGGTCTTTGGCTTCGTGAGAAGAGTACGGGACGAGTCCCCCGGGGAACAAATCCGCCCCCGGGGGACCGTTCGGGCAGCCGGGCCGTGCCTACCTGCCGGGCCGTGTGCCTACGTGCCGGGCCGGGCGTCAGCCGGTGGCGGCGCTCTTCTTCTGCGCGGCGGCCTGCTTCTGCGCCTGCTTGAGCAGGGCGGTGGCGTCCAGGGTGTCCGCGGCCGGCGGCGCCTGGACGGTCACGGCCTTGCCGAAGTCGGAGTAGTAGGCGGTGGACGTCAGCGTGCCGTTCCTGGTGTCGGTGACGCTGACGACCTTCACCGGAAGGTTGGCCGCGGAGACCCACATGTCGATGGTCTCGCTGGTGGCATCGACCTTGCTCAGGGACAACCGCAGGCTCTGCGCCTGCTTCTCCGTGAGGCGGGTCAGCTCCTTGGCGGCCTGCGAGACCTGCACGGTGCCCCGGTAGTGGGTGGTCGGCACACCGCGGACGCTCTCCTTGCCGACGGCCCGCACGTCCTTGGAGGCCAGCGCCGCGACCACGGCCTGGGCCGGGGAGATGCCCTGCGTGACCTGGAACGTCCCGTCGGAGGCGCCGCTCAGCGAGTCCACGGAGGAGTACGGATACTCGATCCAGTGCTTTCCGCCGAACATCGACGCGCCCGCTCCGACGTTCATGTACATGGCGGTCGGCAGGGCGCGAATCCGCAGCGGTTCTCCGTTGTCGAGGAGCGTCGCGAACCTGGCCAGCGAGCCGCTCGTCGCGTCCAGCGTGCCGGACTGCCGCACGCCGTGCGCCCAGTCGACATCGGCCGCGACCTTCTCCGACAGGACCGTCCCGAAGACGACCGTCTTCTCGATGTGGGCGGAGTGCACGCTGCCGGTGCGCTTCTCTACCAGCGACAGCACGTCGGCCGCGTTCCGCGCGGGCGCGACCGCCTTCGGCTTCGCCCCGGACGCCTTGGCCGCACTCCCGGAGCCGTGGCCGGACCCGCAACCCGCCAGCGCCAGCAGCACGACGGCGGTGGACGCGGCAGCCGCCACCGATGCGGTACGACCTCTACGCCATGTGTGACGTGTACGCGTGAGCGCCATGACGGTGCCCCCTCCCTCACGGCGGACGGCCCCCATGACCCCCCGCTCCCCCTCGAAACCCCGTGCGCGCACTGTAGCGGAGCCCTGTGACACGCCGCGTGGCCGCCGGGTGCGGACGCCGGCCGCGCGGCCCTCGGGTCGGGCCGGACCGACGCGGGTCGGCCTGGGTGCCGGAACGGAGCCCGTGGCCGTGGGGACGGCGGCCTACGTGCCCTTGGCGGCCTTCTGCTGTCCCAGCCTGGCCAGAGCGCTGGAGTGGATGACGTCCGATGCCGCCGGGGCCTCGACCGTGACCTGCTCGCCGAAGGCGGAGTAGTACGTGGTGGCCGTGGTCCTGGCCGTCTTGACGTCGAAGGCGGTGACGACCTTCACCGGAAGGCGGTCGGCGGAGATCCACAGGTCGATGACCTCCGCGCTGGCTCCGGCCGCGGTCAGGGACTCCCGGACGCTCCGCGTCTGCGCGGCGGTGAGGTGGGCCGCCGTGGTGGCGAGGTCCGTCGCGTCGACGGTGCCCCGGTAGTGGGTGGCCGCCACGCCGCGTACCGTCTCCTGGCCGACCGCGCGCACGTCCTTGGCGGCCAGTGCGGCGTTCACCGCCGGCGTCGGGCCGAAGGACTCCAGCGCCGGGGCCAGGCCACTGGACTCGCCGACCGACGCGTCGAGGTCGGCGTAGGTGTACTTGATCCAGTGCTTGCCGCCGAAGACCGGGGCGGCGGCCCCCGCGTTGAGGTGGTAGGCGTCCGGCAGGAAGCGCATCCGCATCGGGGCACCGTTGTTGAGGAGCGTCGCGTAGTCGGCCATGGACCCGCCCGTGACAGCGACCGTGACGTTCTGCCGCACTCCGTCCGTCCAGTCGACGTCCCCGGTGACCTTCTGCGACCCCGACGCGGCCAGGACGATCGTGCTCTCGACGTGAGCGGTGCGGGCACTGCCGGTGCGTTTCTCGACCAGTGACAGCACGTCGGCCGCGTTCCGCGCGGGCACGACCGCCTTCGGCTTCGCCCCGGACGCCTTGGCCGGGCTCCCCGAGCCGTGGCCGGACCCGCCGCAGGCGGCCAGCGCCAGCAGCGCGACCGCGGTGGACGCGGCGGCTGCCACCGACGCGGTACGGCGTATGTGTGCGAGCGCCATGACGGTGCCCCTCCCCTCACGGCGGACAGCCCCCACGGCCCCCGCCCCCCTGAACCCGTGCGCGCACGATAGCGGAGCGCTCCGACACGCAGCGGGCGGGCCCGTCACATGATCGGACCGCTGCGTGACGAGGCGCGGTCGTGAACGCGCGAGGGCCCCGCGCCTGCCCGGGCGGGCGGGCGCGGGGCCCTCGGTGCCGAATCAGCACCCCTCGGGTCGGATCAGACCGACGCGGGGTCCTCCTCGACGAGGAGGTTGCGGGTGCGGTTCGGGTCGACCTGGATGCCGGAGCCCATGGTCGTCGACACGGCGGCCTTCTTGATGTACCGGCCCTTCGCCGCGGACGGCTTGATACGCAGGATCTCGTCCAGCGCCGCCGCGTAGTTCTCCACCAGCTGGGCGTCGTCGAAGGACACCTTGCCGATGATGAAGTGCAGGTTCGAGTGCTTGTCGACGCGGAACTCGATCTTGCCGCCCTTGATCTCCGTGACCGCCTTGGCCACGTCCGGCGTGACGGTGCCGGTCTTCGGGTTCGGCATGAGGCCACGGGGGCCGAGCACGCGGCCGAGGCGGCCGACCTTGCCCATGAGGTCCGGGGTGGCGACGACGGCGTCGAAGTCCAGACGCCCCTTCGCCACCTCGTCGATCAGTTCGTCGGAGCCGACGATGTCGGCTCCCGCGGCTTCCGCGGCCGCGGCACGGTCACCGGTCGCGAAGACCAGGACCCGGGCGGTCTTGCCGGTGCCGTGCGGGAGGTTCACGGTGCCACGGACCATCTGATCGGCCTTGCGCGGGTCCACACCCAGGCGGAAGGCGACCTCGACGGTCGAGTCGAACTTGGTGGTCGCGGTCTCCTTGGCGAGACGGACGGCCTCCAGGGGCGCGTAGAGGCGCTCCCGGTCGATCTTGGCGTCCGCAGCGCGGAGAGACTTGCTGCGCTTGCTCACTTGCTGCTCCTACGTTGTCTTGGAGTCGTGGTCCGGGCCGAGCAGGCCCTGCCACAAGGCCTTACGGGGCTTCTCAGCCCTCGCTGCTTCCGCGAGGGCTTCCTACTCACTCGCTGCGCGAGCTCGATCGTCAGCCCACACCGTTTTCTGGTCGGGCTTCCTACTCACTCGCTGCGCGAGCTCGATCGTCAGCCCACACCGTTTTCTGGTCGGGCTTCCTACTCACTCGCTGCGCGAGCTCGATCGTCAGCCCTCGACGGTGATGCCCATGGAACGAGCCGTACCCGCGATGATCTTCTCCGCGGCGTCCAGGTCGTTGGCGTTCAGGTCGGGGAGCTTCGTCGTGGCGATCTCACGGACCTGGTCGCGGGTCAGCTTCGCGACCTTGGTCTTGTGCGGCTCGCCGGAGCCCTTCTCCACGCCCGCGGCCTTGAGGATCAGCTTCGCGGCCGGCGGGGTCTTGGTGATGAAGGTGAAGGTGCGGTCTTCGTAGACCGTGATCTCCACCGGGATCACCATGCCGCGCTGGGACTCCGTCGCGGCGTTGTAGGCCTTGCAGAACTCCATGATGTTCACGCCGTGCTGGCCCAGGGCCGGGCCGACCGGCGGCGCCGGGTTGGCCGCACCGGCGTTGATCTGGAGCTTGATCAGCCCCGTGACCTTCTTCTTCTTGGGAGGCATTGCTCTCTCCGGGTCTTGTTGAGAGTGTCCATGCCTGCGTGCAGGCATACCGCACCACGATAACGGGTACGACCCTCTGCTCCGAAACCGCCTGGTCAGCAGAGCACCCGCGCCGCCCCGGCCGTGACCGTCCGCCGCCGGCGGATTCCCGGCGGTGAGCCCCTTCCGGCGCCCGTCCCGGCACCCCCCGGTGGTTTCGGCTGCCAGGCTGCCTGGATGCCACGGGGTGCCTGGGGGCGGAGGGCGCGGCCGGTACCGGCGCGCGGCGTCCCGATCGCTCTCACGTGCGGGGAGCGGCCGTGGCTCACACCTTCGAGTGGACCGGTGCGCGGCTACCCGCGGGAACGCCCGAAGGTGTTCCCGCGGTGTGGAAACGTGGTCCGGGTCGCACAGCGGAGAGGATCTCGCCATGACCGGTCTCGCCCCGGAGCTGCGGGCCCTGATCGAATCCGGCCCCATGGCCCATCTGACCACGGTCAACCCCGACGGCAGCCCGCAGGTGTCCGTCGTCTGGCTCGGGCTGGACGGGGACACCCTCGTGACCGGCCACCTGGGCTGGTACGCCAAGCTCCGCAACATCACGCGCGACCCGCGGGTGGTGCTCTCCTTCGACGCCCCGCGCACGCCCGGCGTCTTCCTCAACGAGTACGCCACCGTGCGCGCGCACGCCGAGGTGGAGAAGACCGACGACGCCTGGGACCTGCTCGACCGCCTGGCGAAGGTGTACATCGCCCCGGACGCGGAGTTCCCCGCGCCCAGGGCGACCGGCTGGATCGTGCGCTACGGCGTCGAGCGGGTCGGCGGCGTCGGCCCCTGGGCGCCGGCCAGGAGCTGACCCGCTGCCGCCGGCCCCGCCGGCGGGAGCGGGGTGGACATCACCGCGCGGACGGGAAGCGGAAGCCCGTGAGGAGCGCGGTGTCCCGCAGCCGCGGATCGCGCTGCCGGAGCGCGTAGCTGATCAGGGCGTGGTGCAGCATGTAGAGCCGGTGCTCCTCGCGCCCGCCCTCGGAGAGGCGTCCGACCACCCAGGCGGTGGCGGTCCGGCCGCCGTAGGCGTCCCTGGGCTCGAAGAGCAGGTGCGCGGCGCCGATTTCGCCGAGCACGTTGAGCGTGTAGGCGAACGGGTACGGCCGGTTGACGCGGTCGTCGTCGGAGCGGTCCAGGTCCGGGAAGCAGTCCACGAGTCGCGCC
Source organism: Actinacidiphila yeochonensis CN732 (assembly GCF_000745345.1). Lineage (NCBI taxonomy): Bacteria > Bacillati > Actinomycetota > Actinomycetes > Kitasatosporales > Streptomycetaceae > Actinacidiphila > Actinacidiphila yeochonensis. Next base: position 1,880,729 of record NZ_JQNR01000005.1, on the reverse strand, counting down.
AGCATGTCCGTGCCGATCAGGTCCATGCGGCCGGTGACCATCGCGGTCTGCACGAGGTAGGCGTAGGAGATCCCGTTGAGGAAGTAGTTCGCGCCCGGGTCGATGCCGGTCCACGAGGAGACCAGGCCGGCCAGGAAGGCGTCCAGGTCGGGGAGTTGGTCCCTGAGCCGTCCGAGGTTGTGCAGGGCCATCAGGTAGTACAGGCCCATGTGGGTGCGCTCGACGGGCGTGATGCGGGCCATCAGGTCGGCGGCCTCGGCGAGCCGGTCCCGGCCGTGGGTGAGGTACTCCTGCGGCCGGGCGGTCGTCGCGACGGCGGTGAGCATGGTCAGCAGCGGGTAGATCCGCACGAATGCCTCGGACATCGGCTGGGGGAAGGCCGGCACCGCGCCGGTCCCGTCCGCGCGGTCGAGGTGGTCGAGGACCTCCTTCACCCGGTCGCGGCGGCCGTCCGCGACCAGGTTCCGGTGGCCGAGCAGCGCGGTGGCCGACAGCAGCGTGGCCCCGCCCCGGCCGCGGAAGAACGGCGCCGGCACCTCGTCCAGCAGGTCCAGCGCCTCCAGGACGCGGTGGCGGGAGCCGGTGACCAGCCGGTCCGCCACGTCGAGGTGGCCGAAGGCGAGGAAGACCGCCGTGTACGCCGACAGCTTCTCGTAGTGGCCGTGCCGGCCGGCGTTCTCGTCCTTGGCCCGGTCGGGCTCGATGGTGTCCACGGTGGCCAGGAGGTGCCCGGCCAGGTCGTCGCCGCCCGCGGCCAGGAGTTCGGGGCCGAGGCCGAGCTTGGCGAAGGCGTCCATCAGGACGCAGCCGGCGGTCACCGCGAAGTACGGGTTCGGCTCGTCGTGGACGCCCGCGAGGACGGCGTCCAGCCGCCGCCGCAGCTCGGCGGGCGCGACGGCGCGGTCGGGGTCCGTCAGGTCGAGGACCAGCTCGGCCAGCAGCCGCGAGAAGCGGGCGTAGGGACCGCGTTCGACGCCGCGCTCCGCGAGCAGCGCGAACGTCCGGCGTATCCGCGCGGCGGAGGCCGGGTCGTAGCCGGTCGGGTGCTGGCCGAGGCCGATGCCGCGGACCATGCGGCTCCACGGGGTGGCCAGGACGCGCGTCTCGGTGGGCAGGCCGCTCAGCCCGGTGACGGGCACCTCGAAGGCGGTGGCAGTCATGGAAGGACCTTCCGTGTCGCAGGAGTCCAGGGGGAGGTGTGACGCGGGGGCGCGGAACGCGGAACGCGTGGCGTGACGTGCCGCGGGGCGTGACGCCGGGCTCGGTGCCGTCGCGTCAGCGGTGCGCGTACGGCAGCGGCGGCACCGGCAGGCCGAGGAACTCGGTGCGGGAGCCCTCCAGCATCTGGAGCGCCCAGTTGAGCCACTTGATGCCCTCGCAGTAGATCGCCACCGGGCGGCGCTGCGTCTGGTAGGTGTCCGTCAGGGTTCCGTCCAGCTCCTTCTGGAAGTGGAACGGGGGCATCGCCGTGAAGTGCTGGCCCATCATGAAGACGAACCGGACCAGCCAGTACGGGTCGCGCCGCAGGTAGGGCGAGGCGGGGTCGTCCAGTTCCAGCGCGGCGGTCATCACCGGGGCGAACCAGTCCTCCATGCCGCCCGGCGCCCGGGGGTCGACGGTGGCGCCGCCGGCCACCACGTCCCTGACCCGGTAGGACCGCTGGTAGGGGTTGTCGGCCAGGAACGCGATGTCGATCCGCGGGGTGCGGCCCGGGCCGGTGTCGACGTCGAGGGTGAAGTGCTCGAAGTGGATCTCGTCGTAGTGCCCGAGGGAGTTGTGCCACGGCTTGTTGTCGTACATCGCGTCGTCCCGGGTGGCGCTGCCGTCGCTCTTGAAGCCGATGGCCCGCGGGTCCAGGAACCTGATGCCGAGCGAGTCCGCGGTGATCGCCGCCAGGGCCGCGTCGGTCTCCTCGCGCGGCGCTCCGGACTCGATGAGGTGCTGGGCCCGCAGCAGCGGTCCGGTGTCCCCGATCTTGATGTTCTCGGTGTTGGTGTCGCCCATGACCAGGCAGTGGACGGCGGGTTCGAGGACGGCGAGGTACGCCGGTGTCTCGCGGAACCGCCGCAGCAGTGCCTTGGCGTTGAGGTGGCGCACCCCGTTGATGACGATCGCCTCGGTGTCGAGCAGGTCCGCGCCGAAGGTGCGCGGGGCGGTCCTGCGGCAGAGCGCCAGGCGGTCCTCGATCTTGCGGAAGTAGGAGACGTCGAGGGTCTCGCCGGGCGCCGGCACCACGCCCACGGCGTGCACGTCGTCGTTGAGCACCCGGATGATCTGTTCGTAGAGCCGCGCGACCACGGCGGAGGGCGGCGAGTGCTTCTCGACGAAGCGGCTGACCTCCTCGCCCGCGACGTAGCTCATCTCGTAGATGACCTCGCGGTACGTCCCGGCTCCCTCCTCACCCGGGTGGACCGGGGCGGGCAGGGACCGTTCCAGCACCGTGTGCACCTCGGGGAAGCGGTCGCGCACGGGCGCGGGCAGGGCGCTCAGGAACTCCGCCTGCTTCTTCGCCTTGGCGAAGGGCGGCAGCATCACCCCGGAGCCTTCGGGGTTCCACCGCGCGGTGGTGAGGGCCTCGCTGAGGATCTTCCGCACGGTCACCTGCCGTGCGCCGCGCTTGCGGACGAAGACGGTCATCGACTCGCTGCCGCCCTTTCCGAAGCTGACCACCGACTCGTCGATGTCCAGGTAGGCGCAGATGGTGCTGGACAGGATGCGGCGGCTCCTGGCCGTCGCCAGGACCAGCGCGTTCTCCGCGGTGAGGGCGAGGACCGCCGTCTCCTCGGCCCGGTCCAGGGCCGGGTTGAGGCGCGGCCGCCACGCCTCGTCCGGTTCGGCGATGGTGACGGTCTCGGTCGCGTGGGCGCCGGCGTCGACCGGGCCCAGGTCGGTGCCGAGCGCGACGATCCGGCAGTTGCCGCCCAGGTGGATCCGCCGCGGTCCGGCGTCCGGGAGGTCCTCCAGCACCGCGCGGGTGACCTGCCGGAGGTCGTTGCGGGACTGCACCGGGACGCCGTCCGGCGCGACCAGGGGGATGTCCGCGGCCCCGACGCGGTCCAGCAGCGGTCCGCGGGCGGCGCGGTCCGCCCCGGCGGCGGACAGGGCGACCGCGTCGGCCAGGGAGACCGCGCCGGAGACCGCGAGGGCGGCCAGCCAGCCGGTGGTGTCGCCGCCTTCGAGGTAGTGGTCGGTCTGGGCGAACAGCGCGGGCCGCTGCCGGGCGAGCGCGTCGAAGAGCAGGTACTGCTGGACGATCCGCCGGCCCGTGCCCGTCAGGCTGGCGCCGGCGGGCAGTTGGGCGAGCATCTCGTTGAACGTGGACAGCGCCGTCGGCAGCGTGTCCAGCAGGTGCCGGATCCTGCGGACCACGTCCTCCTCGCCGAGCCGGGAGAGGGCGTCGAAGTGCACCACCAGCACCTCGGGGCGGGAGCTGGGGAGGCGGTCCACCCGTTCGGCGCCCGCGGCGTCGAGGACGCGCAGCTCGACGCACGCGGTGCCGGGGGCGCCGCCGTCCGCGGCGGTCAGGTGCTTCTTCAGCCGCGCCCTGGTGACGAGGTCGCCGCCGGCCGTGTCGACGAGGTCGCGGTGGTCGCGGGTGTGCTGGTAGATCTCCAGCAGGCCGCCGGAACCGGGCACGTCCGGGCGCTCCGGGCTCAGATGCCGGGTGGCGACCAGCTGTTGGAGGGTGCGGGCGGCGTAGTCCTCGCAGAACGGGTCGGCGGCGCCGAGGGCGAACAGCTCGCGCAGCAGGTCGTGCCCGGGGTCGTGCGGGGCGGTGGCGCCGGGGGTGGGTCCGTCGTCCAAGGGCACCTCGGCGGTGTGCTGCGGCGCCGCGGGGTCGGACCGGGCGGTCAGACGGTCCACGACGGTGAAGACGCGCAGCATGCGGTCGGTGGCCGCGGTGTCCCCGGTGCAGGCGGTGACCGGTGCGGACGTCGCGTTGTCCGCCAGCAGCCGGGCGGACCGGCCGCCGGGGCCGAGCTCGACCACGGCGTCCAGGTCGAGCATGGTGAGGACCTCGCAGGTCTGCTGGGACGCCATCACCTCGTCGGTCATGGCCAGGACGCCACGCCGCACGTCGGCCGCGCCGACCAGCAACGACATGCCGTGGTTGGCCACGACCGGGACGGACGGCCCGGCGAAGCGGACCCGGTTGAGGTCGAAGAACCGTTCCAGGGCGTGTCGTACCGGCCGCATCCGCGCGGAGTGCGCGAGGAAGACCGTCGGCTCCTTCAGATCCCGGGTCTCGGCCTCCGGGAAGTCCGCCATGAAGCGGTCGAACTCCGCCCGGACGCCGACCCGCACGTACAGGTTCGCCTGGTGTGCGGCGTACGCCTTGTGCAGTTCGACGTCGCCGAGCGGATAGACCGCCCGCACCGCGTCGAGCACCGCGGCGAGCGCGTCGGGTCCGGGGGTGCGGACCGCCACCACGTGGTAGGGCTCGGGCACCAACGGCCGCGCGGCACCGGGTTCGCCCAGGTAACGGCTCATCCGGTGGGCGAAGGGCTCGTCGCCGGTCCGGCCGGTGGCCGCGAGCAGCATCAGGGGGGTGAACGCCTGGGCGATGCGCACGCCGTCGGTGACCGACAGCGAGCCGGCGGCGACCGCCGCGGTCAGGATGCCGAAGCTCTCCCCGGTGTAGGCGGCGAAACCGACCGGCGCGCCGGTGCGCTCGGCCCGGTCCTTGAGGTGGGCGTCGAGGGCGAGGCTGTGCACCAGCACGGCCGCGCCGACGAAGCCCTGCCGCTCCAGCCGCCCGGCGGGCAGGTTGCCCGGTTCCGCCAGCAGCCGGTCGGGGCGGCCGGGGAAGCCGAGCGCCTCGGCGGCCTCGCGGTAGACCGCGTCGACGGCGGGGACGCCGGCGTCGAACAGGGAGCGGCCGAGCCCCTGGTAGGAGGCGCGGCTGCCGAGGCCCGGGAAGAACCCGGCCACACGCGCCCGTCCGGCGGACGGAGCCGGTCCCCCGCCGTGGCGGGGGACGAGGGCAGGCGCGGGGACGGGGACGGGGACGGGGACGGCGGCAGGGACGGGGGTGGCGGAACCGGACGGGTGCGGGCGGGCGGGCCCGAGCGCAAGGGCGGTTTCGGATGCCGCCCGGAAAAGGGGGTGGGGCATGGGAGTGGCCTTCTCCTCGCTGTCCTGTACGGAGACGGGAGCACCTGGTCCGCGGACGTCGGGCGGCACCGGGGTGCGTCGCGCGCGTCGTCGGGCGCGGGAAAAACGATGTTCGGCCGGAACGGTCCCGGAAATCGGGACAACAACTCGGTCCGGGGGCCTTGTCTTATGCTCTCCACGCCACGTGGACGTATTCAACAGACTCCGGTGAAAGGTTTGTAAGAAATCCTCAGGAGATCGTCCGAAAAAGGTCAGAGAATTGTCAGGACGGCCGCTCCGGCGAACGCGGAAAGCAGTACGAAACACAGCGGCCGGAAAACCGTTCCCGGTTTTCCGGCCGCTGAGGCTGTATCCGATTTACCGCAGGCCGGCCTCGACCCGGTCGGCCGTCTCCGCCGACGCGTCCGGGACGGCGCCGCGCCCGGTCCGGCCGCCCAGGCTGCCGAACACCACCACGAGGAGACCGGCGGCCGCCAGGACGGCGCCGACCCACAGCGGGGAGATGTACCCGAGCCCGGCGGCGAGGGCGAGCCCGCCGAGCCAGGCACCCAGCGCGTTGCCGACGTTGAAGGCGGCGATGTTGGCGCCGGAGGCCATCGAGGGTGCGTCCTGCGCGTACTTCATGGTCCGCACCTGGAGACCTGGGGCCGTGGACAGGCCGATGGTGCCCATGAGCAGCAGCATGACGACCGTCGCGACCTTGCTGTGCGCGGTGAGCGCGAAGACGCCCATCACCACGGCGAGCGTGGCCATGAGGACCGTCAGGGTGGCGTTCAGCGACCGGTCCGCGGCTCTGCCGCCGACGAAGTTGCCGATGAACGTCCCGACGCCGAAGAGCACCAGCAGCCAGGGCACGGTGCCTTCGGAGAACCCGGTCACCTTGGTGAGCGTGAACGCGATGTACGTGTAGCCGCCGATGACGCCGCCGAAGGCGAGGACGCTGAGCGCGATGGAGACCCAGACCTGGCCGCGTCTGAAGACGGTGAGCTCGCGGCGCAGGTCCACGCCGCCCGCCCCCGAGGTCGAGGGCACCAGGGCCTGGACGCCGATCAGGGTGACGACGCCGATGGCGGTGATGGCCCAGAAGGTGGAGCGCCACCCCGCCTGCTGGCCGAGGAAGGTGCCGAGGGGCACTCCCAGGACGTTCGCGGCGGTCAGGCCACCGAACATCAGCGCGATGGCGCTCGCCTTCTTGTTCTCGTCCACCATGTCGGCGGCGACCACCGCGCCGACGCTGAAGAACGCTCCGTGGCAGAGCGCCGCGACCACCCGGCCGACCATGAGGACGCCGTAGTCCGGGGCGATCGCGGAGATCAGGTTGCCCACGATGAACAGCAGCATCAGGCCGACCAGGACCTTTTTGCGGTCGAAGCGGGAGAGTGCGGCCGTGAGGGCGAGGGCGCCGACCGCGACGCTCAGCGCGTAGCCCGAGACCAGGTAGCCGGCCACGGACTCCGACACGCCGAAGTCGTCGGCCACGTCGGGCAGCAGGCCCACGATCCCGAACTCCGTGAGGCCGATGCCGAAGCCGCCTAAGGCCAGGGCGATGAGGCCGACAGGCATGATCAATCCTCCGTAGCGAAGCGGTGGGGGCCACGGAACCGCACCCCCCGACGACTCATCGAAGTATTGCAGAACTTCGATATGAGCTGTCAAGGGGCGCCGTCGGCGGCCACGGGACGACACCGCACGGGGTCCCGTCGGCCACACATCGCCTAGTATCGATACACCTGAAGCGGGCGACCGATCGGAGCCGCTCTCCGCGACCTGGAAGGCTGGCGATGTCGACTCAAGCCCCCCTCGCCCCCGACGACCTCGCGGACCTGCTGGACGTGCTGAAGGCGCTGGCCAACCCGGTGCGCCTGCAGGTGCTGCAGTGGCTGCGGGAGCCCGAGCGCCACTTCCCGGTCGAGCCCGAGGTCACCGATCCCCGGACGGTCGGCGTCTGCGTCAGCCACATCCAGGCCAGAACCGGTCTCGCCCAGTCCACCGTCTCGGCGTACATGTCGTCGCTGGAACGCGCCGGGCTGGTCCGCTCCACGCGCGTCGGCAAGTGGACCCACTACCGCCGGGACGAGGAGCGCATCGCCGCGGTCGTCCGGCGCATGCAGGAGGGCATCGGTCCGCTCGACGGGCCGGCCGCCGGGATCTGAGCGAGTCGCCGAGATCCGAACGGTCGGCGAGGTCCGAGCGGGCCGCCCGGGCGCGGGTCGGCCGCGCCTGGCCGGCGCGCCGCACCGCCCGGGCCGCCGCACCGCCCGGGCCGCCGGCCGGTCACGGCTGACCGAGCCGGAACCCCACCCCGCGCACGGTGACGATCCAACCGCGTGAACCCAGCTTGTTGCGCAGGCTGCTGACGTGGGTGTCGATGGTGCGGCCCCGGCGCGACCACTCGTCGCCCCAGACCCGGCGCATCAGCTCCCGGCGCGAGACGGTGCCGCCGGACTGGGACACCAGCAGGTAGAGCAGGTCGAACTCCTTCGGCGTCAGCTCCACCCGGCGCCCGTCGAGGAGCGACTCGCGGGTGTCCCCGTCCATCAGCAGCGGGCCGTGGGAGACCGTCGGCCGCTCCGCCGGCGCCCGCCGGTGGGGCGCGGCCCGCCGCATCACCGCCTCGATCCGGGCCAGCAGCTCCGGGAACCCGTACGGCTTGACGACGTAGTCGTCGGAACCGGCCCGGAGTCCGAGGACCCGGTCGAGTTCCGTACCGCGGGCCGTGACCGTGATGATCGGGACGTCGCCGGCGGCCCGCATCCGTCGGCACACCTCCAGCCCGTCCAGATCCGGCAGGTCGAGATCGAGGAGGACCAGGTCGACGGCCCCGTGCGCGGCCAGCGCCTTCTCCCCGGTGCCCACGCTCGTCGCGAGGTGGCCGTTCCGGCGCAGCCCCCGCAGAAGCGCTCCCGCGGCCTCTTCCTGCGAGTCCACAACGAGGATGCGGAGTAAAGCGTCGCTCGTGCCCATGTGTTCTGCGGCTGTCAATCCATCGTCTCCGGGACGGGTGCAACGCCGACTATGCTGCTCGAACTCTGGAACCATAACCGGCCCTGTGGTAGTTCTGTCAATGACGGCATGGCCTGGCTCTGCCGCGATGGCCCGATCCGGTCGTCTCCGCCGCACATGCCCCGCCGATTTTCCGCCGATAGCGCCCTTCGCCACAGCATGCAGGTGCGAAAAGCAGATAAAGCGCGATTGGGGAAGTGTCCGGTGATTTTCCGTCGGCGCGCCCGCACTGCCCCGCCGACCGCTCGGCCGGCGTTCCCGGGACAACCGGCGACCGCACTCTCACCCCGTCTGTCGGACGGATTCCCCGTCCGGACGGTTCGGCGGAGCCGGTTCCCGCCGCCCTGCCGGGGGGGTTCGACCGCCACGGGCCGCCCTCGGATCAGATCTCCGCGGCTATCCGGCGCAGCAGGGCGGGGGTCTCCCCCGGAGCGAGCGCGCCCGCCCGCAGCGCGTCGAACCTGCGGGCGAAGGCCCAGATGGCGCTGTCCTTGTCGCTGACGTTCGACCCTCCGTCACCCGAGTCGGTCCGGACCACGGTGAGGCTCGGGGCCTCCAGCTCCAGCAGCGTGAAGGCCGTGCCGGAGCGGTAGGTGGCGATGTTCAGCGGCAGGATCTGGACGGTCACGTTGGCGAGCGCCGTCAGACGGATGATCTCCTCGTACTGCTCCCGCATGACGTCGGGGCCGCCGACCGTCCGCCGCAGAGCCGCCTCGTCGAGGACGCACCAGAGGTCCGGGCCGCCGGCCCCGCGGGTGAGCCGCTCCTTGCGCTCCATCCGCAACTGGATGCTGCGCTCGACGAACTCCGTGGTGTGCTCCTCCGTCGGCTTCGCGGATTGGAGCATCTCCCTGACGTAGCGCTCGGTCTGGAGAAGCGGGAGGACGGCGTTCGGCTGCCAGGCGCGGATCGCCCGCGCGCCCGTCTCCAGGCCGACGTACATCGCCATGCCGCGCGGCATCACACCGCGGTACCGGGACCACCAGCCGCGGCTGAGGGAGTCGCGGTGGAGCTCCGTGAGGAAGTCGACGTCCTCCTGGCCTTCCACGCCGTAGCGGTCGAGCAGGACGTGCAGTTCGGCGGCGGATCTCAGCGCGGTGAGGCCGTTCTCCAGCCGGTAGAGCTTGGTGACGGAGAGCGCCAGGCCCTCGACCGCCTCGGCGAGTGTGAGCCCGGCCTTCTCTCTCGACCGGCGCAGTTCCGAGCCGAGTTGCAGGCGCCGCACGGTGGGCCCAGCCGGTACCGCCATGAGCCTGCCTCCCCAGGGGTCCAGTCCACGGGCCCGACGGGACAGGGCCGGGTCCTCAGCGGAGAGTCCTCGCTCCGTCGCGCAGAGCGTAGGGCAGCGGATGGGCCGGTCGGGGCGGAAGTGGCGAACTCCGGTGCGGTCGAGACGACTTGGGTAGTCCGGAGGCTCCGCCGTCGCCGCGGGGGGCTCGGCCGAGCGGTGAGCAGGCCGCCGGCCTCAGAAGCGGTCGGCATTGTCGAGCAGGGTGGAGCGGATGCGGGCGAGGTGCGGACGGAGCCGGGTGGCGGGGCCGCTGACCGCCAGCGCCGCGGTGGCCGACCAGGCGCTTCCGGCGACCGGGTCGGCGACCGGAACGGCGGCGGGGCCGGGGACGGGACCGGGAACGGCGCCGGGACCGGGAACGGCGGCGCGGCCGGGACCCGGGACGGGAACGGCGACGCCGAGCACGCCGGGTTCGCCCTCCTGCGGGCTGACGCACCAGCCGTCGGCGCGGATGGCGCGCAACTGCCGCTCGTCCGCGCCCTGGAGGTCGGAGGCCGGCGGCGACCAGGCGAGCAGCACCTTGCCGGCGGCGGTCGCGGTCAGCGGGAAGGCGGTTCCGGCGAGCACGGTGTCGCGTAGGCCGTGCCGGGACTCCGCCGAGGCGACGCACACGCAGTGGCCGTCCAGCCGCCGGTAGAGCTGGACGCTCTCCCCTGTGAGGTCGCGGATCTCGTGCAGCGCCCGCTGGTTGGCGTGCGCGTCCGGGGCCGACGACGGCACGGCGCCCCAGGCGCGTACCCGCAGGCCGACGGCCAGGGAGCCGTCCGCACCCCGGTGCAGCACGCCCTGCGCGACGAGCCTGCCGACGATCCGGTGCGCGGACGAGTAGGGGATTCCGGTGGCGGAGCGCACGTCGTCGAGCCGTACGGCACCGGCCGCCACGGCGTCCACCACAGCCACGATCCGCTCGATTCCGGTGGCAGCCATGGCACCGAACTCCCCCTTCGCACCGCCGATCTGACTGTGTTAACTTACGGCGCATCCAAGCTTCGAGACAGAATGTCTCATATAGCGAGACGAAAAAAGGGGGCCCCGTGGCTGCCACCACCCTGGTCGACAAGATCTGGGACCGTCACGTCATCGACGGCGGCGAGGCGGACCTGCTGTACGTCGATCTGCACCTGCTCCACGAAGTCACCTCGCCGCAGGCGTTCGAGGGCCTGCGTGCGGCCGGCCGCGGGGTCCGCCGCCCCGACCTCTGCGTCGCCACCGCCGACCACGACGTCCCCACGACCGGCACGCACCTGCCGCTGGCCGACCAGATCGGCGCCCGGCAGCTGCGGCTGCAGATCGACAACTGCCGCGAGTTCGGCGTCGAGCTGCACCCGATGAACACCCCCGGCCAGGGCATCGTGCACGTCATCGGCCCGCAGATGGGCCTGACCCAGCCCGGTATGACCATCGTCTGCGGCGACAGCCACACCGCCACCCACGGCGCGTTCGGCGCGGTGGCCTTCGGCATCGGCACCAGCCAGGTCGAGCACGTCCTGGCCACCCAGACCCTGCGCATGGCCCGCCCCGGCACCATGGCCGTCACCGTGGACGGCGCCCTGCGCCCCGGCGTCACCGCGAAGGACCTGGTGCTGGCGGTCATCGCCCGGATCGGCACCAACGGCGGCACCGGCACCCTGATCGAGTTCCGCGGCGAGGCCGTCCGCTCGCTGTCCATGGCCGGACGCATGACGGTCTGCAACATGGCCATCGAGGCCGGCGCCCGGTCCGGCCTGGTCGCCCCCGACGAGACCACCTTCGCCTACCTGGAGGGACGCGACCGCGCGCCGAAGGGCGCGCAGTGGGAGCGGGCGCTGGAGGACTGGCGCACCCTGCGCACCGACGAGGGCGCGGTCTTCGACCGCGAGGTGCGCCTCGACGGTTCGCTGATCGGCCCGCAGGCCAGTTGGGGCACCAACCCCGGGCAGACGGCCGGCATCGACGACCGGGTCCCCGACCCCGCGCGGTTCGCCGACCCCGACGAGCGGCTGGCCGCGGAGAAGGCCCTGGAGTACATGGACCTGACCCCCGGCACCGCCATGCGCGACATCCCCGTCGAGACGGTGTTCATCGGCTCCTGCACCAACGGCCGGCTGGAGGACCTGCGTGCCGCCGCCCGGGTGCTGCGCGGCCGCAAGGTCAGCTCCGGGGTGCGCGCCCTGGCCGTCCCCGGCTCGGCCCGGATCAAGCACGAGGCCGAACAGGAGGGCCTGGACCGGGTCTTCACCGACGCCGGCTTCGAGTGGCGCTCCCCCGGCTGCTCGATGTGCGTCGGGATGAACGGCGACGTCGTCGCCCCCGGCACCCGCAGCGCCTCCACCTCCAACCGCAACTTCGAGGGACGGCAGGGCCCGGGCGCCCGCACCCACCTGGTCTCCCCCGAGTCGGCCGCCGCCACCGCTGTCGCCGGCCACCTGGCCGCCGCGGCCGACCTGGTCTGACCCGCCGGCCGGGCGACCGCCCGCCGATGCCCGCCCCCGCCACCCGCACTTTGGAGAACCCGATGGACCCCGTCACCCGCGTCACCGGCACCGCCGTCCCACTGGACCGCTCCGACGTCGACACCGACCAGCTCATCCCGGCCGTCTGGATGAAGAAGACCGAACGGACCGGCTTCGAGGACGGCCTGTTCCAGAAGTGGCGCCGCGACCCGGAGTTCGTGCTCAACCAACCCGAGCGCAAGGACGCCACGATCCTGGTCAGCGGCCCCAACTTCGGCTGCGGCTCGTCCCGCGAGCACGCGCCCTGGGCGCTGCGCGACTACGGCTTCAAGGTGGTCGTCACGCCCGGCTTCGCGGACATCTTCCGCAACAACCTGCCCAACACGGGCCTGGTCCCGGCCTGGGCCGACCCCGGCACGGTCCGCGCCCTGCTGGACGCCACCACCGCGGACCCGACCGCCGAGATCACCGTCGACGTCGTCGCCCGGGTGATCCACTGCCCGGCCGCCGGTGTCGCCGACGCCCCGTTCTTCCTGGACGACGCCGCCCACCACCGGCTGGTCAACGGCTTCGACCAGATCGACCTGACACTCCAGTTGGACGACCTGATCGCCGCCCACGAGTCCCGGCGCCCGGACTGGCTGCCGACCGGCACCGGCGTCGTCGCCGAGGCCCGTTGACCCCCGCGGCCCTCTGACCCGTCACCCGCGCTCCCCCTCCGCGTCCGCGCCCCTCCGCCCCGAATCACCCGAACGTGCGTCGCCCGTCGGAGGGGCGCGGATGTCCTGAGGTGCGGAAGGGGCGCGCGGGGCGGGACGCGCTCCCCCGCGGCGGCCTGCGACGTCGCCCGTATCGCAGCCGACACCCAGGCGGACGCGGGGTCTACGCGGGAAGAATCTTTGGCATGGACACTTCCCAATCACGGTTACCGCGCGGTACCAAAGTCTCGCAGCGATCCCCCCATTGGAGGTCCCGTGAGACTCAGCAGGCCCCTGACAGCCCTTGCCGCCGCCACGTCCTCCCTGGTGGCTGCTCTGGTGCTGTCGAGCCCCGCGAACGCCGCCGGAGTTTCGTACGTGGCGCTCGGCGACTCCTACTCCGCCGGCAACGGCGCGGGCAGCTACATCAGTTCCAGCGGTGACTGCCACCAGAGCACCGCCGCCTACCCGGAGCTGTGGGCCCAGGCCCACTCCCCGTCCTCGTTCACCTTCGCCGCCTGTTCGGGCGCCGTGACCACGGACGTCACCAACAGCCAGCTGGCGTCCGTGACCTCCTCCACCACGCTGGTGTCGATCACCGTCGGCGGCAACGACGCGGGCTTCGCCGACGCCATGACGACCTGCGTGACCAGCACCGACAGCGGATGCGTCTCCCGGATCAACACCGCGGAGGACTACATCCGCAACACCCTGCCCGGCCGGCTCGACACGGTCTACGACGCCATCCACGCCAAGGCCCCGAACGCGCACGTCGTGGTGCTCGGCTACCCCGACATGTACAAGCTGGGCGTCTTCTGCGTCGGCCTCAGCAGTACCAAGCACCAGAAGATCGACGAGGCCGCCGACCTGCTCGACACGACCATCTCGGGCCGCGCCGCCGCGCACGGCTTCACCTTCGGCGACGTCCGGACCACCTTCAAGGGCCACGAGCTGTGCTCGGGCGACGACTGGCTCCACTCCCTCGTCGTCTCGCCCACCTGGGAGTCCTACCACCCGACGGCGACCGGCCACGCGGACGGCTACTACCCCGTCCTCAACGCCGACGCCTGACCCCTCCCGCCGCGCTCCCCGCGCCCCGGGACCGCTCCCCCGAAGGTCCCGTCCCGACGGACGGGACCTTCGCCGTCCGCCAGGACCAGGCCGACAGCTTCCCACGGGCCGTCAGTCCTGGTTGCCCGCCCACACGGTGGGGGTGCGGTGGGACCAGGGCGCGGCCTGCTCCAGCTGGCCGGCTCAACTCCATAGCGGAACTGCCCGACCGCGGCCACCCGGCGCGCGTGGTGGTCGAGACCCACAAGGCCGATCAGGCGCGCCGGCTCGCCGAGCTGTGCGCCAGGGCCGGCCTGCCCGACCCGGACGAGGCGGCCGCGGAGATCACCTTCGTCCTCGAAGGGGCCCAGGTGAGCGCGCAGAACGGAAGTGTCGAGCGCGTGGGCGAGCGGCTCCTGCGGATCGTCGCGGCCGTCCTGGATCGCTGACCCGCAGCGTTCCCGCATCAGCGACAGAGCCCCTGACCAGCGGTTTCCCGCCGGCCAGGGGCTCTGTCGAAGATCGTTGTCGAAAATCGCTGCCGAAGATCGAGAACTAGTTCTTCTGGATCTGGTCGAAGCTCAGCTCGACCGGGGTCTCGCGGCCGAAGATCTCGACGAGGCCCTTGACCTTCTTCGAGTCGGCGTTGATCTCGTTGATCGTGGCCTGGAGGGTCGCGAACGGACCGTCGGTGACGGTGACCGAGTCGCCCACCTCGAAGTCCAGGACCTGGACCTCCACCCGGCGGGGCTGCGCGGTGCCCTCGGCGATGGCGGCGGCCTCAGCCGCGGCCTCCACCTCGGGGGCGAGCATCTTGACGATCTCGTCCAGCGTCAGCGGGTACGGGTCGTAGGCGTTGCCGACGAAGCCGGTGACGCCGGGGGTGTTGCGGACGACGCCCCACGACTCGTTGGTGAGGTCCATGCGCACCAGGACGTAGCCGGGAAGCTTGTTCTGGCGGATGGTCTTGCGGTCGCCGTTCTTGATCTGAACGACTTCTTCCTGCGGAACCTCGGCCTGGTAGATGTACTCCTCGACGTTCAAGGAGACGGCGCGCTGCTCCAGGTTGGCCTTCACGCGGTTCTCGTACCCGGCGTAGGTGTGGATCACGTACCACTCGCCCGGCAGGGTGCGCAGCTCCTCGCGGAACGCGGCCACCGCGTCGACCGGCTCGGCCTCGTCCTCAGCCTCGGCGTCCTCGGCGGCTTCGGACTCCTCGGCGTCCTCGTCCTCGACCTCGTCGGACTCGTCGTCCTCCTCGGCGTCGTCCGCCTCTTCGGAGTCCGCAGCGTCCTCGGCGTCGTCCTCAGCGTGCACGGCGTCCTGCTCGGCGGACTCGCCGGCGGCCGAATCGGCAGCCTCGGCCTGGTCGGTGTCGCCGTCGGCCGCCTCGACGATGTCGCGCGCTGCGTCGTCACCCTCGACGGAGTCGTCGTCGGCGGCGTACACGTTGGGGTCAGACACGGTGACTGCTTCTTCCTGACTTCAAAGGGTGGGACGTACGACAGGCGCCGTCAGCACGGCGCCGGCCGCAGGATCAACGAGTGGTCGTCATCATCCGAAAACGTACGAGACGAGCTTCTCGAAACCCCAGTCAACCACGCTGACGAACGCGATGACGACGACAACGAAGACAATCACCACACTGGTGTACGTCATCAGGTCGTTGCGGCTCGGCCAGACGACCTTGCGCAGTTCGGCGACGATCTGGCGGTAGAAGAGCGCGAGGCGACCGAGGGGACCCTTCTTGCCGCGCTTGCCACCGCGGCGGGCCTTCTTCTCGGCCTCGTTCCCGTCCTGCTCTGCTTCAGGACCCAAGACCTCGTTGGAGTCCGTGATCTCAGTCACTCGTCCTCACCTGACTCCGGGTCGTGGCCGAGCCGCGCCCGTCGCGCGGTACGGCGAGTGCTTCCATCTACCTGCCCACGCCCACGGTCGGACGTGTTCAGCAGGGCCGGAGGGACTTGAACCCCCAACCACTGGTTTTGGAGACCAGTGCTCTACCAATTGAGCTACGACCCTTTGGTGACGCCCCCAACGTACCGCACGTGTCCGCCGGGAGGGCCATCGACGGTTGAGTGTACGTGCTCAGCGGCGGTCCGTCGAACGTCTTCCGCCCCGACGTGCCAGGAAGCGGGCCCCAGATCGGTGGGAATCCGCCCGGAAGGGGACCGGAATCTGCCCGGACGCGGGCCGGAAGCAGGCCGGACGCGGGCCAGGACCGGGCCGGAGCGGGGCCGCAACCGGGCCGGATGAGGCACGGAGGCCCGGACCGTGGCACCTCCGGCGGGTGGAGCAGGAGACGGAGAGGAGGGGGAACAGGAGCGGACAGGAGGCGGCAGGAGACGGGCAGGTGGCGGGCCCGGCGAGCGGCCCGTCGGCGGCTCGGGTGGGAGCGGGGAACTCGGGTGCTCCGGCGCGCCGGGGTCTGGGACGATGCGTGTATGAGCGCAGCCACTCCCTCCGACGCACCTACTCCTCAGGCCCCGTCCGAGCGGCGGGTTTCGGTCCGTATCGGGTCGATCTCCGAGTCCGCCACCCTCGCCGTCGACGCCAAGGCGAAGGCCCTCAAGGCCGCCGGGCGCCCGGTGATCGGCTTCGGCGCCGGCGAGCCGGACTTCCCCACGCCCGACTACATCGTCGAGGCCGCCGTGGAAGCCTGCCGCGACCCGAAGTACCACCGCTACACCCCCGCCGGCGGCCTGCCCGAGCTGAAGGCCGCCATCGCCGCCAAGACGCTCCGCGACTCCGGCTACGAGGTGGACGCCTCGCAGGTGCTGGTGACCAACGGCGGCAAGCAGGCGATCTACGAGGCGTTCGCGGCGATCCTCGACCCGGGCGACGAGGTCATCGTGCCCGCCCCGTACTGGACCACCTACCCGGAGTCGATCCGGCTGGCCGGCGGCGTCCCGGTCGAGGTAGTGGCCGACGAGACGACCGGCTACCGGGTCTCCGTCGAGCAGCTGGAGGCGGCCCGCACCGAGCGGACCAAGGTGCTGCTGTTCGTGTCCCCGTCCAACCCCACGGGCGCGGTGTACAGCGCGGCGGAGACCGAGGCGATCGGCCGCTGGGCGGTCGAGCACGGCCTGTGGGTGCTCACCGACGAGATCTACGAGCACCTGGTCTACGGCGACACCGTCTTCACCTCGCTGCCGGCGATCCTGCCGGAGCTGCGGGACCGCTGCGTCGTCGTCAACGGCGTGGCCAAGACGTACGCCATGACCGGCTGGCGGGTCGGGTGGGTCATCGCCCCGAAGGACGTGGTCAAGGCCGCGACGAACCTCCAGTCGCACGCCACCTCCAACGTCAGCAACGTCGCGCAGGTCGCCGCGCTGGCCGCGGTGCGGGGCGACCTGTCGGCGGTGGCCGACATGCGCACCGCCTTCGACCGGCGCCGCCAGACCATGGTGCGGATGCTCAACGAGATCCCCGGCGTGGTCTGCCCGGTCCCCGAGGGCGCGTTCTACGCCTACCCGTCGGTGAAGGCGCTGCTGGGCAAGGAGATCCGCGGCAAGCGCCCGCAGAGCTCGGCGGAGCTGGCCTCGCTGATCCTGGACGAGGTCGAGGTCGCCGTGGTGCCGGGTGAGGCGTTCGGCACACCCGGGTACCTGCGGCTGAGCTACGCGCTCGGCGACGACGACCTGGTCGAGGGCATCTCCCGGGTCCAGAAGCTGCTCGGCGAGGCCCGCGACTGACCCCTGCTCCCAGGCCGCTCGGCCAGCAGCCGCACGGCACACGGGCGGCCGGTCCCCGGATGGCGGGGGTCGGCCGCCCGCCGCGTGTGAGGCGGGCGGGGTCCCTCCGGTCCGCCCGTTCGCGTTTTCGGGCAAGCCCCCCGATCGGTGGTGTCCGCCGCGCACCGGTACCGGGCGGGGTCCCGGATGTAGCAGGATCTGGGGATGGCACGCGAGGTACATGCGGCGCGCGAGATCCGCGAGCTGCCCAAAGCACATCTGCATCTGCACTTCACCGGCTCGATGCGGCCCTCCACCCTGCTGGAGCTGGCCGACCGGCACGGCGTCCACCTGCCCGAGGCGCTGACCTCCGGGGAACCCCCGCAACTGCGTGCCACCGACGAGCGCGGCTGGTTCCGCTTCCAGCGGCTCTACGACATCGCCCGGTCCTGCCTGCGCACCCCCGAGGACATCCACCGGCTGGTCCGGGAGGCCGCGGAGATGGACGCCGAGGACGGCTCCCGCTGGCTGGAGATCCAGGTGGACCCCACCTCGTACGCGCCCCGGCTCGGCGGGCTGATCCCCGCCATGGAGATCATCCTGGACGCGGTGCGCACCGCGTCGCGGGACACCGGGGTCGGCATGGGCGTCATCGTGGCCGCCAACCGGATGAAGCACCCGCTGGACGCCCGGACGCTGGCCCGCCTCGCCGTGCGCTACGCCGACCAGGGGGTGATCGGCTTCGGGCTGTCCAACGACGAGCGGCGCGGCCTGGCGCGGGACTTCGACCGGGCCTTCGCCATCGCCCGGGAGGGCGGGCTGCTGGCGGTCCCGCACGGCGGCGAGCTGACCGGCCCGCCGAGCGTGCGGGACTGCCTGGACGACCTCCACGCCCAGCGGATCGGCCACGGGGTGCGCGCGGTGGAGGACCCACGGCTGCTGCGCCGGCTCGCCGACTCCGGGGTCACCTGCGAGGTCTGCCCCTCCTCGAACGTGGCGCTGGGCGTCTACGAGAAGCCGGAGGACGTGCCGCTGCGCGCCCTGTGGGAGGCCGGCGTCCCGATGGCGCTGGGCGCCGACGACCCGCTGCTGTTCGGCTCCCGGCTGGCCGCGCAGTACCAGATCGCCCGCGACGTCCACCATTTCGCCGACGCCGAGCTGGCCGAGCTGGCCCGGCAGTCCCTGCGTGCCTCCTGCGCCCCGCCGGAGACCCTCGCCCGCCTCCTCGCGGACGTGGACGCCTGGCTGGCCGCCCGTACGGCGTAACGCGCCGGTCCCGGGGGATCGGGCCGGTCCCGGGGGGATCACGCCGCTCGGACCGTCGCCGTAGGCCCCTCAGACCGCCTCGCGGGCCGCCGGCCGTTCGGTCAGGTCAGAGCGCCGCGCCGACGAGGATCGGCTCGTTGACGAGGGTGACGCCGAACGCCTCGCGCACCCCGTCGCGGACCTCGCGGGCCAGCGCCAGCAGGTCCTCCGTGGTGGCGCCGCCCCGGTTGGTGAGGGCCAGGGTGTGCTTGGTGGAGATGCGCGCGGCACCGGTGCCGAAGCCCTTGGTGAAGCCGGCGCGGTCGATCAGCCAGGCCGCGGAGGTCTTCACGTCCTCCGGGCCGGCCGGGAACGCGGGCGCGACGGCGTCCGGACCGAGCCGCTCGCGCACCCGCTGGACGAAGGCGGCGTGCTCGGCCGGGGTGAGCACGGGGTTGGTGAAGAAGGAGCCGGCCGACCAGGTGTCGTGGTCGTCCGGGTCGAGCACCATGCCCTTGCCCCGGCGCAGCGCCAGTACCGTGTCCCGGGCCCGCTCGACGGGTACCCGGTCGCCGGCCTCGACACCGAGCGCGCGGGCGGTCTCCTCGTACTTCAGCGGCGCCGACAGCCCGCCGGCGTCCTCCAGCTCGAAGCGGACCCGCAGCACCACGAACCGGGACGGGTCCCGCTTGAACCGGCTGTCGCGGTAGGCGAAGTCGCACTCGGAGCTGGGCAGGGTGACGGTCTTGCGGGCCTGGCGGTCGTACGCCACCACCTCCGCGACCGTGCCCGCGACCTCCTGGCCGTAGGCGCCGACGTTCTGGATCGGCGTGGCGCCGGCCGAACCGGGGATGCCGGCCAGGCACTCGACGCCGGCCAGCCCGGCCGCCACGGTCACGTCCACGGCCGCCGCCCAGGGCTCGCCCGCCGCCAGCTCCAGCGAGGTGTCCGACAGCCGCACCCCCCGGGTGGCGACGCGGACGGCGGTGCCGGCGAAGCCGGAGTCGGCGATCACCAGGTTGCTGCCGCCCCCGATCACGAGCACCGGCTCGCCGCGCCCGTCCGCCTCGGCCACGGCGGCCACCACGTCCTCGTCGGTCTCGGCGGTCACCAGCCGCCGGGCCGGACCTCCGAGCCGGAAGGTCGTCAGGCCGGCCAGCTCCGCGTTCTCCGTCACGTCCACCTGCTCAGCGTACGGGGTGGGCGGAACGCGGCCCCCACACGCCACCCGGCCCGCCGCCTCCGCACCCCGCCCCGGCGAGCCGCCTCCGGTGGGCCGTCTCCGGTGGGCGCAGGCCCGCCCGGGGCGGGGTGTCCGGGCTCCGGCGGTCGTCACGCCTCGGCTTCGGCCGGCTCCGCGGCGGGGTCCGCCGGACGGGCGATCCGCGGGTAGAGGAGCATCGCCAGGGTGGCCACGGCGAGCAGCAGGCCGCCCACCCACAGCGCGGGCCGGAGTCCGTCCACCCACGCGGCGGGCGAACCGTAGCCGCCGTTGGAGGAGAACACCGTTCCCAGAAGGGCGACGCCCAGCGTGCCGCCGACCTCGCGCAGCGCGTTGCTCGTTCCCGAGGCGATGCCCTGCTCCGCCGGGGTGACGGAGTCCATCAGCAGTCCGGCCACCGGCGCGAAGAACAGCGCCATCCCCGTCCCGCACAGCATCAGCGCCGGCAGCATGGTGGTGAACGTCAGGTCCGCCGAGACCACCGACGCGAACCAGCCCAGTCCGACCGCCTGGAGGAACAGTCCGGCGGCGACCACCCGGCGCGAGCCGATCCACCGGCAGAGCAGCCCGGTCAGCGGCGAGACCAGCATGGGCATCCCGGTCCACGGCAGCATCCGCAGCCCCGCCTCCTGCGGCCCGTACCCGAGCACGCTCTGCAGGAACTGGCTGAGCAGGAAGACCGAGCCGAACATCCCGACGGACATCAGCAGGGCGGAGGCGTTGACCACGGTGAAGCCGCGGTTGCCGAACATCCGCATCGGCAGCATCGCCCGGGGCGAGACGGAGCCGTGCAGGACGAAGCAGGCCATCAGCACCGCGCCGACGATCAGCCCGGCCAGCACCCGTCCGCTGCCCCAGCCGTGGCTGTTGGCGCTGACCAGCGCGAAGACCATGCCGAACAGCCCGAGCGAGACGAGCCCGGTGCCCACCGCGTCCAGCCGCGCGCCCGACGCGTACGACTCGCGCAGCCGCAGCCGGGCCAGCGGCAGCAGCACCAGGCCGACGGGCACGTTGAGCCAGAAGATCCAGTGCCACGACACGTGCTGGGTCAGGGTGCCGCCGATCAGGGGGCCGCAGGCGATGGCCGTCCCCTGGATCGCGCCCCAGATCCCGAACGCCAGGGCCCGCCGCTCGGCGGGCACCGCCGCCGTGAGCAGCGTCAGGGTGAGCGGCAGCATCACCGCGCCGCCCACCCCCTGCGCCGCCCGCGCGGCGATCAGCTCGCCCATCCCGGGCGCCATCGCGGCGGCGGCCGAGGCGGCGGTGAAGAGCGCCAGGCCGCCGAGGAAGAGCCTGCGCCGTCCGAAGCGGTCGCCGAGGGCCGCGCCGAACATCAGCAGCACGGCGAAGGTGAGCGTGTAGGCGTTGACCGTCCACTCCAGGTCCGACATGGAGCCGCCGAGGCTCCTGCGGATCGACGGCAGCGCCGTGGTGACGACGAGGTTGTCGAGCGCCGCCATGAAGCCGGCCACGCTGGTGACCACCAGCGTCCACACGGCCGTCGTCCGGGTCGGCGCCGCCTCGGCGGAGGTGCCGCCACCGCCACTGCCGCCGCCGGTTCCCGCGGCCGTCGCCTTCGCGGGCTTCGCGGGCTTCGAAGGTGACGAGGTCGTCGGTGTCATCTCTGGTTCCCCTTGTCGGTTCGCCCGGGCGTGGGCTGTGGGGTGCGCATCCTCGGAGGCGCACATTAGTTATTGATCACTAACTTTCGCGGACAGAGGACGGCACTCCCCTACTCCGTCACCGGACTGGGCCGCCCTAGCAGGGCCGGGCCGAACTGGCCCGCCTCAGTCGGATCGACCGGACTGACCGGACCGGCCGGACCGGCCCCGCCTCAGTCGGACTGGCCGGACTGGCCGCCTTGGTCGTCCTGCACGTCGTCCCGCATGCCGTCCTGCATGTCGTCCGCGGGCCGGGCCGAGTCCCAGAACCCCTTCCAGTTGCGGTGGCCGGACGGGAAGCCCATCGACGCGAGGGTGTTGATGAGCATCCCGTAGGCGAAGAACGTCGTCGTGCCCTCGATGTCCACCCCGAGTTCCAGGTGGACCCGGTCCCACATCTCCTGCCAGCTGTCCCGGATGGGCGCGCCGAACTCGTGGTCGCCGGCCGCCTCGGCGGCCGCCACGGCCGCGTAGGTCTGCATCTGCATCAGCAGCTTCTCCGGGTCGTCCCGCAGCAGCCTCTGGTACGCCGCCGACATCGCGTCGAGCCGCTCCTCGTCGGGGAGGTCCTTGGAGGACCGCAGGAGCACGTCCAACGTCTGCTCGATGCAGAGCAGGGCCGCGGCCGTGAAGATGGCGCGCTTATTCGGGAAGAGCCGGAAGAGGTAGGGCTGCGAGACACCGACCCGGCGGGCGATGGCCTGCGTGGAGGTCCCGTGGTACCCCCCCTGGGCGAACTCGCTCACTGCCGCGCTGACGACGGCGGTACGGCGTTCTTCCGCGCTCATCCTGACCATGCGACAAAGTTAGTGGCTAATCACTTATGGCGTCAAGTACCCGCGCCCCGGCGGATCGAGCGGCGGACGGACCGGCGGATCGACCGGCGGATCGACCGGCGGATCGACCGGCGGGTGGGGCTCCAGGGCGACGCGACGACGCCCCCGTACCGGCGGGCGGTACGGGGGCGTCGTCGTGGTGCTGGGAGCCGCGGGATGCCCGGGGCTCCCCGCGGGCGCCCTGGGCATCCCGGATCGGGCGCTCCTGACGGGCGCGGTCCTGGCTCAGGCGAGCCGGACCACCGCCTGGGCGCGGCCGAGGACCTTCTGGCCCGCGCTCGTGGCGGTGAGGTCCACCCGGACCCGGTTGTCGTCGAGCTTGGCGGCGACCTTGGCGGAGACCTCGATCACGGCGCCCTCGCCGTCGTCGGGGACCACGACGGGCTTGGTGAAGCGGACGCCGTACTCCTCCACGGCAGCCGGGTCGCCGGCCCAGTCGGTGACGACGCGGATCGCCGAGGCCATGGTGAACATGCCGTGCGCGATCACGTTCGGCAGGCCGACCTCGCGGGCGAACCGCTCGTTCCAGTGAATGGGGTTGAAGTCGCCGGAGGCGCCTGCGTACTGCACGAGGGTGGCGCGGTCCACCGGGAAGGAGGCGGGGGCCAGTTCGGTGCCGGCCTCGACCTCGTCGTACGTGATCCTCGCCGCCATCACGCCACCTCGCCCTTGCTCTGCTCGCCGCTCTGCCCACCGGTGGCCGCGCCGTCCGCGGCCCGGTCCGCCTGGCCCTCGGCCGCCTCGGCCCCGCGGGCGACCAGCTTCGTCCACGCGGTGACGACGAGCTCGCCCGCCTCGTCGCTGACCTCGCCGCGGATGTCCAGGATGTCGTTGCCCGCGAGGGACTTGATCGACTCGATGGTGGAGACCACCGTGAGCCGGTCGCCCGCCCGCACCGGCCGGACGTAGCTGAACTTCTGGTCCCCGTGCACGACCCGGCTGTAGTCCAGGCCGAGTTCGGGGTCCGAGACGACGACGCCGGCGGCCTTGTACGTGATCGCGAAGACGAAGGTGGGCGGCGCGACCACGTCGGGGTGGCCCAGCGCCTTCGCCGCGTCCGGGTCGGTGTAGGCGGGGTCGGGGTCGCCGACCGCCTCGGCGAACTCGCGGATCTTCTCCCGGCCCACCTCGTAGGGGGCGGTGGGCGGGTAGCTCCGCCCGACGTAGGACTGGTCGAGAGCCATCAATACCTCCGGAACGAGAAGCCGAGCCTGGGGCTGGGACGGAAGCGGACGGTGGAACGGTGATCGGACGCCGCCGGGCACGGGAACCCCGCCGCGGGCGATCCGGTACGCGGGCACGCCGGTTCGCGCGGCAGGCGCCTCGCCACGCCGTAAAGCGGCCGGGGCGTGACGCGCGTTACACGGCGTGACCTGGGTCGTATGACACCGCGTGACGGATTCGGCGGGCGGAACCGGCGTGCCGTGCGCGGCGGACGCGCCACGTGTGACGTACCAGACACACCCGGGACGCGCGCCGCGCGAGGCGACCGCGCCGTGCCGAACCTACCCGCCGCGCGCAACGTACCCACCTCGCGGGACGCATCCGCCGCGCGCAACGTACCCACCGCACGGGACGTATCCGCCACGCGAGACGCATCCGCCACACGAGACGTATCCGCCACGCCGAACGCGGTGAGGCATCTGGCGGGCGGGGCGTGGACACGGGTCGGGGCGGGGTGCCGACGCGGGTGCGGACACGCCGCGAGGCCGCCCCCTGCTGCGGGGGCGGCCTCGCGGTCGAACTGCGGCCTGGTGTGTGCGCGGTGGCAGAACCGGCTGCTCACGCGACCCTCCGGGGTCCACGGCCCGGCCTCGTCGGCAGGACAGCGGAACTCCGGGTTTCGCGGCGGATGACCCATGGCCCGATGAGCCGTGGGTCGGTGCGCTCCGCCAGTGCGGTGCGCCCCGTCCGCGTCAGCGGGTCTCGCGGTGCGCGGTGTGCGCGTTGCAGCGCGGGCAGTGCTTCTTCATCTCAAGACGGTCCGGGTCGTTGCGCCGGTTCTTCTTGGTGATGTAGTTCCGCTCCTTGCACTCCACGCAGGCCAGCGTGATCTTCGGGCGGACGTCGGTGGCGGCCACGTGAGTGCTCCTTGACGAACGGGGTGATGAACACAGGAAGAGTAGCCGATTGAGGGACCGAACCCGCAATCGGCTACGGAAAGTAGCGGCGACCGGACTTGAACCGGTGACACAGCGATTATGAGCCGCTTGCTCTACCGACTGAGCTACGCCGCTTCGACGAACGGGCCCCCGCCACGAGGGCGGGGTACCGATCCGTCAGAGCCCCAATACGGAATCGAACCGTAGACCTTCTCCTTACCATGGAGACGCTCTACCGACTGAGCTATTGGGGCGAGCGAGGAAGACATTACACGGTCTGCGGCCATACGTGAAATCCGTATCCCCCAGGGCACATCGGACCAGGCGGACACCGCCGCCGGACCTCCCGACGACCCCCGCACTCCCCCCTCGCCCCGGTCGCCGCGAGTCCTCCCGGCGCAGGTCCGACGCCCCCCGGCCCCGCTCCCGGCCCGCACCGGTCGCCCTCCGTCCACCCCTTGCGACGGCGCCCGCCGCCCCGCTCTCGCACACCTGGGCGCGTACCCCGGGCGGCGCCCGTACTCGCGTGCGAACCACGACCCCCGCCGGTACGACTAATGCCCTCCTACCGGGCCGGCGGGGGCCTGAGCCCTACGCTCGAAACACGCGATCTTGCCCCGGACCAGTCGCTGTCCAGCCGCTGCCCGGCGGCCGCCCCTGCCGCGCTCCAGCCGCCGCGGCGCGCCGCCGCTCCGCCGCTGCCCGGCCGCCGTTCCGGCGGTGCTTCGCTGCCGTCCGAGTCGTCCACCGTCCGTTCGCGTCCGTTCGCTTTCGTCCGGCTCTGCGCGAGTTGTCCACAGTGCCGCCGAGTTGTCCACAGCGCTGTCCAGTGTTGCCCAGCGCTGCCCCACTTGCTGCCCGCTGCTGTCCCGCCGCTGTCCCACTGCCCGGAGGAGCGCGATGACGGAGAGTCCCAGCCCCCGCCGCACCACCGCGGAGACCGCCACCCTGCTGCTGTGCGGCGCCGGCCTCGCCGACGGCCGGACCGTCGACGTCCTGCTGTCCGGCCCGCGGATCGAGGCCGTCGGCACCGCCGGCAGCCTCGCCGGCCCGGCCTCGTCCCCGTCCTTGTCCCCGTCTCCGACCTCGTCCCCGGTCCCGGCAGGTCCCGGGGGCGGGCCGGCGCGCGGAGCCGAGGGCGCCCGGATCGACCTGCGCGGCTACCTGCTGCTGCCCGCGCCCGCCGAGCCGCACGCCCATCTCGACCTCGCGCTGACCGCCGGCGGCCCGCCCTGCGACGACGCCGACGACGTCCAGCGCCGCGCGGTGGAGGCCGCGCTGCTGCACCTCGGCCACGGCACCACGGCGGTGCGCAGCCACGTCCACGTCGGCGACGTCCACGGGCTGCGCTCCCTGGAGGCGGTGCTCCAGGCCCGACGGTCGCTGCGCGGCCTGGTCGACGTGCAGACCGTCGCCGTGCCCCGCCTGCTCACCGGGGCGGCCGGCGCCGACGGGCTGGCCATGCTGCGCGACGCCCTGAAGATGGGCGCCGCCGCGGTGGGCGGCTGCCCGGACCTGGACCCGGACCCCAGCGGCTACACGGAGGCGGTACTGGCGCTGGCCGCCGAGTTCGGACTCCCCGTCGACCTGCACACCGCGGCCGACGACCCCGCCCGGCTGGCCCGGCTGGCCGCCATGGCGGGCGGGCTGCGCCCCGGCGTCGCGCTCGGGCCCTGCCACGGCCTGGCCGCGCTGGCCCCGGACGTCCTGGCGCGGACCGCCGAACGGCTCGCCGCCGCCGGGGTGTCGGTGACCGCGCTGCCGCAGGGCCGCTGCGCCCTGGAACGCGCCGGCCGGGCCGGGCCGTACGCGGTGGCGCCGGTGCGGACACTGCTGGCGGCGGGCGTCACGGTCACCGCGGGCAGCGGCGCGCTGGCCGACCAGGCCAACCCGGTGGGCCGCGCGGACCCCTTGGAGGCCGCCTACCTGCTGGCCGCACACGGCGCCTGCTCGCCGGACCGCGCGTACGACCTGGTCAGCGGGCGGGCCCGAGCCCTGCTGGGACTGCCCGAGGTACGGGTGGAGGCCGGCTTCCCGGCCGAGCTGCTGGCGGTGCGCGGGGACGGACTGGCCGCCGTGCTCTCCCAGGGCTACAGCCGGCTGGTGGTGCACCGCGGCCGGGTCGTCTCCCGCACCAGCGCCGTACGGGAGTTCTGCGACGGAGGCGACGCGGCGCGTGACGCCGGCCTCGACCTCCCTCGCCAGTCGCCCCGCAAGGCGTAGCGTCGTCCCATGCGTACAGTGATCGCGGGCGGGCACGGAAAGATCGCGCTGCGGCTGGAGCGGCTGCTCGCCGCGCGCGGCGACACGGCGGTGGGCATCATCCGCAACCCGGACCAGGCCGACGACCTGCGGGCGGCCGGCGCCGAACCCGTCGTGCTGGACCTGGAGTCGGCGGACGTCGAGCAGGTGGCGCGGGTGCTGCGGGGCGCCGACGCGGCGGTCTTCGCGGCCGGCGCGGGAGCCGGCTCGGGCGCGGAGCGCAAGCAGACCGTCGACCGGGGCGCCGCCGTCCTGCTCGCCGACGCGGCGGAGCGGGCCGGAGTGCGGCGGTTCCTCGTCGTCTCCTCCATGGGCGCGGACCCGGAGGCCAAGGACTCCGACCCCGTCTTCGCCGCGTACCAGCGGGCCAAGGGCGAGGCGGACGCCGCGGTACGAGCGCGCGGCGACCTCGACTGGACGATCCTGCGCCCGGGCCGCCTCACCGACGACCCCGGCACGGGCCGCGTCCACCTGGCCCCCTCCACCGGCCGCGGCGCCGTCCCCGCGACGACGTGGCCGCGGTCCTCGTCGCCCTCCTCGACACCCCGTCAACGGTCGGCCTCACCCTCGAACTCGTCTCCGGCGACGCCCCGATCGACTCGGCGGTCCCCACGGCCGCGTCCTGAGCCGCCCGGCCCCGCCCGCCTGGCGGGCCCGGGGTCGTCCTTCGACACCGTTGCCAGGCGGGATCTCGCCACCGACCGGCCGTGGCCTCCCAGCGCCCCGACCACACCCACCACGCGGGCCCGCGTCGCCTGACCGGAGATCCCCGCGCCGCGGAACTACCCGAGCGGGCGCCGGCGCGCAGGTCACTCGCCGCCCTGACCGGCGCTTCCGACCGGACCGACCTGCACCGGCGAGCCGGAGCCGTCAGTGACCGGCAGGGTGGCGGCACCCGGCCAGCTGAGGGTCACCGACGTCGTCTCGTTCGGCGGGGTGACCACCAGCCCCGTGACACGCACCCCGGAGCCACCCGAGGTGTTGATCGGATACTCGACGGGGAAGTACGTCGACTCCCCGCTCTTGAGGACACTCGACGTCGTCTCCTGACCCGTGCGCTGCGCGGACAGCGCTCCCGCACTGGTCTCCAGGTCGACACCCGCGTACCCGGCGATCACGCAGTCCCCGCCGCCCTGGTTCTTCAGCTCCACCACGACGGTCCCCTCGGGATCACCGTCGATGGTGCCGTCCTGCGCCGTGATCTCCAACTCCCCCGTGTGGCACCGGCCGACCCCGCTGTTCGCGTTGGACGCGGTCCCGCCGCTGGTGCCGGAGCCGGCCCCATTGCTCCCACCGGAACCGGAGCCGGACCCGGTGCTGGTGCTCCCGTCAGAGCCGACCCCAGCACCCGCACCACCCGAGCCGGTCCCAGCCGACTCCGCCCCACCGCCCTGATCCGCACCACCCGAACCCGAACCCGAACCGCCGGCCAAGGAGGACACGGCCGGCACGGACGAAGGCGCGCTCTGCGCCGCACCGCCAGTACCGCCCTGGCACGCGGCGAGCGAGAGACCGGCGGCAACAGCCAGGACAGCGAGAGTGACCTTGCGAGCGCGCATCATTTCTTCCTTCACATGCGATGAGGCAGCGGCGACCGCCCCGAACGGAGCGGTACGAGTGATCGTCAATCACCAGGACCCGCCCGGCCCGCACGCCGTTCCGCACAACCACCGCCCGGGACATTCCCGTTACAGCCACAACCAGCCACACCACAATCCGCCACCCCACCACCCCGCCACCGACCAGCGAAGACACCCCGTCCCACCCGCCACCACCCACCCCCACGACAACACCCCGCCGGGACCCACCCGTGACCCGACCGAGCACAACCCACATCAGCGCGGAGATACACGGAGCAACACCCACCCACACCCCGCACAACGACGCACAGCCCGCCACCGCCGAGCAGAGGCGCCGCTACCCGGCCGAGCACAACGGCCGGCACCTGCGGCTGCCCGCCTCCGTTCGTCTCTGTACGGAGGAGCAGTTGAGGGCGTGCTGGCTGGGCGCAACGGCTGGGGTCCGGTGTCCGCGTACCCGTCCGAACTCCGCCTCATCCTTGGAGGCTCGGAGACGGCGACGCGGGACGGCCCACAAGACGCGAACGGCCCACGGCGGGACACCTCGTCCGGAACCCACCCATGCCAAAGGGGCCCTTCACCCGCGTTTCCGCAGGTGAAGGGCCCCTTGATGGCGTGGCGGCACGTGGATTCGAACCACGGTAGGCTAAGCCGACGGATTTACAGTCCGCTCCCATTGGCCACTCGGGCATACCGCCATGGGACGACGTCACGAGGTCGGTCCTGGTCGGGCCGGTCGTGGCGACGGGGTAAACGATACCTGATCCGGTGGGGTGGTTCGCCACCGCATTGATCAGGGCTCCGGTGGAGTCTGGTGGCTAGGCTGGGCCGGTGGCGGTCCCGGTCGGGACGGTGGGCGCGGCGGGACCGGCGCGCCCGCGCGACAGCCCGGAGGCGCCCGCCGCGCACGCATGACCTGCCCGTACGACGTACACAGCCAAGGAGCCAACTGAAGATGGCCGACTCCAGTTTCGACATCGTCTCGAAGGTCGAGCGGCAGGAGGTCGACAACGCCCTCAACCAGGCCGCCAAGGAGATCTCGCAGCGCTACGACTTCAAGAACGTCGGCGCCTCGATCTCCTGGTCCGGCGAGAAGATCCTCATGGAGGCGAACTCCGAGGAGCGGGTCAAGGCGATCCTGGACGTCTTCGAGACCAAGCTGGTCAAGCGCGGGATCTCGCTCAAGGCGCTGGACGCGGGCGAGCCGCAGCTCTCCGGGAAGGAGTACAAGATCTTCTCCTCGATCGAGGAGGGGATCTCCCAGGAGAACGCCAAGAAGGTCGCGAAGATCATCCGCGACGAGGGCCCCAAGGGCGTCAAGGCCCAGGTCCAGGGCGACGAGCTGCGGGTCAGCTCCAAGAGCCGCGACGACCTCCAGGCCGTCCAGTCCCTGCTGCGCGAGAAGGACCTCGACTTCGCCCTCCAGTTCGTCAACTACCGCTGACGCTTCCGCCCGACCTGCGCAGCCGTGGGCTCCGGGCGATCACAGGGCACGACGAGGACACTCCGGCGGGGACCGACTCCGCCGCCGCCCTCGTTGTGCCCTGGTCGTTCGGCCACGGGCAGGGTCGGGCTGGGCGACGGCGTCACAGCCCGTCCGGTGGGACGGCTTCCCCGCCCCCTCGCCGGCGGGAGACCCGAACCGGCGGGAGACCCGAACCGGGTGAAGAAGTCGTCCGACGCCTCCGGCATCGCTTTCCAGCGGTCACGGCTCCGTCGGGGCGGCAGGCACCGCCCGCTGGGTGCCAGGGCCTCAGGGGGTCTCACGCGCCCTCAGGGCCTCGGGGACGGCCGGCGGGAGGAGACAGCGGGGAAGCCGGGCGCACGGCAGCCCCAGGGGGCGCCAAGGGGCGGCCTCCGGAAGGGCCTACGCGCGGGCTGCGAACGGCTGGTCCGTCGGCACGATCTCCTTGCCCAGCGGCATCAGCGACAGCGGGATCAGCTTGAAGTTCGCGATGCCGAACGGGATGCCGATGATCGTGACGCACAGCGCGACCCCGGTCACGATGTGCCCCAGCGCCAGCCACCAGCCGGCCAGGACCAGCCACAGCACGTTGCCCACGCAGGAGGGCGCGCCGGCGTCGGGGCGGTCGACGGCGGTGTACCCGAAGGGCCACAGCGCGTAGAGGCCGATCCGGAACGCCGCGACGCCGAACGGGATCCCGATGATCGTGAGGCACAGCAGAAGGCCGGCCAGCAGGTAGCCGAGGCACATCCACAGGCCGCACAGGATCAGCCAGATGATGTTGAGGATCGTCTTCATCGCGTACTCCCTGCCATATCTTCCAAGCGCCTGATGCGCTCGGCCATGGGCGGGTGGGTCGAGAAGAGCTTGGATACGGTGCCGGGCCGGAAGGGGTTGGCGATCATCATGTGGCTGGTGGTCTCCAGCCGGGGCTCGGGCGCCAGCGGGCGCTGCCGCACGCCCGCTTCGAGCTTGTGGAGGGCGGAGGCCAGGGCCAGCGGGTCGCCGGTGAGGCGGGCGCCGGAGGCGTCGGCCTCGTACTCGCGCGAGCGGGAGACGGCGAGCTGGATGAGGGACGCCGCGATCGGGCCGAGGAAGACCAGCATGAGCATGCCGAGGATGCCGGGGCCGTCGTCGTCCTCGGAGCGGCCGACGGGGATCAGCCAGGCGAAGTTCGCCAGGAAGACGATCACCGAGGCCAGGGCTCCGGCCACGGAGGAGATCAGGATGTCCCGGTTGTAGACGTGGCTCAGCTCGTGGCCGAGGACGCCGCGCAGCTCGCGTTCGGTGAGGATGCCCAGGATGCCCTCGGTGCAGCACACGGCGGCGTTGCGCGGGTTGCGGCCGGTGGCGAAGGCGTTGGGGGCCTCGGTGGGCGATATGTACAGCCGGGGCATGGGCTGGCGGGCGGCCGTGGACAGCTCGCGGACGATCCGGTAGATCTCCGGTGCCTCGAACTCGCTGACCGGGCGGGCCCGCATGGCCCGCAGGGCGAGCTTGTCGCTGTTCCAGTACGCGTAGGCGTTCGTGCCCAGGGCGATGACGAGGGCGACGATGAGCCCCGTCCGGCCGAAAGCGCTGCCGATGAGCAGGATGATGGCCGACAGGACGCCGAGGAGTACGGCCGTCTTCAACCCGTTGTGCCGGCGGTGCACGTGCGCCCTCCAATGCGTACGTCAGGGGACGTGAGGACCTCCCCTTTAAGGAAAACCTCCTGCCCTGGTCAACGCGAGTCAAGCGCCGATAGTTCCCTTGTGCACACGCAGGGCGACCCCGGGGTGGCGCCTGGTCGGCTGTCCGGCGGGTACCTCGGCGGAGCGCGCCGGGCGGGCCCGTACGCGCCCCCCGGGGGAGGCGGGCGTCCCGCGTCCCCTCACCGTCGGAGACGGCTCACAGCAGCGTCCCCTGGGCGTACCGCAGGACGATCTGGGGCGCGCCCGACAGCACCAGCGCGCCCACCGCCGTCAGCGCGATCGCCGCGGCTAGGCCGAACGGAGTACCCGGGACCGTACCCGTGACCGTCCCCGCGCCCTCCACCGCCACCGAGCCGCCAGAGCCGGCACCGGAAGCACCGGAAGCACTGGAAGCAGCGGCACCAGCGCCCGCGGCCCGCGCCTGGCCGCCCCGGGCGAACAGCAGCGCCGTCCACCGCAGGTAGTACACGAGCGCGATCACCACGTTGACGGCCATGATGACGGCCAGCCATCCGTGCTGGGCGTCCACGGCGGTGGAGAAGACCGCGACCTTCGCGAACAGCCCGATCACCCCGGGCGGCAGCCCCGCCAGGCAGAGCAGGAAGAACGCCAGCGCCAGGGCGGCGGCCGGGCGCCGGGCGTACAGGCCCCGGTAGTCGGTGAGCCGGCCGCTGGGTGCCGAGCGGGTCACCAGCGCGGCCACCGCGAACGCCCCGAAGTTCACCACCGCGTACATCAGGGCGTAGGCGACCGTGGTGCCCGCGTGCCGGCCGGGCGCGTGGTGCGCGGACTCGGCGGCCAGCGGGACGAGCAGGTAGCCGGCCTGCCCGATGGAGGACCAGGCCAGCAGCCGGACGGCGCCACGCTCGGCCCCCGGGCGCTGCCGCAGCGCGCCGACGTTGCCGACCGTCATGGTCAGCGCGGCCAGTACGCCCATCGCGGGGCCCCAGGTGCTCGCGTACGGGTGGAAGGCCAGCGCGGTGACGAGGATCAGCCCGGAGAAGCCGGCGGCCTTGCCTACCACCGACAGGTAGGCGGCGACCGGCAGCGGCGCGCCGGCGTAGGTGTCGGGCACCCAGAAGTGGAAGGGCGCGACGGCCAGCTTGAAGGCGAAGCCGACCAGGGTCAGCGCGGCGCCGGCCTTGGCGAGGGTGTGCAGCTGGCCGGGGGTGTGGCCGAGCTGCTGGGCGACGGTCTCCATGTGCAGCGAGCCGGTGGCCGCGTACACGAAGGCGATGCCGAGCAGGGAGACGGCGGTGGCGGCGACGGAGGTGAGGAAGAACTTCAGCGCCGCCTCGCTGGACAGCCGGTCGCCGCGGCGCAGCCCGACCAGCGCGAACGACGGCAGGGTGGTGACCTCCAGGGCGACGATCAGGGTGATCAGGTCGCGGGAGGCGGGCAGCAGGGCGGCGCCGGCCGCGGAGGACAGCAGCAGGAACCAGAACTCGCCGGTCGGCAGCTCCTCGACGGAGGGCGCCGACAGCAGCGCGGTCACCAGCGCCCCGCCCAGCACCAGCACCTGGACGACGAGCGCGAAGCGGTCCTCGGCGTAGGAGCAGGCCAGGTGGGTGTCGGCCAGGCAGAAGGTGGTGCGGTCGCCGGCCCGCAGCGGCACCAGCGAGAGCAGCGCCAGCGCGAGGCCGGCCACGGTGACCCAGGTGAGCAGCTGCTTGCGGGCGGGCGGCACGAACAGGTCGGCGACCAGCACCACGACGGCCAGCGCGGCCGGGATCGCGGCGGGGGCGACGGCGGCCCAGTCGACGTGCTGGGTGAACGGCGAGGCCGCCAGGAGCAGCGGCGCAGCGGTGGTCATCAGCTGCCTCCGAGCAGGGAGCGTACGGCCGGGTCGGTGAGGCCGAGCAGGGCGGCCGGCCACAGCCCGGCCAGTACGGTCAGGGCGGCGAGCGGGGTCCAGGCGGCGAACTCGTAGCCGCGCACGTCGGCGAGGGCGGGTTCGGCGGTGGCGGTACCGCGGTCGCCCATGCACACCCGGCGGACCACGGTGAGCAGGTAGCCGGCGGTCAGCAGGGTGCCGAAGGCGGCGACGGCGGTGAAGGTGACGTAGGCGCCGCGGTCCAGGCCGGCGCCGGGTTTGAAGGAGCCGAACATCGCGAGCATCTCGCCCCAGAACCCGGCCAGGCCGGGCAGGCCCAGGGAGGCCACGGCGGCCAGGGCGAGCAGGCCGCCCAGCCGGGGGGCGCGGCCGTAGAGGGCGGCGCCGGTGCGGCCGGCCAGCTGGTCGAGGTCGCTGGTGCCGTAGCGGTCCTTGAGGGCGCCGACGAGGAAGAACAGCAGGCCGGTGATGAGGCCGTGGGCGATGTTGGCGAACAGGGCGCCGTTGACGCCGGTGCGGGTCAGCGAGGCGATGCCCAGCAGCACGAAGCCCATGTGGCCGACGGAGGAGTACGCGATCAGCCGCTTGAGGTCGCCGCCGTTGCCCTGCCGGGCGAGCTGGAGGCAGGCCAGCGAGCCGTAGACGATGCCGACGACGGCGAACGCGGCCAGGTAGGGGGCGAAGGTGTGGATGCCCTCGGGCGTCTCGGGCAGCACGATCCGCACCAGCCCGTAGGTGCCCATCTTCAGCAGCACCCCGGCCAGCAGCACCGAGCCGGCGGTGGGCGCGGCGGTGTGGGCGTCGGGCAGCCAGCTGTGCAGCGGCCACATCGGGGTCTTGACCGCCAGGCCGATGCCGATGGCGAGGGCGGCGACGAGTTGCGTGGTGTGACTGAGGCGTGACCCGTTGTCAGTGGCGAGTGCCACCATGTCGAAGGTGCCGGCTTTCAGGCCGACCAGCAGCAGACCCAGCAGCATGACCACCGAGCCGAGGAGGGTGTAGACGATGAATTTGAGCGCCGACCGCTCCCGGTCGCCGCCGCCCCAGCGCGCGATGAGGAAGTACATCGGCACCAGCACCGTCTCGAAGGCCAGGAAGAAGAGCATCAGGTCGAGGACGGCGAAGGAGGCGAGCGTGCCGCCCTCCAGCAGCAGCATGAGGGCGACGAACGCCTTCGGCGTGGGCCCGGCCGGCATGTGGAAGTAGGAGTAGAGGGCGCACAGGAAGGTGAGCAGCGCGGTGAGCACCACCAGCGGCAGCGAGATGCCGTCGACGCCGAGGTGCAGGTGGATGCGGAGGGCCGGAATCCAGTCGAGGTCGGTGGTGGCCTGCATACGGCCGGGGTGGCCGCGATCGAAGCCGGCCGCGAGCACCACCGCGAGGACGAGCACGGCGCCGGTGACGGTGACGCCGTGGCGCAGTACCGCCTGGCCGGGGTCGCGTCCGCGCAGCCCGGGCGGCGCCGGCAGCAGCGCGGCGAGCGCGCCGAGCAGCGGCAGGACGAGCACGGCCGCGAGGAGGTACTGGAGTGCGGTGTCGTTCACGGGGGGTCAGCTTCCGACGGCGACGAGGACGGCGAGGACGACCGCACCGGCCAGCAGTGCGCTGAGATAGGTCTGGACGTTTCCGGTCTGCGCCTTGCGGACGGCGGCGCCGAGCAGGTTCGGCGCGCCGGCGGCGCCCTTCACCCAGGTCTCGACGACGTCGCGGTCCAGGAAGCGGACCAGTTCGGCGGCGGCGAGCACCGGCCGGACGAAGAGGGTGTGGTAGACGGCGTCCAGGCGGAAGCCGTGGCTGGCGCTGGCGTGCAGCGGGCCGAGCAGCAGCCGTCCCGGGTCGCCGGGGTCGTCGGCGCCGGCGATGTCGCCGTAGATCCGCTGGTGGGTGGCGATGGCCTCGGCCTCCACCAGGGCGGGTTCGACGTCGGCGTCGGCGTTCTCCACCACCGCGCCCATCGGCACCCGCCGGCGTGCCTCGCCGACGGCCCGCCAGGCGCCGAAGACGACCAGCACGCCGACGAGGGCGAGGCCGGTGCCGAGGACGGCGGTGATCAGCGTCGGGCCCAGCGAGCTCCTGGGCACGGAGGCGAACCAGTCGGGCAGCCGCCGGTAGGTGAGCCCGCCGAAGGCGACGGTCGGGATGGCCAGCACCCACAGCACCGCGGTCATCGGCAGCGGCTGGCGGCCGTGGTCGGGGGCCTGCGGGCCGCTGCCGCGGAAGGCCAGCAGGAAGAGCCGGGTGGCGTAGGCGCCGGTGAGCAGCGCCGCGAGCAGGCCGGCGACCAGCACGGTCCAGCCGACGGCGGAGGGCACGTCCGGGGTGTCGCCGGTGGCGGCGTGCTCGGCGGCGCGCAGCACCGACTCCTTGGAGAAGAAGCCGGACAGCGGCGGCAGCGCGGCCAGCGCCGCCAGGCCGATCGCCATCGTCCACATCGCGTCGGGCACCCGCCGGGCCAGGCCGCCCATGCGGGACATCGCGGTGAGCGAGTTGGTGCCGGCCGCGTGGATGACCACGCCGGCGCCGAGGAAGAGCAGCGCCTTGAACACGCCGTGGGAGAGCAGGTGGAAGAGGGCCGCGTCGCGGTTGCCGACGGCCAGCGCGCCGGCCATGTAGCCGAGCTGGCCGATGGTGGAGTAGGCCAGCACCCGTTTGATGTCGTCCTGGGCGAGCGCGGCCAGGCCGGAGCCGATCATGGTGACGGCGGCCATGGCGGCCAGCACGGCCAGCGCGGCGGCGGAGGCGGTGAACACCGGCAGCAGCCGGGCCACCAGGTAGATGCCGGCGGCGACCATGGTGGCGGCGTGGATCAGCGCCGAGACGGGGGTGGGGCCGGCCATCGCGTCCGGCAGCCAGGTGTGCAGCGGGAACTGCGCGGACTTGCCCGCCACCCCGGCGAGCAGCAGCAGCGCGTCCACGGTGGGGTGGTGCAGGCCGCCGTTGAGCGCGGTGGCGGTGATGCCGTCGATGCGGAACGTTCCGGCGTCGGTGGCGAGCGCGAACACGCCGATCAGGAAGGGGACGTCGCCGAGCTTGGTGACCAGGAACGCCTTGAGCGAGGCGGCGCGGGCGGCCTCGGTCTCCCAGTAGTGGCCCACGAGGAAGTACGAGCAGATGCCCATCACCTCCCAGCCGACCAGCAGCACCATCAGGTCGCCGGTGTAGACGACCAGCAGCATGGCGGCGGTGAAGAGGTTGACCACGGCCGCGTAGGACGGGTAGCGCGGGTCGTCCCGCAGGTACGCCACGGAGTAGATCTGCACGCAGGTGGCGACCAGGGTCACCAGGATCGCGATGGTCGCGCCGAAGCCGTCGACGTGCAGGGTGAGGTCGATCGGGATCGAGCCGGTGGGGGTGAGCCGGTGGGAGGCGTCGGTGGTGTGCCCGGGGCCCTGCCGGGCGGCGACCAGGGCGGCCAGCACCAGCGAGGTCAGGACGGGCAGTACGGCCAGCGGGCGCACGAACCCGGGGGCGCGCCGGCCGAGCAGGAACCCGAGGGCCGCGCCCAGGAAGGGCAGGGCCGGGACGAGCGCGGCCAGGGAGGCGGTCAGGGTCACGCGGTGGCCTCGGCCTTCTCGTCGTCCGCGGGGTCGCCGGCGGGGTCGTCCGTGGTGCCGCCGGTGCCGTCCCCGTCGCCGTACGGGTCGCCGCCGGCCAGCGGGCGGCCGGGGTCGGCGAGGCCGGTGACACGGTCGATGTCGGCGGTGCCCCGGTTGCGGTGGACCAGCAGCACGATCGCCAGGCCCAGGCCGATCTCGGCGGCGGCGATGGTGATGGTGAACAGCGTCAGCGCCTGCCCGGTGTGCAGGCTGTCGGAGAGCCAGCGGTCGAACGCCACCAGGTCGAGGTTGACGGCGTTGAGCATCAGCTCGACGGACATCAGGACGAGGATGGCGTTGCGCCGGGCCAGCACCCCGTACACGCCGACGGCGAAGAGCAGGGAGGCCAGGACGGCCGGGTAGACGAGGTGCATCAGTCGTCCCTGCCTCGGGTGACGGCGGCGGAGCCGGGGGCGCCCGGACCGGCCGTCTCGGCGGCGCGGCGGCGGGAGAGCACGATCGCGCCGACCAGCGCGGCCAGCAGCAGCACCGACAGCGCCTCGAACGGCAGCACCCAGAAGCGGAAGAGCGCGGCGCCGGTGACCTTCGTCGTGGTGCCGCCGGGGCCGTGCAGGTTCATCCAGGTGCTGCGGAAGGCGTCGACGACCACCCACACGAGGGTGCCCGCCGCGACCGCGGCCACGGCCAGCGCCACCGGGCGGTTCTCGGAGTCGGCGTCCGGGGAGTGGCCGACCGGCGCCTTGGTGAGCATCAGGCCGAAGAGCAGCAGCACCACCACGGAGCCGACGTAGATCAGCACCTGCACCCACGCGATGAACTCGGCGGTGAGCAGCAGGTACTCCACGGCGATGCCGCCGAGCGCGACGACCAGCCAGAGGGCGGCGCGCACCAGCTGCCGGGTGGTGACGGTGATGACCGCGGCCCCCAGGGTGGCCAGGCCGACCAGCAGGAAGGTGATCTCGACGCCGGTGGGCGACATGAAGCCGCGGTGCGCGATGGTCGCGTGGATCACTGCGGGCCCTCCTCGGCCGGACCGGACGGCGCGGGCGGGTCGGCCGGGGGCGCGGGCGGGGCGGCCTTCTGCGCTGCCTTGCGGGCGGCGGCGACCTCCTTGGGCTCCTCGGCCGCGGGGTCCAGGGCGGGCGGCGCGGGCACCGTCCACATCCAGTCCCGCAGCGTGTCCCGCTCATGGGTGAGGTCGCGGATGTCGGTCTCGGCGTACTCGAACTCCGGCGACCAGAACAGCGCGTCGAAGGGGCACACCTCGATGCAGATCCCGCAGTACATGCACAGCGCGAAGTCGATGGCGAAGCGGTCGAGCACGTTGCGGCTGCGCTCCCGGCCGCCGGGCGCGGCCGCGGGCACCGTCTCCTTGTGGGAGTCGATGTAGATGCACCAGTCCGGGCACTCGCGGGCGCACAGCATGCAGACCGTGCAGTTCTCCTCGAACAGCGCGATCACGCCGCGGGTGCGCGGCGGCAGCGCGGGCTGCGTGTCGGGGTAGCGGCCGGTGACGCTCTTGCGGGTCATCGTCCGCAGGGTGACGGCCAGGCCCTTGGCCAGACCGGAACCCGGGATCGAGGAGCGCGACGCGCTCATCAGGAGGTCACCACCTTCACGACGCCGGTCAGGGCGATCTGCACGAGCGCGACCGGGATCAGCACCGTCCACGCGAACTTCATCAGCTGGTCCTCGCGCAGCCGCGGGTAGCTCACCCGCAGCCAGATCACGACGAACGCCAGCACCGCCGCCTTCAGCAGCGTCCACAGCCAGCCCA
Organism: Actinacidiphila yeochonensis CN732; assembly: GCF_000745345.1. Lineage (NCBI taxonomy): Bacteria > Bacillati > Actinomycetota > Actinomycetes > Kitasatosporales > Streptomycetaceae > Actinacidiphila > Actinacidiphila yeochonensis. The sequence continues at coordinate 1,842,231 of NZ_JQNR01000005.1, read as the reverse complement.
CCGAGCCCGACCACGGGCCGTGCCAGCCGCCGAGGAAGAGCACGGTGGTCAGGCCGCACAGCACGACGATGCCGGCGTACTCGGCGAGCAGGAACAGCGCGAAGCGCAGGCCGGTGTACTCGGTGTAGGCGCCGAAGATGATCTCCGAGTCGGCGACGGGCATGTCGAACGGCGGCCGCTGGAGCTCGGCGAGGCCGGCGGTGAAGAACACCACGCCGCCCATCAGCTGCCACGGCGTCCACCACCAGTGGTACGAGTCCACGATGCCGGGCAGCGACAGGGTGCCCGCGGCCATCGCCACGGAGGCCGCCGCGAGCAGCATCGGCAGCTCGTACGCCATCAGCTGGGCCGCCGAGCGCAGCGCGCCCAGCAGGGAGAACTTGTTCGCCGACGCCCAGCCGGCCATCAGCGAGCCGAGGACGCCGACGCCCATCACGGCGAGCACGAAGAACAGCCCGGCGTCCAGCGCCTGGCCGACGAAGCCGTGCGGGCCGACCGGGATGGCGATGAGCACCAGCAGGTACGGCAGCAGCGCGACCGCGGGGGCGAGCTGGAAGACGGGACGGTCGGCGTCGGCCGGGACCACGTCCTCCTTCTGGGCGAACTTGACGCCGTCGGCGACGAGCTGCGCCCAGCCGTGGAAGCCGCCCGCGTACATCGGGCCGAGCCGGCCCTGCATGTGCGCCATCACCTTGTGTTCGGCCTGGCCGACCGCCAGGGGCAGCACGAGGAAGGCGACCAGGACGGCGACCAACCGCAGGACGACGTCGAGCGTGTCGTTCACGGGGTGCCGCCTCCTTCTTCCGTCTCGTTCCCGCTCGGTTCCTCGCGCTGGTCCGCCGGCCCGCCCGCCGACTCCTCCGGGGGGTGGACGGGTTCGGCGGGCTCGACCGGTTCGACAGGCTCGACCGGTTCGACGGGTTTCCCGGCGGCGGGCTCGGGCCTCTCGGGCTCGGCCTTGGGCTCGTCCTCGGGCCTCTCGGGCTCAGCCTTGGGCGCCTCGGGCTCGGCCTTGGGCGCCTCGGCCTCGGGCCTCGCGGGCTCGGGCGCGGCGGGCTCGGCCTCCGGCGCGGGTGCGGCCTCGGGCTTCTGCGGCTCGCGCGGCGGACGGGGCTGCTCCCAGGGCGCGTCCGGGGTGCGCCGTGCGGGCCGCCCGGTGCCGTCGGCGCGGCCTTCCGCGGCCGGCCGGCCGGGGGTGGCGGGACCGGCGGGGGTGGCGGGACCGGCAGGCGCGCCGGGTGCCTCGGGGGCGGGCTCGGCCGCCGCCTGGCTCGCCGACCCCTCGCTGACGCTCCGGGTACGCCGCGCCGGGCGCTCGCCCGCGGCGGCGCGGCCGGCGCGGGCCGGCCGGGCGGGGGCCGGGGGCAGCTGGCCCTTGAGCGGGCCCCACTCGTTCGGGTCGGGCACGCCGGGCGGCATCATCTGGCGCCGCTTGGGGCCGCCGTCGTGCGACTCCCCCGGCTCCTTCGCGCCCGGCCACGCCTTGGCCACGCGGGCGGCCAGCACGAAGTCCTTGCGCAGCGGGTGGCCCTCGAACTCCTCGGGGAGCAGCAGCGGGTCGAGGCCGGGGTGTCCGGCGAAGCCGACGCCGAACATCTCGTGCGTCTCCCGCTCGTGCCAGGCGGCGCCGGCGTAGACACCGGTGGCGGTGGGCAGTTCGGCCGCCTCGTACGGCACGGTGGTGCGCAGCAGCAGCCCGTGCGGGCCGCCCTCCAGGCGGACCACGTGCGCGCACACCTGGAAGCCGGTGCCGGGCTCGTCCACGGCGCTCAGCCAGTCGAAGAAGGTGCAGCCCAGGGTGGTGCGGGCGGTGGTGAGCGCCTGTACCCAGGCAGCGGGCGGCACGTCCACCGTGAGCAGCCCGTACGCCTCCTCCGCCGTCGCGCCCTCGCCGAAGACCTCGGCGGCGCCTTCGGGCAGCTGGTCGAACCCGGTCACCGCGCGTCCTCCCCCGCGTCCGGCCCGGACCCCTCGGAGTCGGCAGGCCCGGCGGACCCGGCGGGCCCGGAAGACGCGGACGGCCCGGAAGACGCGGACGGCGCGGGCGGCGGGGTGACCAGGCCGCTGGTGAGGGCCGCGGCACGGGCGCGGCGGTCGCCGCGGGTGGCGTACCGCTCGCTCAGCGACTCCTGCGCGATCTTCTCCTGGAGCTTGAGGATGCCCTGGAGCAGCGCCTCGGGCCGGGGCGGGCAGCCGGGCACGTAGACGTCGACGGGGATGATCTGGTCGACGCCCTTGGTGACGGAGTAGGAGTCCCAGTAGGGGCCGCCGCAGTTGGAGCAGGCGCCGAAGGAGATCACGTACTTCGGCTCGGGCATCTGCTCGTACAGCCGCTTGACGGCGGGCGCCATCTTGTCGGTGACGGTGCCGGAGACCACCATCAGGTCGGCCTGGCGCGGGCCGGGCGCGAAGGGGATCACGCCGAGCCGGATGAAGTCGTGGCGGGCCATGGACGCGGCGATGAACTCGATCGCGCAGCAGGCCAGTCCGAAGTTGAACACCCACAGGCTGTAGCGGCGGCCCCAGTTCAGGACCACCTTCATCGGCTCGGGGGCCAGCCGCGCCAGCGGGCCGAGCCGCCGCGGTTCGGGCAGCGCCTGCGTGCCCTGGGCTCCTTCGGCCACGTGTGCCCCGTGGGTCACGTCCATTCCAGCACGCCCTTCTTCCACGCGTAGAGCAGCCCGACCGCCAGGAAGCCGAGGAAGACGAACATCTCCACCAGCGTGGTCCCGCCGAACCCGGCCGCGGAGAAGACCGTCGCCCAGGGGAAGAGGAAGACCGCGTCGACGGCGAAGATCACGTAGAGGTACGCGTAGACGTAGTAGCGGATGTGGGTGTGCGCCCAGCCCTCGCCCACCGGGTCGACGCCGCACTCGTAGCTGAGCAGCTTCTCCGGGGTGGGCACCGACGGCCGCAGCAGCCGGTTGGAGGCGAAGGCGACGGCCACGAAGAGCATGCCGAGGACCGCGACCAGCCCCACCACGGCATAGCCGTGGAAGTAGCCGTGCAGCGTGTCCTGCGACAAGCCCTGGGTGGCGGCAGAGGAGTTGCCGTGGCTGGAGTCCACGTCCGTCAGCCCTCCATTCCGCTTCGTCCCTCGTGGTCCTCGATGACCCGCCCTGTCCAGTGACCCGGGCAGATCTTTAGACGATTTATACGGAGGGAGTCTAGGCCCTGCCCGGATCGCCCCCGCCAGCCGTCCGGGGTTGTCCTCCCCCGCCCGCGCGACGCGCGCCCTGACCCCCGCCGACCTGCCGCTCCGGCTCCGACCGCCGACTGCCACCCGAGGTCTGACCGGGTCTGGCCGGGTCTGGCCGGTTGCCGGCCGGGTTCCGGCCGGGCTCTGCCCAGGCTCCGGTCGCGTTCCGGCCCGGTTCCGGCCGAGCCCTGCCCAGGTCTGCCCAGGTCTGGCCGGGTTCCGGCCGGGTTCCGGCGGGGTGCCTCTATGTCTTTCGTCAAGTTTGGGGTGGTCATGCGGTGGCTGCATCGGATTGGGGTGGGTCGTAGAAGGTTCCGTCGCGGAGCATGGCGAACAGGACGCTGATGCGGTGGCGGGCGAGTCGGAGGAGGGCTTGGGTGTGGGTTTTGCCGCGGGTCCGGCATTTGTCGTAGTAGGTGCGGGAGGCGGGGTCGTGGAGGGCGGCGAAGGCGGAGAGGAACATCGCGCGTTTGAGCTGGCGGTTCCCGCTTCTGGGGGCGTGCTCGCCGTGGATCGAGGTTCCGGAGGATCTGGTCGCTGGTGCCAGGCCGGCGTAGGAGGCGAGGTGGGCGGCGCTCGGGAAGGATCTGCCGTCGCCGACGGTGACCAGGAGGACTGCGGCGGTCCTGACGCCGACGCCGGGCAGTGACGTCAGGACCTGGGAAAGAGGGTGGGCCTCCAGGAGTTCGCTGATCTGGGCTTCCAGGGCTCGGCGTTGCTCGTGGACGGCCGCGAGGGAGCGGGCCAGGGACGGGACGACGATGTCAAGGGTGCCGGTGCCGGGGACGGTGACGGTCTGTTCGTCGAGGGCGTCGAAGATGTCGTCGATGAGTCGGGTGGCCATGCGGGGGGCCTTGGGGCGGATCAGTTCGACGAGCTTGCGGCGGCCGGCTGTGCGTAGGGCGGTCGGGGATCCGTGGCGTTCCAGGAGCCAGGTGACGGCCTGGTGGTCCAGACGCGGGCCCAGGACGCGTTCGAGGCTGGGGTGGAACTGGGTGAGCAGGCCGCGTATCCGGTTGGAGGTGCGGGTGGCCTCTGCTGCGAGGTCCTGGTCGAAGCCGATGAGGACGGTGAGTTCGGCGGTGATCTCGTCGGTGAGTTCCAGCGAGCGCAGGGTGTGGGGCATGGTGCGGGCGGCGTCTGCGATCACTGCGGCGTCTTTGGCGTCGGTCTTGGCCTCGCCCGGGTAGAGGTCGGCGATCCGGCGCATGGCAAGGCCCGGCAGGTAGGCGACCCGGCAGCCCGCGTCGCGGGCCACGGCCAGTGGCAGGGCGCCGATCGAGGCGGGCTGGTCCACGACCACCAGCACGGTGCCGAACTTCGCCGCGAGCTTGCCGAAGACCGCCCGCAGCTTCGGTTCGCTGTTGGGCAGCTGCTTGTCGAAGACCGTCTTGCCGGTCGGCGTCAGGCCGTGCCCGTGGTGGGTGCTCTTGCCGACGTCCAGTCCGAGGAAGACGCCCACACCGCTTGTGTCGATCACCGTGCCCCCACATGCTCGTTGCCTGCTGGCCTGGGCATCGGGGCCGTTCTCGCGCATCCACGTTATGCAGACCTGCCGCCCGCGGATGGCCGGGCATTGCGCCGGGCCGGGCGGCGGCCGGACCTCTCATCAGCGTCTCCGACGGCACCCCTCGGGCCCGGTGACACCACCCCCCAGGTCATCCGATCGACAGGGGGCAAAAGTCATACCGGGCCCGGAGGCCAGCGGCCCTCTTGCAGGACCACGAAAAACATAACGGGGGATAACCCCACCCCGGCCACGACGGCGCACCCCATGGCGCGCGCCCCCTCGGGACGGCAGGCTGGGCGCCATGGACTCCACGCCCCCGCGCCCCGGTTCCGCCGGGCAGCACCACGGTCCGCGCCCCGGGCAACCCGCCGGTCCGGGTCCCGCGGCACACCCCGGCACCGGAAAGGGCACCGAACCCGGCACCGGCTCCCGTCCCGGGCAGCCCGCCGGCGCCCACCCCGCCGCGGACGGCGAGCCGCCGCAGGCACCGCTGCCCGCGCCCCGCTTCGCCTACGACCGCGCGACGTGGAAGGAGGTCGCGCACCTGCTGGTGAACCTCCCCATGGCGGTGGTCGGGTTCGTGTACGTGGTGACCACGCTGGCGCTTGGCGCCGGTCTCTCCGTCACCGTGGTCGGGCTGCCGCTGCTGGCGGTGGGCCTGATGGGCAGCCGCGGCCTGGGCCGGATCGAGCGGGCGCGGGCCCGGCGCTTCCTCGGGGTGCGGGTGGAGGAGCCGCGCCCGCTGCGGGCGAAGACGCTGGGCGGTTTCCTGCCCTGGCTGTGGACGACGCTCAAGGACCCGGTGGCCTGGCGCAGCTCGCTCTTCCTGGCCGTCCGGCTGCCGTGGGGCATCCTCACCTTCACTGTCACGCTGGTCGCGCTCTTCCTGCTCTGGCCGGTGCTGCCGTTCCTGGCCCGCGCCATGGCGGCGTTGGACCGGTCCCTGGTGCGCGGGCTGCTGTCGCCGTCCGACGGGCTGGAGCGGCGGATCGCGGAGCTGGAGTCGGACCGCGGCGTGGTCGTCGACACGGCCGCCGCCGATCTGCGCCGCATCGAACGGGACCTGCACGACGGCGCCCAGGCCCGGCTGGTGGCCCTGGCCATGGACCTCGGCCTGGCCCGGGAGAAGCTGCTGGAGGACCCGGAGGCGGCGGCGAAGATGGTCGGCGAGGCGCACGGCGAGGTGAAGATCGCCCTCCAGGAGCTGCGCGACCTCGCCCGCGGCATCCACCCGGCGATCCTCACCGACCGCGGCCTGGACGCCGCCCTGTCCTCGGTGGCCTCGCGGTGCACCGTCCCGGTCGCCGTCAACGTGGACCTGGCCGCCCGGCCGGCCGAGGCCATCGAGGGGATCGCGTACTTCACCGTCTCCGAGCTGCTGCAGAACGTCAGCAAGCACAGCCGGGCGCGCGGCGCCTCGGTGGAGGTGTGGCGCGGCGGCGACCGGCTGATGCTCCAGGTCCGGGACGACGGGAAGGGCGGCGCCGACGTGTCCGGCGGCTCCGGGCTGGCCGGACTGGCGGAGCGGCTGCGGTCGGTGGACGGCCTGTTCGTGGTCTCCTCGCCCGAGGGCGGGCCGACCGTGGTGACGGCGGAACTCCCCTGGCGCGACCGCTCCTTGAGCCCGTCGGGCCCCCGTTAGAACCTGTCGACCTGCCCCGGAGGGGTTCCCGCACGGGCCCCCGGAGGGGTTCCCGCACGAGTTCCCCGGCGGGGTTCCCGCACGAGTTCCCCGGAAGCCCAGGGGTGGGGATTACCCCACCCCGAAGAGGCCGATCCGCACCATGGGGCGTGCGCCCGCGCGACGGCAGGCTGGAAACCTGACCAGATCGGCCCGGAGAGGACGGTTCCCACCATGGCGTACGGCGTTGTCGACCCGCGAGAAGAGCGGGCGCACTGGTGCCCGGCGGTGCTGCGTGCCCCCTTCGCGGCCCGCACGTGGCGGGAGACCGGGTACGTGCTGCTGAACCTGCCGATGTGCCTGATCGGCTTCGTCTGGACGGTGGTCGCGTTCTCACTCGGCGCGGGGCTGCTGGTGACGTTCGTCGGACTGCCGGTGCTGGCGCTGGCGCTGGCCGGCTGCCGGGCCGTCGGGTACGTGGAGCGGGCCCGGGCGCGCGGGCTGCTGCGGATGGAGGTGGACGAGCCGCGGCCGGTACACGCCCGCAAGAGCGGCCTGTTCGCCCGGCTGGGGGCGCAGCTGGGCAGCGGCGTCAACTGGCGGCACGCCCTCTACTGCCTGCTGTTCTTCCCCTGGGGCATCGCCACCTTCGTCGTGACCCTGACCTTCCTGGCCTACGGCTGGGGGCTGCTGACCTACCCGCTGTGGCGGTGGGTCTTCCCCGTCTGCTTCGGCCAGAACGGCATCCAGGTGTACGGCGACGGCCACGGCCACGGCTGGGTGCTGCACACCCCGCTCGACATGCTGCTGTGCGTGGCCGCCGGCGGCGCGACCGTCCTGCTCACGCCGTGGCTGGTGCGCGGCATGGGGCACGTCGGCCGGCTGCTGGTCGGCGGGCTGCTCGGGCCGTCCCGGCTGGACACCCGGGTCACCGAGCTGGAGTCGGACCGCGGCGTGGTCGTCGACACGGCCGCCGCCGACCTGCGCCGCATCGAACGGGACCTGCACGACGGCGCCCAGGCCCGCCTGGTGGCCCTGGCCATGGACCTCGGCCTGGCCAGGGAGAAGCTGCTGGAGGACCCGCGGGCCGGCGCGGCGATGGTGGAGGAGGCGCACGGCGAGGTGAAGATCGCCCTCCAGGAGCTGCGCGACCTCGCCCGCGGCATCCACCCGGCGATCCTCACCGACCGCGGCCTGGGCCCGGCGCTGTCGGCGGTGGCCGCCCGCTGCACCGTCCCGGTCACGGTCACCGTCGACCTGCCGGGCCGCCCGGTGCCGGCGATGGAGGGGATCGCGTACTTCACCGTCTCCGAGCTGCTGCAGAACGTCAGCAAGCACAGCGGCGCGGCGCGGGCGGCGGTGGACGTCTGGCAGGTCGAGGACCGGCTGATGCTGACCGTCCAGGACGACGGGCGCGGCGGCGCCTCGACGGCGGCCGGCTCGGGGCTGGCCGGGCTGGCGGAGCGGCTCGACGCGGTCGACGGAGTGCTCGCCGTCGACTCCCCGGTGGGCGGGCCGACCCGGGTCTCCGCGGAGCTGCCGTGGCGGGCCTGACCAGGACCCGGGCCGTCCGGCCGGGCCCTGCCGGCGTCAGGTCGGCCGGGCCCGGGCTGAGCCGGCGGCCCGAACCGGCCCGGAAGTCCGAACCCGCCCGGCGGCCCGAACCGGCCCGGAAGTCCGAACCGGCCCAGAGGTCCGAACCGGCCCGGAGGTCGGCGCGGAGCCGGGGCGGGGAGGCGTCAGCCGACCCGGAGCAGCGTCTTGCCGGTGCCGCGCCGCTCGGCCGGCGCCGTGTGGGCCGCCCCCGCCTCCGCCAGCGGCAGCTCCGCGGTGACGTCGATCCGGATCGCCCCGGAGGCGAGCATGCAGAGCGCGGCCTGGGCGTGCGCGCGGACCGTCCCGGGGGACCGGCGGGCCAGGTCGCCGATGTGGTAGCCGGCCACCGACCGGTTCCGCTGCCACAGCGGCTCCAGCGGCAGGGCCAGGTCCGGGTGGCGCCCCGCCTCGCCGTAGACGGCGAGCCGGCCGAACGGGGCCAGCACGGACAGCGAGGCCAGCCGGGTGGGGCCGCCCACCGGGTCGAGCACGACGTCCACCTCGGGCAGCTGTCCGGTGAACCGCTCGCGCGGGTGGACGGCGTCGTAGCCGAAACGCTTCGCGTACTCGGCCTTCTCCGGCGTGCCCACCGTGCCGTACACCGCGGACGCGCCCAGCGTCCGGGCGATCTGGGCGGCTGCCGTGCCGACCCCGCCGGCCGCCGCGTGGATCAGCACGCTGTCGCCGGGGGCCAGCCGGGCGGCCCCGGCGAGCACCCCGTAGGCGGTGGTGAGCGTCAGGCCCGCGCCGCCGCCGTCGCGCAGCGGGATGCCGTCCAGCGGGAAGGCGAACGCGGCGGGCGCGACGGCGTACTCGGCGTACCCGCCGCCGTCCGGCAGGTAGGCGGCCACCGGCTCGCCGACGGCCGGCTCGGCCACGCCCGGCCCGACCGCCGCGACCTCGCCCGACACCTCCAGGCCCGGCACGGTGAACCCGCCCGGTTGCCCGCCCCGGCCCTGCCGGTGCGGCGCCTCGCCATGGTTCACCCCGGCGTACGCGACTCTGACCAGCACCTGCCCGGGGCCGGGCACCGGTGCCGGGACCTCCACCGGGCGTAGGGCCTCGGGACCGTCGACGACGTCGAAACCGACCGCGCGCACACGCTCTCCTCTCCTGGACGGCGCGGGTGCGGAGAGGCCCACCCGCCGCCTAGGGCGCAACCTTGCCCTCCAAACCGTATTCCCCTCGACGGCCCCGGTGCTGGGATGCTGGAAGAGTCGGCAGGAGTCGGCGCGGCGCCGGCACGGTGCGGGAACGGAGCGGGAACGGAGCGGGAACGCGCCGCCGGCGGAGCGTCGGCGCAGGCAGGGCGCGGTGCCGGCCGGAGAGAGCTGGTACCGGCCGGTGTCGGCCGGAGCGGCAGGGAAGTCGTCTCCCGCGGGGGAGCCACGGGGGAACCGGATTGTGGAGGACAGGGTGCGGGTCGTCATCGCGGAGGATTCGGTACTGCTACGGGAGGGGTTGACGCGCCTGCTGACCGACCGGGGCCACGACGTGGTCGCCGGCGTGGGCGACGCCGAGGCGCTGATCAAGGCGGTACGGGAGCTCGCCGGGCAGGACGCGCTGCCGGACGTCGTGGTCGCGGACGTGCGGATGCCGCCGACGCACACCGACGAGGGCGTGCGGGCCGCCGTCCAGTTGCGCAGGGAGTATCCGGGGGTGGGCGTGCTGGTGCTGTCGCAGTACGTGGAGGAGCAGTACGCCACCGAGTTGCTGGCCGGCAGCACCCGCGGGGTGGGCTACCTGCTCAAGGACCGGGTCGCCGAGGTACGGGAGTTCGTGGACGCCGTGGTGCGGGTCGCCGAGGGCGGCACCGCGCTCGACCCGGAGGTGGTGGCGCAGCTCCTGGGCCGCAGCCGCAAGCAGGACGTGCTGGCCGCGCTCACCCCGCGCGAGCGGGAGGTGCTCGGGCTGATGGCCGAGGGGCGGACGAACTCGGCGGTGGCCAAGCAGCTGGTGGTCAGCGACGGCGCCGTGGAGAAGCACGTCAGCAACATCTTCCTCAAGCTGGGGCTGGCGCCGAGCGAGGGCGACCACCGGCGGGTGCTGGCGGTGCTGACCTACCTGAGGTCCTGAACCCCCGGAGCCCGGAGCCCGGCGTGCGGCCGCACCCCGCCGCCGCCGGGCCGCACTCCGACCGCACCCCGCCGCCGTCCGGCGGTACGCCGCCGTACTCAGCACGTTCGGAGTACGGCGGCTTCGCGGGCCTGCTCGGAGGCCGTATGCGCCCGCGCACACGCGCGTTCCACATTCCCCGACCTCCCGGGAAGGGCACCCTTACCGACGTACGATGACCGGTGAGCCGTGTCTCCTCGAAGGAGGATCGATTCCGTGACCAGCCAGGTCAGCAGCCCGATCGACGAGGGACAGGAGTCCGCCGGGGCCGAGGCCCCGGCAGTGCACTCCGGTGTCCTGGGAGAGCAGCGCACGAGCGTCAAGGAGACCCGCCGGCTGGACCGGGTGGTGATCCGGTTCGCCGGGGACTCCGGTGACGGAATGCAGTTGGCGGGTGATCGGTTCACGTCGGAGACGGCCTCGTTCGGCAACGACCTGTCGACGCTGCCGAACTTCCCGGCGGAGATCCGTGCTCCAGCAGGCACCCTGCCGGGGGTGTCGTCCTTTCAACTCCACTTCGCCGACCACGACATCCTCACCCCCGGGGACGCCCCGGACGTGCTGGTCGCGATGAACCCGGCGGCGTTGAAGGCGAATCTGTCCGACCTTCCGGCGGGGGCGTCGGTGATCGTGAACACCGACGAGTTCACCCCGCGCGCGCTGGCGAAGGTCGGCTACGCCGCGAGCCCGCTGGAGGACGGCTCCCTGGACTCCTACACCCTCCACCAAGTCCCCCTGACGTCGCTGACGTTGGAAGCGCTGAAGGGTTCGGGGCTGGCGCGCAGGGACGCGGAGCGGGCGAAGAACATGTTCGCGCTGGGGCTGTTGTCGTGGATGTACCACCGGCCCACGGAGACGACCGAGGCCTTCCTGCGGGGGAAGTTCGCGAAGAAGCCGGACATCGCGCAGGCGAACGTCACCGCCTACCGGGCGGGGTGGAACTTCGGCGAGACGACGGAGTCCTTCGCCGTGTCCTACGAGGTCGCCCCGGCCGCCTCCGCCTTCGCCCCCGGCACCTACCGCAACATCTCGGGGAACCTGGCCCTGGCGTACGGCCTGATCGCCGCCGGCGACCGCTCCGGCCTACCCCTGTTCCTGGGCTCCTACCCGATCACCCCGGCCTCCGACATCCTCCACGAGCTGTCCAAGCACAAGAACTTCGGTGTGCGGACCTTCCAGGCCGAGGACGAGATCGCCGCGATCGGCGCCGCCCTGGGCGCCGCGTTCGGAGGCTCCCTCGCCGTCACCACCACTTCCGGCCCCGGGGTGGCGCTCAAGTCCGAGACCATCGGCCTGGCCGTCTCCCTGGAACTGCCGCTGCTGGTCGTGGACATCCAGCGCGGCGGCCCCTCCACCGGCCTTCCGACCAAGACCGAGCAGGCCGACCTGCTCCAGGCGATGTACGGCCGCAACGGGGAGGCACCGGTGCCGGTCCTGGCGCCCGCGACCCCCGGGGACTGCTTCGCCGTCGCACTGGAGGCCGCCCGGATCGCGGTCACCTACCGCACCCCCGTCCTGCTGCTGTCCGACGGCTACCTGGCCAACGGCTCCGAACCCTGGCGCATCCCCGCACCCGAGGAACTCCCGGCGTTCCCGGTGGAGTTCGCGACCGGTCCGAACCACACCGCCGGCGACGGCACCGAGGACTTCTGGCCCTACCTGCGCGACCCCGCCACCCTGGCCCGCCCCTGGGCCGTACCCGGCACCCCCGGCCTGGAACACCGCATCGGCGGGATCGAGAAGCAGGACGGCACCGGCAACATCTCCTACGACCCGGCCAACCACGACCACATGGTCCGCACCCGCCAGGCCAAGATCGACGGTATCGACGTCCCCGACCTCGCCGTCGACGACCCGCACGGCGACGCGTCGACCCTGGTCATCGGCTGGGGCTCCACCTACGGACCCATCACCGCGGCCGTCCGCCGGCTGCGCCAGCGGGGCCACCACGTGGCCCAGGCCCACCTGCGCCACCTCAACCCCTTCCCCGCCAACCTCGGCCAGGTCCTCCGCGCCTACCGGCACGTCCTCGTCCCCGAGATGAACCTCGGCCAGCTCACCCACCAGCTCCGCGCCGCCTACCTCGTCGACGCCCGCCCCATCACCCAAGTCACCGGACTCCCCTTCAAAGCCGAGCACCTCGCCCAGGCCATCACCAAGGAGGCCGACCTTGCCTGACCTGCCTGACACCGCAGCGCCGGCCGCCCCCGCCGCGGCCTCCGCCCTGGGCTCCCCTGACGCCGAGGGCGGCAGGCCCGCCGCGGCCCGGCCCCGCGCCGCCGCCCGCCCCGCCGCGGGCGCCCTGGCCGACGCGCCCGCGCTGACGCTCATCCCGAAGGCGACCGGCCCGCAGAGCACGAAGGACTTCAAGTCCGACCAGGAGGTGCGCTGGTGCCCCGGCTGCGGGGACTACGCCATCCTCGCCGCCGTCCAGTCCTTCCTCCCCGAACTCGGCCTGGCCCGCGAGAACATCGTGTTCATCTCCGGGATCGGCTGCTCCAGCCGCTTCCCCTACTACATGAACACCTACGGCATGCACTCCATCCACGGCCGTGCCCCCGCCATCGCCACCGGCCTGGCCGCGTCCCGCCCCGACCTCAGCGTCTGGGTCGTCACCGGTGACGGCGACGCCCTGTCCATCGGCGGCAACCACCTCATCCACGCGCTGCGCCGCAACGTCAACCTCAAGATCCTGCTCTTCAACAACCGCATCTACGGCCTGACGAAGGGCCAGTACTCCCCCACCTCGGAGACCGGCAAGATCACCAAATCCACCCCGATGGGCTCCGTCGACGCGCCCTTCAACCCGCTGTCGCTGGCCCTGGGGGCCGAGGCCACCTTCGTCGCCCGGACCCTCGACTCCGACCGCGCCCACCTCCAGTCGGTGCTGCGCGCGGCCGCCACCCACCACGGCACCGCCCTCGTCGAGATCTACCAGAACTGCAACATCTTCAACGACGGCGCCTTCGACACCCTCAAGGACCGCGACACCGCCGCCGACGCCCTCATCCGCCTCGAACACGGCCGGCCCATCCGCTTCGGCACCCCCGGCCCCGACGGGCTCGGCCACAAGGGGGTCGTCCGCGACCCCGCCACCGGCGACCTCACCGTCATCGACACCACGACCGAGGGCACCGACGGCGTCCTCGTCCACGACGCCCACGCCGACAACCCCACCACCGCCTACGCCCTCACCCGTCTCGCCGACCCGCACACCCTCCGCCACACCCCCGTCGGCGTCCTCCGCGACGTCCACCACCCCACCTACGACGACGGCCTCAACGCCCAGCTCCACCACGCCACCACCGCCCGGGGCCCCGGCGACCTCGCCACCCTCCTCGCCGGGAACGACACCTGGACCGTCACCGGCTGAGCCCGCCGGTACGCGGGGAGGGAGGGCGGCGCGCGGTCGGCGCCGCCCTCCCTCCCCGGCGGTCGGCGCGTCCGCACCTCGCTGACCTCCTTGCATACCTCCAGGTGCGTACCGCACGAAAGGGTAGGTACTTACCCCTGGTGAGTGACGGGGCTACGGTGGCCGGGCAGGCGGCCGCAGGCCGTACACCACCCGCAGAACGGAGCACTCACCATGGGCATCGTCGTCACCGGAGCGACCGGGCATCTGGGCCGGCTGGTCATCGCCGACCTGCTGGAGCGCGGGGTCGCGCCGGACGCCGTCGCCGCCGTGGTCCGGAGCGAGGAGAAGGGCGCCGACCTGGCCGCGCGGGGCGTGGAGCTGCGGGTGGCCGACTACGACCGGCCCGAGACGCTCAAGGCCGCCTTCCAGGCCGGCGACCGGGTGCTGTTCGTCTCCGGCGCCGACGTGGGCCGACGCGTCCCGCAGCACACCGCCGTGGTGGACGCGGCCCGCGAGGCGGGTGTCGCGCTGCTGGCGTACACCAGCGTCCTCGGCGGCCCGGACGCCGACTTCGCGCTGGCCCGCGAGCACCAGGCCACCGAGGAGCTGATCCTCGCCTCGAAGGTGCCGTACGTGTTCCTGCGCAACGGCTGGTACAGCGAGGTCTACACCGCCCAGCTGCCGACCGTGCTGGAGCACGGCGCGGTCGTGGGCAGCGCCGGCGAGGGCCGGGTCGCCAGCGCCGCCCGCGCCGACTACGCGGCCGCCGCGGCGGCCGTGCTCACCGAGGAGGGCCACGAGAACTCCGCGTACGAGCTGAGCGGGGACACCGCGTGGAGCTTCGCGGAGTACGCGGCGCTGGTCGCGGAGCGCTCCGGGCGGGACGTCGTCTACCGCGAGGTGCCGCCCGAGCAGCACCTGGAGATCCTGGCCGGGGCCGGGCTGCCCCGGCCGTTCGCCGAGGTGCTGGTGGACGTGGACCGCGCGATCGGCCGCGGGCTGCTGGCCGGCACCAGCGGCACCCTCGCCCGGCTGATCGGCCGCCCCACCACCCCGGTCGGCGACTCCGTGGCGGCGGCGCTCGCCGGATAGCCGCGGCGGTCCACCGGCGGCTGCGGGCCGGCGCTTACGGATCGAGCTCACCGGGTATCGCCGACGTATGCCAGGGGGAGGCGACGTACGGGTGGCGCGCTGGGTGGATGCCCTTCTGCCCGGCATGGTGAGGCGCGTGCTGGCAGGCGCCGACCCGCAGCCGCGGTGGCTGCCGCGACGTGTCCTGACGGTGGTGTCGGCCGATGTCGACACCACCGCGGGCGTCGGAGCGGTCTGGAGCGTGTGGCGTCCGAAGTCCGAGCGGGCGCGGGAGCACACGGCGCTCCTGGAGTGGTACGACGAGCAGTGGCGATCGCTGGGGGGCGGCATCACGGATGGCGTTCACGCCGGTACGGGCCTGTGCGACGTGCTTGAGGTCCGCGGCTGCGGAGGCGGGCTCAGCCTCACCCGGCGCCTCGACCCGCCACGTTCCATCGCCACCGCCCCGTGGATCGGCTGCGTCACACTCCGCCTCGGGCCGGAGGTGGGCCACGTCCTCGTGGGCGAGCGCCGGATCGACGCTCCCCCCGGGCAGCGCGGGCTCGTCGCCGCCTGGACGTCTCCTCATGACAGCGGTCGCGACCGGCCCGTCGTCGTCGCGTTCGGGCGTGACGGCGTCGAACTCTCCCGCATCGGCCCCTACGACGCGCTGGACACGCACACCTGGGCGCGGTTGAGGGAGGAGCTGTAGGGGCAGGCAGCCGCCGGGGGTCGGCGGCGTGGGCGAGGTCGACGAAGCGCTGACGGGCCGTCAAGTATGACCGCGCCGGGGACCCGGCCGCGCACCGGAATCCCCCGCACCGTTCCAGGGCACCGAGGAACGGGGGTCGGCTACAGGGTGAGTTCGAGCAGTGGCAGGGTGCGGCCGGGGATGGAGCCGGAGGGCGTGGAGCCGATGCGGACGGCGCCCATGGCCCGGTAGAACGGCTCGGCGGCGGGGTCGGCGTCGATGGTGAGCCGGGTGAAGCCGGCCGCGCGGGCGGCGGCCGCGACGTGCGCGAACAGCCGGCGCCCGACACCCCGGCCCATGGCGTGCGGCTCGACGAACATCATGGCCAGCTCCCCCTCGGGCGGCGCCCCGCCGAGGGTGGTGAAGCCGAGGACGGTGCCGTCCTCCTCGGTGACGGCCACGAAGCTGTCGGCCGCCGCCTCCTCGGTGAGGGTCAGCTCGTCGCGGCAGGCGGCCATGAACGCCTCGTCGTAGCCCCAGTGGGCCTTCGAGCGCAGTGCGAGCGCGCTCAGCGCCCCGGCCTCGTCCCTGCGGGCCGGGCGGATCACGAAGGGCGCCACGGGCACCACGGGCGTCACGCTTCCCTCAGCTCCCGCGGCCCCCGCGGCCCCTGTGGGCGCTGGTTCCGCCCGGGCGGCTCCTGCTGGTCGGTCGTCCATGCCGCCGGTGTACCCGTCGGCCCCGGAGCGCGGCAACCCGTTTCCCCGCGACGGCGAGGGCCCGCGCGGCACCGAAAGCAGCCCGAACGGTCCGCGAACGGCCCCGAACGATCCACGAATGGCCCAGGGCACCCGGACGGCCCGGAGCACCCGGACGGCCCGGAGCACCCGGCTCAGCCCGCCCGGTGCACCACCATGTCGCAGAGCGCGGCCAGCGACGCCTTCGCCGGGATGTCGGGCAGCGGGGTGAGCGCCGCGCGGGCCTCGGCGGCGTAGCGGAGGGTGTCCTGGCGGGCCTGCTCCAGGGCCGGGTGGGCGCGCAGCAGCTTCAGCGCCTCGGCGTGGCGGGTCTCGTCGGTGAGGTCGCCGTCGAGGAGCTGGACCAGCCGCTCGTCCTCGGCCGAGACCCGGCCGCCGGCCTGGGCGTACCAGCGGCGCACGTGCAGCACCGGCAGGGTGGGGATGCCCTCGCGCAGGTCGGTGCCGGGGGTCTTGCCCGACTCGTGGCTGTCGCTGGCGATGTCCAGGACGTCGTCGGCGAGTTGGAAGGCCGCGCCGATCCGCTCCCCGTACTGGGTGAGGATGTGCACCACGTCCTCGTCGGCGCCGGACATCATCGCGCCGAACCGGCCGGACACGGCCATCAGCGAGCTGGTCTTGCCCGCGATGACCTCCAGGTAGTGGTCGAGCGGGTCGCGGCCCTCGCGCGGGCCGACCGTCTCCAGGATCTGGCCGGCCACCAGCCGCGCGAACGCCTCCGCCTGCACCCGGACCGCCTCGGGGCCGAGCTCGGCGAGGATGTGGGAGGCGCGGGAGAAGAGGAAGTCACCGGTGAGGACGGCCACCGAGTTGCCCCAGCGGCTGTTGGCGCTCGGCACGCCCCGGCGCACGTCGGCCTCGTCCATCACGTCGTCGTGGTACAGGGTGGCCAGGTGGGTCAGCTCGACCACCACGGCCGCCGGGACCACGCCGGGCGCGTACGGGTCGCCGAACTGCGCGCCCAGCAGCACCAGCATCGGGCGGAACCGCTTGCCCCCGGCCTGGACGAGGTGGCGCGCGGTGTCGGTGATGAAGGGGACGTCGCTCTTGGTGGCCTCCAGCAGCGCCTCCTCGACGGCGGTGAGGCCGGCTTGGACGTCGGCCTCCAGGGACTCGTCCCACACGCTCAGCCCGAAGGGCCCGACGACGTTCACGAGGGGTACTCCTGTCGCTGAATCTGGCATCTGGCTGGCATCCGGCTGGCTCTGGCGGTCCGGGCGGGCCGGTCCGGAGGCCTCCCACCGGGTCTTCCCGAAGGTCCGACCTGGTACGGCGCCTGTCCTGCCCCGTCACGCCCCTACCGGCAGGGTAGCCGGTCGGGTGTTGATCACTGTCGGGGCATGGCCCTGCGCCGGTCCGCGACGGTCAGCGGACCGGGTGAACCCGATGAGCTGGTTTGCGACGCTTCTTCTCACTCGGATGAGTGAACGGAGTCTTTCGGGGAACGAAGGGGAAGGCGCTCGGTGTTCCCCGGGCGCCGAGCGGGGAGCGCGCCGCCCCGCAGCCGCCCCACAGCCCCGCGGCCGCCCCTCGCCGCCGCCGGCGCCCGGCCCGCCGCTCGACGCCTGGGACGGCGGGGCACCCATACTTCATATCTACGTAAGAAAATTGACGAACGGCGCACACGGCCCGGAACTAGACTCGCTACAGCAACGCGTGACATGTCCTCGCTTCGTGCGACCCCCCACCCGGTGGTCCCCGATGGAAGAGATGAGGAGGTGGACCGATGGCAGCCGCCCGGACGGCCGGCCGCTCCGGACTCGGTGACGATCTCACCGAGGAGGACGCGGAGGCCCACGTGCACGGGGTGTGCTTCAAGACAGGCCCGCCCATCCGTACCGGCGTCGAGGTGGAGTGGCTGGTCCACGACCGCTCCGACCCGCGTGAACTGATCCCCCCCGGCCGGCTGGACCCGGCCCTGGTCCCGGTCGAGGTCCCCGGGGCCCTGCCCGGCGGCAGCCGGCTCACCCGCGAACCCGGCGGCCAGGTGGAGCTCAGCTCCCGGCCCGCCGAGAGCGTCGCGGGCTGCGTGTCCGCGATGGCGGCGGACCTCACCGTCCTGAGGACGGCCCTGGAGGGCGCCGGCCTCGTCCTCGTGGGCAGCGGGCTCGACGCCCACCGGGACCCGCCCCGGGTGCTCGACCATCCGCGCTACCGCGCCATGGAGCGCTTCTTCGACCGTGAGGGCCCGTGGGGCCGCACCATGATGCGCCGCACCGCGTCCCTCCAGGTGAACCTGGACGCCGGCGACGACACCCCCGGCATCACCGGTTACCGCGCGCGCTGGGCGCTCGTCCACCGGCTCGGCCCGGTCATGGTCGCCGCCTTCGCCAACTCGCCCTTCTCCGAGGGGCGTCCCAACGGGTGGCTGTCCAACCGGCAGGCCGTCTGGTCCCGGATGGACCCCGGCCGCACCCTCCACCCCGCCCACCACGGCGACCCCCGCACGTCCTGGGTGCGCTACGCCATGGACGCCCGCCTGCTGTGCGTGCGCCCCGGCGCGGAGACCCCGGGCGGGGCCGTCGACGGCTCCCCGGACGGCCTGCCGGGCCCGCCGCCCGGGCCCCGGAGGACTGGACGGCGCCACCCGGCCTCACCTTCCGGCAGTGGGTGCGCGGCGTGCCGGGGCTGCGCCGCCCGACCGTCGAGGACCTCGACTACCACCTCAGCACCCTCTTCCCGCCGGTGCGCCCGCGCGGCTGGCTGGAGCTGCGGATGACCGACGCGCAGTCCGGCGACGGCTGGATCGTGCCGACCCTGCTGGCGTCCGTGCTGCTGGACGACCCGGTCGCCGCGGACGCCGCCTACGCCGCCACCGAGCGCCTGGCCGCCGCGACCGGCCCGCTCCCCGCGACCGAGCTGTGGCACCGCGCCGCCCGCGTGGGCCTGGCCGACCCGGAGCTGGCCGAGGCCGCGCGGGCCTGCTTCGCCGCCGCCGAGAGCGCCCTGGCCCGCCAGGGGGCGCCGGCGGAGCTGCGGCGGGCTCTGTCCGACTTCGCCGAGCGTTATCCCGAACGCGGCCGATGCCCGGCCCATGACCAGTTGGACGCGCTCAGCCGCGCCTGACGCCTGACCCGCGAGGAAGCCCGTCGTGACCGATCCACACACCTCCCGTCCCGGTGCGTCCGAAGAACCCGGCGCACCGGACCCGTCCGTCGTGTTGGTACCGTCCGCCTCCACCGCCACCGCCACCGCCACCGGCTCCGAGCCCTCGCCCGGAGCCGCGGCCGAGCCCGCCGGCGGCCCCGGGGGAGCCCCGCCGCCCGGGCGCTGGCCGCCCTGGAGGCCGCGCGGCGCCGCACCACCCTGCTCACCGACGCCGTCACCGACGACGACCTCGTCGCCCAGCACTCCCCGCTGATGTCGCCCCTGGTGTGGGACCTGGCGCACATCGGCAACCAGGAGGAGTTGTGGCTGGTCCGCGAGGCCGGCGGCCGTCCCGGTGTCCGCCCCGACCTGGACCACGTCTACGACGCGTTCCGGACCCCGCGCGCCGACCGCCCCGCGCTGCCGCTGCTCGGCCCGGCCGAGGCCCGCGCGTACACCGACGAGGTGCGCGCGCGGACGCTGGAGGTGCTGGCCGGAACCGACACCTCCCCCGACCACCCGGAGCGGCTGCTGGCCGGCGGCTTCGTCTTCGGCATGGTCGCCCAGCACGAGGCCCAGCACGGCGAGACCATGCTCGCCACCCACCAGCTGCGCCAGGGCCCGCCCGTCCTGGACGCCCCGGCGCCGCCGCCCGCGCCCGCCGACGCCGACGCGCTGCCCCGCGAGGTCCTGGTGCCCGGCGGCCCGTTCACCATGGGCACCAGCACCGAGCCGTGGGCGCTGGACAACGAACTGCCCGCCCACCAGGTGGAGGTGCCGGCGTTCTGGCTGGACACGGTGCCGGTCACCAACGGCCGGTACGCCGAGTTCGTCGAGGCCGGCGGCTACCAGGACCCGAAGTGGTGGACCCCGGAGGGCTGGCGGCACGTCCGGGAGGCCGGGCTGACCGCGCCGCTGTTCTGGTCCCGGGAGGACGGGCCCGGGGCGACCGGGGAGGGCGGCCGCTGGACCCGGCGCCGGTTCGGCCACGTCGAGCCGGTGCCGCCGGACGAGCCGGTGATGCACGTGTGCTGGTACGAGGCCGACGCCTACGCCCGCTGGGCCGGCCGCCGGCTGCCCACCGAGGCGGAGTGGGAGAAGGCCGCCCGGTACGACCCGGCCACCGGCCGCTCCCGCCGCTACCCGTGGGGCGACGCCGACCCGGGCCCCGAACACGCCAACCTCGGGCAGCGCCACCTCCGGCCCGCCCCGGCCGGCAGCTACCCGGCGGGGGCCGCGCCCAGCGGCGCCCGGCAGCTCGTCGGGGACGTGTGGGAGTGGACCTCCTCCGACTTCACGCCCTACCCGGGCTTCGCCGCGTTCCCCTACAAGGAGTACTCGGAGGTCTTCTTCGGCCCGGACTACAAGGTGCTGCGCGGCGGCGCCTTCGGGGTCGACCCGGTGGCCTGCCGGGGCACCTTCCGCAACTGGGACTACCCGGTCCGGCGGCAGATCTTCGCCGGCTTCCGCACCGCGCGGGACGCCGTACGGGACGCCCTAGGGGACGCCGAGCGAGGCGTCGAGCGGGACGCTTCCGGTCCGGCGGGCGGCGGGGCCGCCTGATGTGCCGCCACCTCGCCTACCTGGGCCCGCCGACGACGCTGCGGCGGCTGCTCACCGACCCGCCCGGCGGGCTGTACGAGCAGGCGTGGCACCCGCGACTGCAACGGCACGGCACGGTGAACGCGGACGGCTTCGGCGTCGGCTGGTACCCGCTGCCCGAGGAGGCCGACGCGGAGCCGGGCGCGGACGCCGACGCGCACCCGGGCGCGGATACGGATACGGGTGCCGTGCCCGAGCGGCCCGGCGACCCCGGCTTCCCCGTGCCCGCCCGCTACCGCCGGGCGCTGCCGGTATGGGCGGACCCGAACTTCGCCGAGCTGGCCCGGGTGGTGCGCAGCGGGGCCGTACTGGCCGCCGTGCGGTCCGCCACCGAGGGCACCACGCCCGACGAGTCGGCCGCCGCGCCCTTCCGCGACGGGCGCTGGCTGTTCAGCCACAACGGAGCCGTCCCCGACTGGACCCGGCTGCCCACCCGCCTCACCACGGCGGAGCTCCTGGACCTGGAGACCCACTCCGACTCCGCCGTGCTGTGGGCCATGGCCCGCTCCCGGCTGCGGCAGGGCGAGGCCCCCGGCGGGGCGCTGGCCGCGGTGGTCCGCGAGGTCGCCGCGGCCCGGCCGTCCGCCCGGCTCAACCTGCTGCTCACCGACGGCCGCGCCGTCGCGGCCACCGCCTGGGGCGACACGCTCTGGTATCGCACCGGGCCGGGCACGGTCCTCGTCGCCTCCGAGCCGGACGACCAGCCCGGCGGAGACGCCCGAGGGGGAGGACTCGGCCCGTGGCGGGAGGTCCCCGACCGCTCGCTGCTGCTGGCTGCCACGGACGGCGTACGCGTCATCAGCCTGCGCCCCGAACCGAAGGAAGTCCCCGCGATGAGCAGCACCACCAGCCGTTTCACCCTCGACGACCGGCTGCCGGCCGGCTACTTCACCGAGACCCTGCACGCCGACGTCCGCGCCGGCCTGGGCACGGCGCCGCGCACGCTGCCGCCCAAGTGGTTCTACGACGCGCGCGGCAGCGACCTCTTCGAGCAGATCACCCGGCTGCCGGAGTACTACCCGACCCGGGCCGAGCAGGAGATCCTGGAGCGCCGCGCCCCCGAGATCGCCCAGCTCACCCGCGCGGCCACGCTGATCGAGCTGGGCTCGGGCTCCTCCCGCAAGACCCGGCTGCTGCTGGACGCGCTCACCGCCGGCGGCAGCCTGCGCCGCTACGCGCCCCTGGACGTCAGCGGGTCGGCGCTGGAGGAGGCCGGGCGGGCGATCTGCCGCGACTACCCGGAGCTGGACGTACGGGCCACCGTCGCCGACTTCGAGGGCGGCATCCCGCTCTCCGACGAGCCGGGCCCGCGGCTGCTGGCCTTCCTCGGCAGTACGGTCGGCAACTTCGACCGGGAGCAGCGCGCCGCGTTCTACCGCACCCTCGCCCGTGCCCTCAGCAGCGACGACGTGCTGCTGCTCGGCGCGGACCTGGTCAAGGACACGGAGGTGCTGCTGCGCGCCTACGACGACGCGGCCGGCACCACCGCGGAGTTCAACCGCAACGTGCTGCACGTCCTCAACCGGGAGCTGGGCGCGAACTTCGTCCCGGAGGCGTTCCAGCACGTCGCGCTCTGGAACGCGGAGCACGAACGGGTCGAGATGCACCTGCGGGCGCGCACCGCCCAGACCGTCAAGATCCCCGACCTCGACGTCTCCCTGGACCTCGCGCCCGGCGAGGACCTGCGCACCGAGCTCTCCTGCAAGTTCCGCCGGGAGAGCCTGACGGCCGAGCTGAAGGAGGGCGGGTTCACCGTCCGCCACTGGTGGACGGACGACGCCGCGCGCTTCGCCCTCCTCCTCGCCGTCCCCAACTGAGGCCCCGGCCCCTGCCGTACGGCCGCCCGGACCGCACGCCGGTTCCGGGCGGTTGTCGTACCCCTCCCCTACGGTGGTCGTGACGGGAGGACGCGAGGAGGGACGGACCGATGGGGGCCTCGGGCCGGGAGTACACAACGCCGTGCCCGGGAACCCGGCCGGGCGTCGGCCGCGTTGGGCGGGTATGACGCGAATCGGGGTGCCGGCGGGGGTCGGTGGTACGGCGGTGCGGGTGGCCCGGGTGCGGGCGGCCGAGAGCCGGCGGGCGGACGCCCTCTTCCGGGATGACCTGGCGGCGGCGTTCGTGCGGGCCGCGACGGCCGACGGGCAGGAGCGGCCGGCGTCCCGGACACCGTCGCGGACCGGGCTGGCGATGGCCGAGCACGTGGTGCTGCGCACCCGGTTCTTCGACGACTACCTGACGGCCGAGGCGGCGTCCGGCACGCGGCAGGTGGTGCTGGTGGCGGCCGGGCTGGACACCCGGGCCTTCCGGCTGGACTGGCCCGAGGGCACCCGGCTCTTCGAGGTGGACCTGCCCGAGGTGCTGGCCTTCAAGGAGCGGGTGCTCGCCGCCGAGGGCGCGGTGGCGGTCTGCGAACGGCACACCGTGGCCGCGGACCTGCGCGAGCCGTGGGGCGGGGCGCTGGCCGCGGCCGGGTTCGAGGCCGGGGCGCCGACGGCGTGGCTGGTCGAGGGGCTGCTGGCCTACCTGCGGGCGGAGGACGCGGCGGCGGTGCTGGAGGCGGTCGGTGAGCTGTCCGCCCCGGGAAGCGCGCTGTCGCTCAGCTACGGCGCGGGGCTGGGCCGGCTCGTCGGTCAGAGCCCGGAGGACGACCCCTTCCAGCAGGTCAGCGACCTCTTCCAGGGTGGCCTGGACGAGCCGGCCGACACCTGGCTGTCCCGCCACGGCTGGCAGGTGTCCGCCCACCCGAAGACCGCGCTGGCCGCGTCGTACGGCAGGGCGCCGGCGTACCCGAGCGACGCGTCGTTCCTCGTGGCCCGCCGCCCGACGGGGGCGCACGCGGGCCCGGCGTAGGGTGGGCCCTCGACTTCGGGAGGGGACGCGGGTGGGGGACTTCGACGCCTACGAACGGCGGATGTGGCAGGGCAAGGCGGCGGCGTTCGAGGCGAGTTCCGGCCTCCTGTGCGCCCACACGGTGCCGGAGGTGCTGGCCGCCGCCGGGATCGGTCCGGGTGTCCGGGTGCTGGACGTGGGTACCGGCACGGGCACGGCGGCCCGGGCGGCGGTCCGGCTCGGGGCCGAGGTGACGGCGGTGGACGCCGAGCCGTCGATGGTGGCACGGGCGGCCGAGGCCGTCCCGGAGGCGGCGGTACGCCAGGCCGTGCTGCCGGAACTCCCCTTCGCCGACGGCTCCTTCGACGCGGTGGTGGCCAACTTCGTGCTCAACCACGTGGGGCGTCCCGCCACCGCCCTGGCCGAGCTGCTGCGGGTGCTGCGGCCGGGCGGGAGTGTCGCGCTGACCGTGTGGACCAGCCCGCGGGCGGCGGGCCAGGAGCTGATCAGCCGGGCTCTGGCGGCCGCCGGCGCGGTCCACCCGTCCGGGACGCCGGCCGGCCTCGCCGCCGACGAGGACTTCCCCCGCACCGAGGCGGGGCTCGGCGGCCTGCTCTCCGCCGCCGGGTTCGCGGACGCGGCCGCCCGCACCCTGGCGTGGGACCACCTGGCGGACCCGGAGGTCTGGTGGTCGGGTCTGGCCACCGGTATCGGGCTCGCGGGCTCCGTCCTCAGCGCGCAGCCCGCCCCGGTGGCCGCCGAGGTCCGGCGCCGCTACGACGAGCTCGCCGTCGGGTTCCGCACCCCGGAGGGCCTGCTCGCCCTCCCCCACACGGCCGTTCTCGGCTGGGCTGTCCGCCCGGCCTGAACCCGCCCGCCCCGGCGACCCGGCGAGGGGGTGCCGTGGCCCGAGCGGCCCGGCACCCCCTCCGCCCTCCCCGTCACCGCTCGCGTGGCTCGCGGCGGGCCCGCACGGGGAGGGCTGCGGGTCAGTTGTTGTTGTTCACGCTGGCGTAGGAGATGAGGTAGCCGCTGGGGCAGTAGAGGGTGTCACTGCCGTTGCCCGAGTGGGAGAGGCCGGTGACCTTCTGGGTGATCGCCGAGTTCGCCGTCGAGTAGCAGACGATGACGAGCTGCCAGCTGTCACCCGCGCTGGTGGTCTGGCAGGAGACCGTGCCGTAGTTGGTCCCCTGGCTGGTGAAGCAGTACGAGTAGTCCGGCCGCATGGCGGACGCCGAGGCGGCCGAGGCGGACGGCGCGGCCACGACCGCGGTGCCGGCGGCGGCCAGGGCCAGGCCGGCGACCGCACCGAGAGCTCTGAGACGACGCATGTGCTCCTCCTTCAGGCGGGCTTGCGATGTCAACGCCGGACAGCGTGTCAGGAAGATCAGTGCAGGTGCCACGTGTTCCCGATGGTTGGCGTGAAATCCCCCATCATTCGAGGAGGTTCACCTGGGGGCCGAGGCGCGCACACCGGCAGGCCGACGTCAGGACACCTCCGGGACAGGCCGCCGCCCGGCCCGGCCGCCCGCCTCGGGCCCGCCTCCCCCGGCGTCCGGGCCCGGCGCCGCCGCTCTCCCCCGCGGCGGGAGAGCGGCGGCCGCCCGTCGGGCCTGCCCCGGGGGTCAGCGTTCGTAGACGCCGGTCAGCCGGGCGCGGCCGAGGACGGTCGCGGTGACGGCGGGCAGCAGGGCGCGGGGCCGCGCCCGGTCCAGCGGCGTGCCGTCGGGGCCGCTCTCCACGGGTGCGGAGAGGGCGAACAACTGGAAGACGTAGCGGTGCGGCCCGTGGCCCTTGATGGGCGCGGGACCGTGGTAGCCGCGGCCGACGGTGGCCCGCAGCGCCCGCACCCCGGGCGCGGGCTGCCGTGCCGCCAGGGCGCCGGGCTCCAGGTGGGCCGCCGCCGCCGGGTCGATCAGGGCGACGCAGTGCACGGCGGGCTTGCTGGTGGGGACGTCGACGTCCTCGACCACGAGGAGGAGCTGCGCGGTGCCGGGCGGGAGTTCGGACCAGGTCAGGTGGGGGGACCGGTCGGCGCCGCGGATGTGCTTCGCGCAGTGCTCCAGCGCCATGGCGCCGCCGTCGCCGAAGTCCCGGCTGGCGAGCTCCAGCCGCTCGGGGCCCTGGAGGTTGGGCAGGTTCCAGGCCGTGTCGGCGTCGCCCGACCGCCGGTTCTTCAGGAGTCGGCCGAGCAGGGTCATCGCGTCGCCTCGGGCGTGGGGTGGATCGTCGTCAGGGTCACGGTGGTTGTCTCTCCTTCGGGTGCCGGCTGGTCGCCGGAGCGGGCGGTGGAGGCGGTCTCGACAGCTGACGGGGGCTCGGCCGCTGGTGGGCCGGTCCCTGGCGGCTCCGTCGGCGCCGGAGGTGAGGCGCCGGAGGTGAGGCTCGGACGTTTCGGCGCCGGACGCCCGGCCCGGCCTCGGACGCCCGGCCTCGGACGCCCGGCCTCGGACGCCCGGCCTCAGATGTTCTGGGCCAGCCGCTCCAGCAGCGGTGCGGCCGCCGCGAGCTGCTCCAGCTCCGCGGCGCTGAAGGTGTCGCCGGTGAGGGCCCGGGTGACGAGTTCGGCCCGCGCGTTGCGCTTGTCCTTCAGCGCCTGCCGGCCGGCGTCGGTCACCGTCAGCACCACGCGCCTGCCGTCGTCCGGGTCCGGACGGCGTTCGACCAGGCCGCGGCCGCGCAGCGTGCCGAGCGTCGCCCCCATGGCCTGTGCGGTGATCTGCACCTGCCGGGCCAGCGCCGAGGACGTGGTGGGGCCCTCGCGCTCCAGGAGCGAGAGAGCCGTCCGCTCGGGCATGGTGAGTCCGCCGCCAGGGGGCACCTGGCGCACCCGCCGCACCAGCACGCTGATACTCGCCAGCAGCGCCGCGGCGACTCCGTCCGGGTCCAGGCTGTCGCTCATACGCTAAGGCTACTTTATCAATCGACCTTAGTTCATCGGCCCCGAACGCACCGGTGCCCGGCCGCCGCAGAGGGGGCCGGGCACCGGTGCGAGAAGAGCGGGCCAGCGGGACGGGAACGAGCCGACGGGCCGGCGGGACGAGCGGCGGTCAGCGGACGAAGACGCTGGCCTTGTCCGCCAGGTCCAGGAAGTACTGCGGCGCCACGCCGAGCACCACCGTGACCGCCACGCCCAGGGCGATCGCCGCCGAGGTGAGCGGCGAGGGCACCGCCACGGTCGGGCCGTCGGCGCGGGGCTCGGAGAAGAACATCAGCACGATCACCCGGACGTAGAAGAACGCCGCCACCGCGGAGGCGATCACACCGACGATGACCAGCGGCATCGCCCCGCCCTGCGCCGCCGCCTTGAAGACGGCGAACTTGCCCGCGAAGCCGGAGGTCAGCGGGATGCCGGCGAAGGCCAGCAGGAAGACCGCGAAGACCGCCGCCACCAGCGGGGAGCGCCGGCCCAGACCCGCCCAGCGGGAGAGGTGGGTGGCCTCGCCGCCGGCGTCGCGCACCAGGGTGACCACCGCGAACGCGCCGAGCGTCACGAACGAGTACGCGGCCAGGTAGAAGAGGACGGACGAGACGCCGTTCCTGTTGACCGCGATCACACCGGCCAGGATGAAGCCGGCGTGCGCCACCGAGGAGTACGCCAGCAGCCGCTTGACGTCGGTCTGGGTGACGGCGACGATCGCGCCGAACGCCATCGTGGCGATGGCCACGCCCCACATGACGGGCCGCCAGTCCCAGCGCATCCCGGGCAGCACCACGTACAGCAGCCGCAGCAGCGCGCCGAACGCGGCGACCGTGGTGGCCGCGGCCATGAACCCGGTGACCGGGGTGGGCGCACCCTGGTAGACGTCCGGCTTCCACATGTGGAAGGGCACCGCGCCGACCTTGAACAGCAGCCCGACGGCCACCATGGCCAGGCCGATCAGCAGCAGCGCGTCGTTGCCGGTGGTGTCGGCCAGCGCCGGGGTGACGGGGGCGGTGCCGTCGATGACGGCGGCGATGCCGGAGTACGAGACGGTGCCGGCGTAGCCGTACAGCAGGGCGATGCCGAAGAGCAGGAACGCCGAGGAGAACGCGCCCAGCAGGAAGTACTTGACGGCCGACTCCTGCGACATCAGCCGGTTGCGGCGGGCCAGCGCGCACAGGATGTACAGCGGCAGCGAGAAGACCTCCAGCGCGACGAAGAGCGTCAGCAGGTCGTTGGCGGCCGGGAAGACCAGCATGCCGCCGACCGCGAAGAGCAGCAGCGGGAAGACCTCGGTGGTGGTGAACCCGGCCCGCACCGCGGCCTTCTCCTGCTCGCCGCCGGGCACCGCGGAGCCCTGCGCGGCGAAGGAGTCGATGTGCCGGCCGTGGCTCCTGGGGTCCAGTCGCCGCTCGGCGAAGGTGAAGAGGGCGACCAGCCCGACCAGCAGGATGGTGCCCTGGAGGAAGAGCGCCGGACCGTCCACGGCCACCGCGCCCATGGCGGCGATGTGCGCCTTGGTGGTGCCGTAGCCGTTCTCCGCCAGCGCGATGATCGCGGCGAACGCCGCCGCCAGGCCCAGCGCGGAGACGACCACCTGCGCGGTGTAGCGGGACCGGCGCGGGACGAACGCCTCGACGAGGACGCCGACCAGGGCCACGCCGAGGACGATCAGCACCGGGGAGAGCTGCGCGTACTCGATGTGCGGCGTGGGGAACCGTTCGGTGCTGGGCGCCGCGCTCGTCCACAGGCTGTGGACGGCGGCCCCCGAGTGCAGTGCGGCGCTCACTTCTTCGCCTCCAGCGCGGGCTTGGGGTCGGTCTTGTGCACGTCGGAGAGCGTGTGCTGGACCGACGGGTTGACGATGTCGGCGACCGGCTTCGGGTAGACGCCCAGGAAGAGCAGCAGCGCGATCAGCGGTGCCACCACCAGGAGTTCACGGGCCTTCAGGTCGGAAAGGCCCTCGATGCCGGCCTTCACCGGGCCGGTCATCGTCCGCTGGTAGAGCACCAGCACGTACAGCGCGGCCAGCACGATGCCCAGCGTGGCCACGATGCCCAGCGCCGGGTAGCGGCTGAACGTGCCCACCAGCACCAGGAACTCGCTGACGAACGGGGCGAGCCCGGGCAGCGAGAGGGTGGCCAGGCCGCCGACGAGGAAGGTGCCCGCCAGGATCGGCGCGACCTTCTGCACCCCGCCGAAGTCGGAGATGAGCCGCGAGCCGCGCCGGGTGATGAGGAAGCCGGCCACCAGCATCAGCGCGGCGGTGGAGATGCCGTGGTTGACCATGTACAGCGTGGCGCCGGACTGGCCCTGGCTGGTCATCGCGAAGATGCCCAGGATGATGAAGCCGAAGTGCGAGACGGACGCGTACGCGATCAGCCGCTTGATGTCGCGCTGGCCGACGGCGAGCAGGGCGCCGTAGATGATGCTGATCACCGCGAGCACCAGGATCACCGGGGTGGCCCACTTGGACGCGTCCGGGAAGAGCTGGAGGCAGAAGCGGAGCATCGCGAAGGTGCCGACCTTGTCGACGACCGCGGTGATCAGCACCGCCACCGGCGCCGTGGACTCGCCCATGGCGTTCGGCAGCCAGGTGTGCAGCGGCCACAGCGGGGCCTTCACCGCGAAGGCGAAGAAGAAGCCGAGGAAGAGCCACCGCTCGGTGGAGGTCACCAGGTGCAGGTGGCCGGAGGCGCGCGCGGCCAGGATCTCCTGGAGCGAGAACGTGCCGGTGCCCAGCTGCTTGGCGGTGGCGGCGTAGAGGCCGATCACCGCGGCCAGCATGATCAGGCCGCCGGCCAGGTTGTAGAGGAGGAACTTCACCGCCGCGTAGGAGCGCTGCCGGGCCGCCTCCTCCTCGCCCGACGCGTGCGCCCGGTCGCCGAAGCCGCCGATGAGGAAGTACATCGGGATCAGCATGGCTTCGAAGAACAGGTAGAAGAGGAAGACGTCGGTGGCCTCGAAGGAGAGCACCACCATCGCCTCGACCAGCAGGATCAGCGCGAAGAAGCCCTGGGTGGGCCGCCAGCGCCGGTTGGGGGTGCGGTCCTCCAGCGGGTCGGCGTCGTGCCAGCCGGCCAGGATGACGAACGGGATCAGCAGCGCGGTCAGCGCCACCATCACCGCGCCGATGCCGTCCACGCCCAGGTCGTAGTGGAGGCCGAAGCTCCGCACCCAGGTGTGGTTCTCGGTGAACTGGTAGCGGTCGCCGTGCGGGTCGAACCGGACCAGCGTCACCAGCGCCAGCACCAGCGTGGCCAGCGAGAAGAGCAGCGCCGTGTACTTGGCGGCGACCCGCCGGACAGCCGGCACCGCCGCGGTCACCACCGCGCCCACGGCCGGGACGGCGGCGGTCACCGTCAGGATCGGGAAGGAATCAGCCATGGGTCAGACCGCCCTCATCAGAAGGGTGGCGGCGACCACGACCGCGGTACCGCCGAGCATGGAGACGGCGTACGACCGGGCGTAGCCGTTCTGCAGCCGCCGGAGCCGCCCGGACAGGCCGCCGACGGACGCCGCCGTGCCGTTCACGACGCCGTCGACCAGGGAGTGGTCGAGGTAGACCAGCGAACGGGTCAGGTGCTCGCCGCCGCGCACCAGGACGACGTGGTTGAAGTCGTCCTGGAGCAGGTCGCGGCGGGCGGCGCGGGTGAGCAGGCTGCCGCGCGGGGCGGTGGCGGGCACCGGGCGGCGGCCGTACATCATCCAGGCCAGCAGCACGCCGAGGACCAGCACCACCAGGGTGCCGGCCATGACCGCGGAGGTGCTCACCGGGGAGTCGCCCTCGGTGTGGCCGGTGACCGGGGACAGCCAGTCCACGAAGGCCGAGTTGATGCTGAACAGGCCGCCGGCGAAGACCGATCCGAACGCCAGGATGATCATCGGCACGGTCATGGTGGACGGCGACTCGTGCGGGTGCGGCTGGTGGCCCTCCGCGTCCGGCTGCCAGCGCTTCTCGCCGAAGAACGTCATCAGCATCACGCGCGTCATGTAGAACGCGGTGACGGCCGCGCCGACCAGGGCGCAGCCGCCGAGGATCCAGCCCTCGGTACCGCCCTTCGCGAACGCCGCCTCGATGATCTTGTCCTTGGAGAAGTACCCGGACAGGCCCGGGAAGCCGATGATCGCCAGGTAGCCGAGGCCGAAGGTGACGAAGGTGATCGGCATGTGGCGACGCAGGGCGCCGTAACGCCGCATGTCCACCTCGTCGTTCATGCCGTGCATCACCGAGCCGGCGCCCAGGAAGAGCCCGGCCTTGAAGAAGCCGTGCGTCACCAGGTGCATGATCGCGAAGACGTAGCCGATCGGGCCGAGCCCGGCGGCCAGCACCATGTAGCCGATCTGCGACATCGTCGAGCCGGCCAGTGCCTTCTTGATGTCGTCCTTGGCGCAACCGACGATGGCACCGAAGAGCAGCGTGACGGTGCCGACGGTCACGGTCGCCGTCTGCGCGGCCGGGGCGGCGTTGAAGATCGCCCCGGAGCGGGTGATGAGGTACACGCCGGCGGTCACCATGGTCGCCGCGTGGATCAGCGCGGAGACCGGGGTCGGGCCCTCCATGGCGTCGCCGAGCCAGGACTGGAGCGGCACCTGCGCGGACTTGCCGCACGCGGCCAGCAGCAGCATGAAGCCGATGCCGGTGACGGTGGCGTGGTGCGCGGCGCCCGCGTTCGGCAGCACGTCGGAGAAGGCGAACGAGCCGAAGGTGGTGAACATCAGCATGATCGCCACCGACAGGCCGATGTCGCCGACCCGGTTGACGATGAACGCCTTCTTCGCCGCGGTGGCGGCGCTGGGCTTGTGCTGCCAGAACCCGATCAGCAGGTACGAGGCGAGCCCCACGCCCTCCCAGCCGGCGTACAGCAGGAAGTAGTTGTCGGCCAGCACCAGCAGCAGCATCGCCGCGAGGAACAGGTTGAGGTAGCCGAAGAAGCGGCGGCGCCGCTCGTCGTCGGCCATGTAGCCGATCGAGTAGACGTGGATCAGCGTGCCCACGCCGGTGATCAGCAGGACGAAGGTCATCGACAGCTGGTCGAGCTGGAAGCCGACCTGGGCCTGGAAGCCGCCCACCGGCACCCAGGTGAACAGGTGCGAGTGCAGGGTGCGTTGGTCGGCGTCCTTGCCGAGCATGGTGAAGAAGAGCACCGCGCCCAGGACGAACGAGGCCAGCGCCAGCAGCGTCCCCAGCAGGTGGCCGCTCCGGTCCAGCCGGCGGCCGCCGGTGAGCAGGATGCCCGCGCCCAGCAGGGGTGCCGCGACGAGCAGTCCAATCAGGGTTTCCACGTTCGCAGCCCCTCTACAGCTTCATCAGGTTCGCGTCGTCGACCGAGGCCGAGTGGCGGGAACGGTAGATCGACACGATGATCGCCAGCCCCACCACGACCTCGGCGGCGGCGACGACCATCGTGAAGAAGGCGATGACCTGCCCGTCGAGGTTGCCGTGCAGCCGGGAGAAGGTGACGAACGCGAGGTTGCAGGCGTTGAGCATCAGCTCCACGCACATGAACACCACGATCGCGTTGCGCCGGATGAGAACGCCTGCGGCGCCGATGGTGAACAGCAGCGCCGCGAGGTAGAGGTAGTTGACCGGGTTCACTTGGCGCCCTCCTCGGCCGAGGCCCGCTCGCCGTTCCGGTCGCCGCCGGGGCCGTCAGCCCCGGAACCGCCGGAGCCGCCGCCGTGCGAACCGTTCGCGCCGTTCCCGTTGCCGTTCCCGTTGGAGCCGTTGCCGTTGGTCCCGTTGCCGTTGGAGCCGTTCGAACCGTTGGAGCCGTTGGCGCCGTTCCCGTTGGTCACGGTGGCGCCGTTGGCCCCGTTCCCGCCGCCCCGCCAGCGGTGCGAGCCGCTCAGCAGCGGCACCATCTTCGGGGTGCGCTCCAGCCACTCGTCGGAGCGCTGGTCCAGCTCGGCCAGCCGGCGCATCGCGTCCCGCGACACGTCCCGGATCTGCCCGCGCTCGCGCAGCGTGGAGCTGACCGACAGGTCGGACGGGGTGCCGTCCGGCAGCAGCGCCGGCACGTCCACCGCGTTGTGCCGGGCGTAGGTGCCCGGCGCGGGCAGCGGGGCCACCTGCTTGCCCTCGCGCACCCGGGCCTGCGACTGCTCGCGCTGGGTGGCCCGGCGTTCGGTGCGCTCGCGGTGGGTGAGCACCATGGCGCCCACCGCGGCGGTGATCAGCAGGGCGCCGGTGATCTCGAACGCCCACACGTAGGTGGTGAAGAGCAGCCGGGCCAGCCCCTGGACGTTGCCG